>NZ_VCKZ01000361.1 GCF_005889745.1 Actinomadura geliboluensis
CCACCGAGCGGGGGCCGGAGAAGGAGGAGAGCCATGCCCACGATCCGGCACACACGGATCTGAGAGAACCAGGCGCCGAGGGTGGTCGAGAAGGCTTCGTAACGCACGGGCTGCGCGGCGGGCTGCTGTCGTGGGACGGCCAGCTGTGCGACGACGCGCGCCTGGTCACCGCGCTCGCCCGGACCGCCGCCGGGCACGGCGCCCGCGTCCTCACCCGGTGCCGCGCCGTCCAGGTGGCGGGCGACGGCGCCCTGGTGCGCGACGAGCTGACCGGGCGGGAGTTCACCGTCCGGGCGCGGGCCGTGCTGAACGCGGCCGGCGTCTGGGCGGGCGGCCTCGTGGACGGGGTGCGGCTGCGCCCGTCGCGGGGCACCCACCTGGTGCTGCGGGCGGCGGCGCTGCGCGGCCTGTCCGCCGGGATGCACGTGCCGATCCCCGGCGGCGGTTCCCGCTTCCTGCTGGTGCTGCCGCAGGGCGACGGCCGCGTCTACGTGGGCCTCACCGACGAGCCCGCCGACGGGCCGATCCCCGACGTGCCGGAGCCCACCGAGGGCGAGATCGGGTTCCTGCTCGACGTGCTGGCCTCCGCGCTGGACGTCCCCGTCCGGCGCTCGGACGTCCTCGGCGCCTTCGCCGGGCTGCGCCCGCTGCTCGACGTCGGGCACGGCGGCGACACGGCCGACATCTCCCGCCGCCACGCGGTGCTGACCTCGCGGGACGGCGTCGTCACGGTCGTCGGCGGCAAGCTCACCACCTACCGGCGGATGGCGCAGGACGCCGTCGACGCGGCGGTGCGCGCCCGCGGCCTCACCGCCGGGCCGAGCCGCACGTCCCGGCTGCCGCTGGTCGGCGCCGCCCCGCGCGCCCGGCTGGACGCGCTGGACGCGCCGTCCCGCCTCGTCCAGCGCTACGGGACGGAGGCGCCGATGCTGGCCGCGCTGGGCGGGGACGACCCCGCGCTGCTGGAGCCGGTCGCGCCGGGCCTGCCGGTGACCGGGGCGGAGCTGGTCTGGGCCGTCCGGCACGAGGGCGCGCTGGACGCCGGCGACCTGCTGGACCGCCGCACGCGGATCGGGCTCGTCGCCGCCGACCGGGAGGCCGCGCTGCCCGCCGCCGAGGCGCTGCTCCCCCGGGCCGCGCTGCGCTGAGGGAAGGGGAGACTGAGACCTCCGTCACCCCTCCCGCCGCACCCCTCCAGGTTTGGCCGCGACCCGTTAGGTTACCCTTACCTAATCCATTGAAGATCGGCCGGGGGGACGAGTGACGCGGGGGAACGGCTGCGGGCACTGCCCGGGGAGCCACACGGGCGAGCGCCCGTGCCTGGCGAGCGCGACCGTGAAGGCGCGCGCCTGGCTGCTCATCGAGCACCCCGGTCCGTGGCCCGAGAACGTCACCGACCTGCCCGGCGGCGACCCGGTGGGCGAGGCCGTGCGCGCCGCGAAGAAGGCGGGCGTCCGGCCGCAGCTGATCCGGCGGCCGGGGCGCCGCCGCGCCACCCCGCCGGTCCAGGTCTACGCCGCGTTCTCGCGCGGCGCCGAGGTCTGGATGGAGGGCCGCGAGCTGGCCGATCCGGCGGAGCTGGCGGAGCTCGACCTGGCCGCGCTCGCCGCCGGCCGGTCGCCGGGGCTCGGCCCGCGGGTGACGGAGCCGGTGCTGCTGGCGTGCACGCACGGGCGGCACAACGCCTGCTGCGCACGCACGGGGGCGCCGCTGGCCCGGGCCCTCGCCGGGCGTTTCGACCGCCGCGTATGGGAAACCACCCATGTCGGCGGCGACCGATTTGCGGCGAATTTGGTGTGTCTTCCCCACGGGCTCTACTACGGCGACCTCGGCGAGACCGAGGCCGTGGCGGCGGTGGACGCCTACCTGCGCGGCGAGGTCGTCCTCGACCGGCTGCGCGGGCGGGCCGGGACGCCCGAGCCGGCGCAGGCGGCGGAGCACTTCGTCCGCGCCCGGACCGGCGTCCTCGGGGTGGACGAGGTGACCGTGGAGTCGCTGACCGGAACATCTCGGTACGAAGCGGTCGTTACTGCTCGGGAGAGCCGTTACCGGGTGACCCTGGAGGCCGTCCAGCAGTCCGACCCCTGCGGCCCGGACTGCGGCGAGAACTTGCGAACCTATGTTGTTAGGGAACTCACCCTTCTCAACGAGGCGGCCCTCGTGTAATCTCTCTGAGGCCCCATTCGAGGGCCTCCGTGTCGCACGTCCCCAGGATTCCGGAGTAACCGGACGGGGAACAGAGCGGCAACTCCAGACGTTGGAACATTCGGCGCTTCTGACTCATGTCACCTGAAGCACGTCGAGCGTCCATGTCCCGTTTTTTGTTCGAAACCAATCAAGGTGGGTGTTCCATGGCTCAGGTACGTCGGCAGGCAAACCTCCCTCGTCCCAGCTGGGGCTGGCAGGACGCCGCGGCGTGCCGGGGGGAAGACCTCGTCCTCTTCTTCGGTCCCGACGGCGAGCGCCAGCCCGAGCGCGAGATTCGCGAGCGCAAGGCCAAGCAGATCTGCATGGGCTGCCCCGTCCGCACGGAGTGCCTGGACTACGCGGTGTCCCGGCCCGAGAAGTACGGCACGTGGGGCGGTCTCAACGAGGACGAGCGCGCGTCCGAGCGCCGTCGCCGGATGCGCCGCGCCAACGCCGCCTGACCGAGCGAGCGGGCAGGCTCGGAAACGCTCCCGACGCGATCCCCGGCATGCCACCTGAAAACGTCACGGCCCCGCCCCGCGGGGCCGTTTGCGTTGCCGGGGGTCTCGCCCCTCCGACCGGGTCGGGCCCGGTCGTCACATCTGCATCACAGATGGGTTACATCGTTCCACGACATTCCATCCGGGATGCTTTTACCGCAAACGACTCCGCGATGTGACCCATTCACCGAAATTCGGCGGCCGCCATTCCGGGCGCCGGCGCGGGCCGGCTCCCGGCGGCCCGCCGCCTCACCCGCCGTCCGGTCCGCCGGGGCCCCGCGCGCCGGACGCGGCCCGCTCCAGCCAGGCCGTCACGTCGGCGTCGGTCAGCTGCTCGAAGTCGCGGTACCACTGGCCCACGGCGCGGAAGTCCCACGGCGCCGCCGGGACGACGATGTCGTCCACCTCGGCCTCCAGCCCGTGGACGGTCTCCGCGGCGCCCACCGGCACCGCGAGCACCAGGCGGGACGGCCCGCGCTCGCGCATGGCCCGCACCGCGGCGCGGGCGGTGCCGCCGGTGGCCAGCCCGTCGTCCACCACGATCACCGGGCGCCCGGCGGCCTCCGGCAGCGGCCGGCCGCCCCGGTAGGCCGCGACGCGGCGGTCCAGCTCGGCGCGCTCGGCCGCCACCGTGCCCGCGAGGTCGTCCTCGCGCAGGCCGAGCCGGGCCAGCAGCTCGCCGTCGAACACCGGGGCGCCGCCCTCGGCGATCGCCCCGACGCCGAGCTCCGGCTGCGGCGGATAACCGATCTTGCGGGTCACCAGGACGTCGAGCCGGGACCCGAGCCGCCGCGCGACCTCGTACCCGACGGGGACGCCGCCGCGCGGCAGCGCGAGGACGGCCGCCCCCTCCAGGCCCAGGGAGACGAGGCGCTCGGCGAGCACGCGGCCCGCCTCGGCGCGGTCGGTGTAGGGGAGCCGGACGGTCTCCGCCCGCTGGAAGTCCCCTCGTGCGGATCTGTTCCAGGACATGGGGACCACCCCCTTCCGGGGTGTCCCCTACCCACTCACGGAGCCGTGAGGCGCTCGCTCAGGATCCGGCGAGCCACCGCAGGGGGTTGTCGCGCAGGATCGTGTCCAGCGTCGCCTCGTCGGCTCCGGCGGCGCGCAGCGCGGGCAGGAAGGTCTCGAAGAGGTAGCCGAAGCCGGCGCCGCCGTAGCGGCCGATCTGCTCCATCCGGGAGACGCCGGTGCTCAGCAGCACCCGGTCGGCGTGCCCGGCCTCCAGCAGGTCCAGCACGAGCCGGACGCGGGCGCCGATGGCGTCCGGGTCGTCGCCCGCGAGGCCGAGCGTGCCGAACGAGACGTAGCCGCCCATCTCGGCGATCTTGCGGTGCTGGCCGGGGTCGTCCACCCGGTCCTGCTGGCCGACGGCGACCCGGTCCGGGGACAGTCCGGCGGAGGTGAGGATCTCCATCTGGGCGAGCCCAGACCGGCCGTAGGTCGCGACGGACAGGCCGGAGTAGCGGGCCGCCCGCGCGGCGGCGCGCAGGCACAGCTCCTCGGTCTCGGTCGGCGACTCGCCCCAGGTGCCGATCTCGCCGATGACGCCGGGCAGGCAATTGGTGCCGTCCATGCCGAAGCCGACCTCGGCGAGCAGCCGCTCCGCGAGCCGCTCGACGCCGGTCGGGCCGTCCGGGCCGGTCTCGGCGGCCAGCGTCTCCCGGACGAACGCCGGGTGGAACGGCTCGGTGAACACGCCGGTCCCGGCGACCACGGCGACCCGGGCGCCGGCGCTGATCCGGGCGAGCGCGGCGGCGTTGCGGCCCATGCCCGAGCACGTGAGGTCGACCACGAGGCCGAGCCCGTGCTCCTTGCGCAGCGCGGACAGCTCCCGCTGGACGGGCTTCTCCTCGTCCAGCCACCGGCCGGGGTCGGACTCGACCAGCTGGGGGCGCGCGGGCCAGCGCAGGTCCATCTGGAGGTGCTCGTGAGCGAGCACCGGCCCGGTGATCTCGGACGTCGCGATCGTGCCGGTCACGGTCCGCAGCCGGCGGGTCTCCTCACGAGGGGTCATGCCACGCGAGGTTACGACATGTTTAACCTATTCAGAGCCCTGTTCGGGGTTGTTTTTACCCGCGGCCCCCTGGTCGCGGGGCTCCTCCTCGGCCTGCGCCTCCCGCACGGCGCGCGCCCGCGCGGTGTCGCCGCTCGGCCAGAGCCGGTCGATCTCGGCGTTCAGCGCGGCCCCGATCAGCACCGCGAGCGCCGCCACGTACAGCCACGCGAGCACCGCGATCGCGGCGGCGAGCGACCCGTACACCGACACCCCGCGCAGCGATCCGGCCAGGTAGATCCGCAGGCCCGCGCTGCCGACGATCCAGATCAGCAGCGCCAGCACGGCGCCGGGCACCTCGCGCCACCAGGCCGTCCGCACCGGGACGCTCATGTGGTAGAGCAGCGCGAGGAACAGGATCGACAGGATCACCACCACCGGCCAGTACAGCAGCTGCACCGCCGGCGCGCTCTCCGGCAGCGCCTGCCGCACCAGCGCCGGCCCGGCCACCAGCATCGGGATGACGATCAGCATGACCAGCAGCCCGATGAGGTAGAGCACGAACGCGCGCGTCCGGGTGCGGATCACGCCGCGGACGCCGGACAGCCCGTAGGAGATGGTGATCGTGTCGACGTAGACGTTCGTCGCCCGCGACCCCGCCCAGAGCGAGATCAGGTAGCTGACGGACACGATGTCGGGGCTGCCGCCCCGGATCACCTCGTCGATCAGCGGGACGACGACCGAGTCGACCGCCGGGCCCGTGAGCGAGGTCTGCGCCTGCTCGATCACCCAGGTGCGGATCTCGGTCACGGTGTCGGGGCCGAGCAGGCCGCGCAGGTGGCCCATCGTGCCGATCAGCCCGATCACGAGGGGCGGCAGCGACAGCAGCGCGAAGAACGCGGCCTCGGCGGCGAGCCCGGTCACCCGGTACCGGAACGCGCCGACCGCGGTGCCCTTGACGAGGATCCAGCAGACGCGGGCGGCGGTGCGCAGGGCCGCCCGGGCGGTCACGAGCGGGTGCGGGCGCGTCCGGGGCCCGGGGCCGCGCGGGTCCCGCTCGGAGTCGGAGTCCCCGGCCGAGGGGACGCCCTCGGCGTCGGAGACGGTCGTCACACCGCCCCACCGTAGAGCGTCGCGCGCCCGGAACATGCCGCCTCGCCCATTTCCGTGGTCGGCCACGTGCTTCCCCGGCCCGTGCGTCGCGTGGCGATCGCCTCCCCCGTCCGATCGTCTCCCCACCGGCCCGCCGCCCCGTACATGTCCTTGCCCATACCCGGTTGGACGGAGCGGAACGTCGTCCGGACCATGATCGTCCCGGTCCGGCCACGGGCGGGCGCATCCGCCCGTACCCGGGCGTGTCAGACCGCCGCCCGGAACCGCGCCCGGAACCGCGCTCGGAACCACGCCCCGGGGGCCGCGCACCGGAGCCGGGGCGCCGAGCACCGGGATCCATCGGTGACAATGGAGGCGTGATCTGCCAGTCCTGCCGCGAGCGCCGCCACGAGGAATGCCGTGGCGGCTCCTGGTGCGACTGCCAGCACCGGCCCCCGCCCGCGACGCCGGAGCGCGACGGCGCGCCCGGCGGCCGCCCGGCCGGCGACGACGCCGAGCCCCGGGTGAACTGGCGGAGGCAGGGATGACCGCCCCCATGACACATCTCACGTGTCCGTATATCGGACGAGGCTGGACAGGCCGCGAGACGTCATGTCAGAGTCTGAGCATGACTGCTGCGGACCCCCTGCTGGCGAAGCGCCGGCACGTGGACTTCCTGCGCGTCCGCAGCGCGATCTGTCGGTGACGCCCCGACCACGCCCCCCTGCTCAGCGGGCGCGTGGTGCATCGGCGTCACCTTTGACCTGATCCTGCTCAGCGTTGAGCCGGCCGTCTGATGCTGCCGGTGCGCTACGCGTCCCTCACGACCACAGATGAGGACGCGCGCCGTGCCACCCGCGATCAAGCGCAAGAAGGGCGAGGGCCAGTGGGCCCTCGGCTACCGCGAACCGCTCAACTCCACCGAGGAGAACAAGAAGAACGACGACGGGCTGAACGTCCGCCGCCGCATCATCGACGTCTACTCCAAGAACGGCTTCGACTCGATCGACCCGTCCGACCTGCGCGGCCGGTTCCGCTGGATGGGCCTCTACACGCAGCGCAGGCCCGGCATCGACGGCGGCCGCACCGGCGCGCTGGAGGACGAGGAGCTCGAGGACCGCTACTTCATGATGCGGATCCGCATCGACGGCGGCCAGCTGAGCGGTCCGCAGCTGCGGACCATCGCCGACATCTCCCGCAACTACGCGCGCGGCACCGCCGACATCACGAACCGGCACAACATCCAGCTGCACTGGGTCGGCATCGAGGACGTCCCCGCCATCTGGGACGCGCTCGCCGCCGTCGGGCTGCACACCACCGAGGCGTGCGGCGACGTGCCGCGCACGATCATCGGCTGTCCGCTGGCCGGGATCGCCGCCGACGAGGTGATCGACGCGACCCCGCAGCTGCGCGAGATCCACGACCGCTACATCGGCTCGCCGGAGTTCTCCAACCTGCCGCGCAAGTACAAGACGGCGCTGTCGGGCTGCACCTCGCACTGCACCGTCCACGAGATCAACGACATCGCCTTCGTCGGCGTGGTGAACGACGCCGGGGAGACCGGCTACGCGCTGTACGTCGGCGGCGGGCTGTCCACCAACCCGATGTTCTCCCAGAGCCTCGGCGTGTTCGTGAAGCCCGAGCAGGCCCACGAGGTGTGGCACGGCGTCACCTCGATCTTCCGCGACTACGGCTACCGGCGGCTGCGCAGCCGCGCCCGGCTGAAGTTCCTGATGAAGGACTGGGGCGCCGAGAAGTTCCGCGAGGTGCTGGAGAAGGAGTACCTCGGGTACGCGCTGCCGGACGGCCCCGAGCCCGCCGCCCCGGACGTCCACCGCGACCACCTGGGCGTCCACCCGCAGAAGGGCGGGAACTTCTACGTCGGGTTCGCGCCCCGCGTGGGCCGCCTGAACGGGGAGCTGCTCGGCGTCATCGGCGACCTGGCCGACCGCTACGGCTCGGGCCGGGTCCGCACGACGCTGGAACAGAAGATGATCATCCTGGACGTGCCGGAGGAGAACACCGAGGCGCTGGTCGAGGCGCTCGCCGAGCACGACCTGCACGCGCGGCCGTCCACGTTCCGGCGGCACATGATGGCCTGCACCGGCATCGAGTACTGCAAGCTCGCGATCGTCGACACCAAGCAGCGCGCCATGGACCTGATGGACGAGCTGGAGAAGCGGCTCCCCGACTTCGAGCAGCCGCTGACCATCAACATCAACGGCTGCCCGAACTCCTGCGCCCGCGTCCAGGTCGCCGACATCGGCCTCAAGGGCCAGCTCGTCGTGGACGAGAACGGCGACCAGGTCGAGGGCTTCCAGGTCCACCTGGGCGGGCGGCTCGGCGCCTCGTTCGGCAAGAAGGTCCGCGGGCTGAAGACCACCTCGGCCGGGCTGACCGACTACGTCGAGCGGGTCGTCCGCAAGTTCGACGCGCAGCGCGCCGACGGCGAGACGTTCGCCGACTGGGTGCACCGCGCCGACGACGCCGACCTCAAGTAGCGGGGCGGAGCACCGATGAGCGAGCGCATGGCGCCGTTCTACTGCCCGTACTGCGGCGAGGAGAACCTGGAACCGCGCGAGGAGCACGGTTCCTGGTTCTGCCCCGACTGCCTCCGTTCCTTCACGTTGAAGTTCCTCGGTGTCGGAGTCCCCGGCACCGCGAGCAAGGAGATCCCTCGGTGACCCTCCTGGAGACCGACAGACCTACCCTTGACCTCGAGGACATCGTCGAATCCGCCGCCGCGGCGCTGGCGGGCGCGCCCACGCTGGAGGTCATCCGGTGGGCCGCCGCCACGTTCGGCGACCGCATCTGCCTCACCTCGTCCATGTCGGACGCGGCGCTGATCCACCTGGTGTCGAAGGTGAAGCCCGGCATCGACGTGCTGTTCGTCGACACCGGCTACCACTTCGCCGAGACGATCGGCACCCGGGACGCGGTCGAGGCCGTCTACCCGGTGAACGTCATCAACGTCACCCCGTCCCGGACGGTCGAGGAGCAGGAGGCCGCGCTCGGCCCCCGGCTGTTCGGCCGCAACCCGGACCTGTGCTGCCACCTGCGCAAGGTGGAGCCGCTCGGCCGCGCGCTGGAGGGCTACATGGCCTGGTTCAGCGGCATCCGGCGGGACGAGACCGCGAGCCGCCGCGACCGGAGGGTCGTCGAGTGGGACCGCAAGCGCGGCATGGTCAAGGTCAACCCGATCCTGGACTGGTCCCAGGAGGACATGGACAACTACATCGCCGACAACGGGGTGCTGGTCAACCCGCTGCACTACGACGGCTACCCCTCGATCGGCTGCGCGCCGTGCACCCGGCCGGTCGCGCCCGGCGAGGACCCGCGCAGCGGCCGGTGGGCCGGGATGGGCAAGACCGAGTGCGGCATCCACCTGTGAGCGCTCCCCCGATGGTCGCGGTCGCGCACGGGAGCAGGGACCCCCGCGCCGCCGCGACCGTCGCCGCGCTGCTCGACGCCGTCCGGACGCGCCGCCCGGACGTCCCCGCGCACGCCGCGTTCCTGGAC
>NZ_VCKZ01000362.1 GCF_005889745.1 Actinomadura geliboluensis
AGAGGTGTATAAGAGACAGGTCCCCGCCCCCGCCCTCGCGACCGTGACGGTGCAGGGGACCACTACGGACCCAACGTCGCGTGACGTGGTCGGCGTCCCGGCGTCCGCGCAGAGTCGTCGTGCCTGGGTGACCCGTGACTTGCTTCCCGCCTCCGCCAGCGCAGACGGCGGCTTTCCCTCTGCGGAGGCGTCCATGGCGGACGGTGCATCGTGGGCACATGGCGAGCCCCAGCCGACGCCGGCCCGGCTCGACCACGCTGACATCGCCGATGCGGCCAGTGGACCCGACCCAGTCGGGAGCCGCGGTGACCCGCCCCGTGAACGTGGAAGCGACCGGCCGCCCGGTGATCGTCGAGCCTCGGGCTCGGACGGGTCCTCCGGCGGTGACGCCGAGGTTTCGATGCTGGCGGACGTCATCGGTCAGCGGTTGGCCCACGTGAGCGGCCGCGTTCCCTCACGGGAGCTGCCGGATGCTGTGCGACGAGCGGTACAGCGCATCCGGCATGAACTTGCCGGAGCCCGGGAGGCGGCCTGCCGAGGGGACGAGGAGGAGCACGGTCGGCCCGGCTACCGGCCGTCAGCGGCGATGCGCCGGGAGGTCGAGGCCCGGCACGAGACCTGCGTGTTCCCGAGCTGCAACCAGCCATCCCACCGCTGCGACCTCGACCACACGGTCCCGTGGCGGCCCGGGACCACCTGCCGCTGCAACCTGGCTCCGCTCTGCAGACGCCACCACAGGTTGAAACAGCGCCCAGACTGGCGACTCGTCCAAGTCTGGCCCGGCCTGCTGATCTGGGTCGCACCCTCGGGTGCCTGGTTCATCGTCCGCCCCGACCGGCGGTAGCAGCCGCGCCGCGAGCCTCAGTGCTTCAGGGTTGCCAGCAGAGCCGCGAATTCGTCACGTCCCACGATGAGCTTGGGGCCGTCCGGGTTCTTGGAGTCGCGGAAGGCGATCGTCCGGGGGAGACGGCCGACCTCGACGCATTCACTCCCGCCCTGGGTGCCGCTGTGACTGCTCTTGCGCCACGTCGTCGTCACTGAACGCCTCCATAGCCGTCTTGATCAGGTCTTTCGACCTGTGCTCGGGGAGAGCCTTGGCGCTTATCCGCGCGAACAGGATCGCGTATTCCGCGACCTCTGCGGGAGACGATACAAGCCGCCCGCCACCGAGCGACTCGGTGTAGGCGACCTCACCGAAGTCGTCGCCCGTGACGAGCTTCACGCCACCGTCCAGGCCCGGATGCGCACCGGTCTCGAAGGTCTGCGGAATCACGTGGACGACGATGTTCGGCCGCTCCGCCATTTCGAGGACGTGTGCGAGTTGTTCACGCATGATTCGCGGGCTGCCTACCGGCCACCGCAAGGCGGCCTCGCTCAACAGCACCATGAGGAAGACGTGGTCAAGGGCGCCCTTTCGAGTCATCCGCTCGGTCACGAACGGCTCGGGGTCGGACATGCCTCCACCCGTCAGGAGCGCTCGGGCGTACTCCTCGGTCTGGAACAGGCCGGTGATCACGAGCGGCTCGAAGATCCGGATGATGCGCGCTCGCTGTTCGAAGGTCTTGTACTGGGCCAGCCACTGGGGGTCGTGGCCGATGCTGGCGTACCAGACCAGGATCGAGAAGACTCCGCCCGTCTCCCACGCCTTGTCGAGCAGGGCCGCGCGTTGGGCGTCCAGGCGCTCTATGCCGTTCTCGATGCGTGAAACGGTCGCCTTGCTCGCGGTGATGACGCGTCCCACCGCTTCGCCCGACAGCCCGCGCTGGTTGCGGCAGAAACGCAGGTAGTAGGCGACGAAGGACCACATGCTGCTCTTCGGGTCCGGCGGTTCGTTGGTGGCCATGGGGGGTGGGCCTCCGCGTTCCGTGTTGTTGTGACTGCGCTGCGTACGCGTGCCAACTTAGCGTGACCACGTGACTCTGTGTCGTGATTCGAACACAGGCTCACTCGAAGGTCTCAGCGATGTTCACTGCACTTGCCCCGGAGGGGGCGTCGCCGCTCGTTCTCGAACCCAATGACCAGGCGCCCCGGCTCGCCCGGTTGTTCCTCGCGGAGCTCTTCGCCGGTTGGGGGATCGAGGACGACTACGTGGGGCGGCTCGTGGTCTGCGAACTCGTCACGAACGCGTACCGGCACGGTGAGGGGCCGATCGTCGTGCGGGTGCTGCGGGACGAGCGCGACGGGCTCCCGGTGATCGAGGTGTGGGACGGCGGTGAGGAGCGGCCGGTTGTCCGGGCGCAGAACTATGCGGCCGTGTCGGGACGCGGACTCCAGCTCATGGCGGAGATCGTCCATGCGTGGGGCGTCCGGCCCCTCAATGAGGGCGGGAAGATCGTGTGGGCGAAGCTCGCCTGCGATTGACCTCCCCCGGCTGAGGGCGACGTGTACGCGGGCGTTCACCAGTCGAGGAGCAGGCCGTAGCCCTCTTCGGCGGCCTCCTCCATCCAGTGGAGTGTTTCGTCCGGGGAGTCGTCGTCCAGGAAGTCACTGAAGGACGGCGGCTGCGCCACGTGCACCTTCTGGTTGGCGGGCACGCGCCGGTTCCACTCCCGCGCGAGGCGGATGTAGGGCACGGCATCGATGGGGGCCGCCTGGTTCTCGCCACCCCAGCGGGGTGCCGGGCCTACGGTGGGGGACGGTAGCGCCAGGATGTGTTCGCGCACGTCCACCAACTCGGGACGGACGGCCCGCGCGTTCGTGCGCGAAACCGCGTTCAGAGCCTGCTGCCGGAGCGCCGACCACTCGTCAGCCAGGCGTCGGCTCGTCGTGTAGGCGTGCCAGGCGCGCAGGTACGGCCGGTGCCCGCCGTCCCGGACCTCCTCGATGTGGGTCCGCCACCGCCGGAGGTGGGCGGCCAGTTCGTCCGGCGGGAAGCTCCGGTACATGGCGAACCGCCATTCGGCGGGCAGCAGCGGGGTGAGGACGAGCGCGATCACCCGGTGCGAGTTCCCGGCGCCGGTGTCGACGTCCACCATGTCCGTGATGTCGGGTCCGTCGGCGGGCCCGGGAGGGTCCAGGTGGCCGAACTCGTCGGGGAACCAGCCTCCGGACGCCGCGAACGCCGCCCGCTGGGCCCGGACGGCCGCCCCGAGGGCGGCGCCGGCGTCGGGGCGGAGGCGCATGCGGTACCAGTCGACGCCCATGCCGCCGCATCGTAGGGTGCAAGTAGCTTGATGTCGAGATAAATTGGGGATAGCTTGACGTCGAGAGAAAACCTGCGGAAGTTAGGCTGCCCTGGTTGCCGGTCATGTCCGCGACTAGGGCAGGATCAAGGTAGACGAGACCACCCGCCCCGCCGCTCCGAGCCGGCCCAGGGGACGGGAGTACTGAAGATCAAGACGAGCGCCGCGCGCTCATGTCCCGGACCGGACGCGCGGTGGCGACGGAGGAGGAGTCCGTGTCCGCGAACAGCTTCGGCAGCCGTGACAAGCTGCAGGTTGGCGACAAGTCGTACGACATCTATCGGCTGGACGCCGTCGAGGGCGCGGCCCGTCTCCCGTACAGCCTGAAGGTGCTGCTGGAGAACCTGCTGCGCACCGAGGACGGCGCGAACGTCACCGCCGAGCACATCCGCGCGCTCGCGCAGTGGGACTCCCAGGCCCAGCCGAGCAAGGAGATCCAGTTCACCCCCGCCCGGGTGATCATGCAGGACTTCACCGGCGTGCCCTGCGTCGTGGACCTCGCCACCATGCGCGAGGCCGTGCGCGACCTCGGCGGCGACCCCACGAAGATCAACCCGCTGGCGCCGGCCGAGATGGTGATCGACCACTCCGTCATCGTCGACTACTTCGGCACGCCGGAGGCGTTCCAGCGCAACGTGCAGCGCGAGTACGAGCGCAACAAGGAGCGCTACCAGTTCCTGCGCTGGGGGCAGACCGCGTTCGACGAGTTCAAGGTCGTCCCGCCGGGCACCGGCATCGTCCACCAGGTGAACATCGAGCACCTCGCGCGCGTGGTGTTCGACCGCAACGGCACCGCCTACCCCGACACCTGCGTCGGCACCGACTCGCACACCACGATGGAGAACGGCATCGGCGTGCTCGGCTGGGGCGTCGGCGGCATCGAGGCGGAGGCCGCGATGCTCGGCCAGCCGATCTCGATGCTCATCCCGCGCGTCGTCGGCTTCAAGCTGACCGGCGAGCTGCCCGCCGGGACGACCGCGACCGACCTCGTGCTGACCATCACCGAGATGCTCCGCGAGCACGGCGTCGTCGGCAAGTTCGTCGAGTTCTACGGCGAGGGCGTGCACGCGCTGCCGCTGGCGAACCGCGCCACGATCGGCAACATGAGCCCCGAGTTCGGCTCCACCTGCGCGATCTTCCCGATCGACGACGAGACGCTGAAGTACCTGCGGCTCACCGGCCGCGACGAGGAGCAGATCGCGCTCGTCGAGGCGTACGCCAAGGCGCAGGGCCTGTGGCTCGACCCGTCCGTGGAGCCCGACTTCTCCGAGTACATGGAGCTGGACCTCGGCACGGTCGTCCCGTCGCTGGCCGGCCCGAAGCGCCCGCAGGACCGCATCGCCCTCTCCAACGCCAAGGCCACCTGGCGGCGGGACGTGCAGAACTACGTCGAGAGCGTCCTCGGCGCGCTGGACGAGGCGTCCAACGAGAGCTTCCCCGCGTCCGACACCCCGGCGATCGTGCAGGAGACCGCGGGCGACAAGCCGCGGCACGTCGACGCCAACGGGTCCGGCCGGCCGCACAAGCGCGTCGCGGTGAAGCTGGAGGACGGCACCGAGTTCGAGCTCGACCACGGGCACGTCGCCGTCGCCGCGATCACCTCCTGCACCAACACCTCCAACCCGTACGTGATGATCGGCGCGGCGCTGCTGGCCAAGAACGCGGTGGAGAAGGGCCTCACCCGCAAGCCGTGGGTGAAGACCTCGCTCGCGCCCGGTTCGCAGGTCGTCACCGACTACTACGAGCGCGCCGGCCTCACCCCGTACCTCGACAAGATCGGCTTCAACCTCGTCGGGTACGGCTGCACCACCTGCATCGGCAACACCGGCCCGCTGCAGCCGGAGATCTCCAAGGCCGTCAACGACAACGACCTGGCGGTCACCGCGGTGCTGTCCGGCAACCGCAACTTCGAGGGCCGCATCAGCCCCGACGTGAAGATGAACTACTTGGCGTCGCCGCCGCTGGTCATCGCCTACGCGCTGGCCGGGACGATGGACATCGACATCCTCAACGACCCGATCGCCGAGGGCACCGACGGCCCGGTGTACCTGCGCGACATCTGGCCCGCGCCGGAGGAGGTCTCCGCGATCGTCGAGTCGTCCATCGGGCAGGAGATGTTCACCGAGAGCTACGCCGACGTCTTCAAGGGCGACGAGCGCTGGACCGGCCTCGACATCCCGACCGGCGACCTGTTCGAGTGGGACGCCGCCTCCACCTACGTCCGCAAGGCCCCGTACTTCGACGGGATGGGCGCCGAGCCGGAGCCGGTCACCGACATCCACGGCGCCCGCGTGCTGGCGAAGCTGGGCGACTCGGTCACCACCGACCACATCTCGCCGGCCGGCGCCATCAAGGTCGGCACCCCCGCCGCCCAGTACCTCCAGGACAACGGCGTCGAGATCCGGGACTTCAACTCCTACGGCTCGCGCCGCGGCAACCACGAGGTCATGATCCGCGGGACGTTCGCCAACATCCGGCTCCGCAACCAGCTCCTGGACGGCGTCGAGGGCGGCTACACCCGCGACTTCACCCAGGAGGGGGCGCCGCAGGCGTTCATCTACGACGCCTCGCGCAACTACATCGAGCGCGACATCCCGCTCGTGGTCATCGCGGGCAAGGAGTACGGCTCCGGCTCGTCGCGCGACTGGGCGGCCAAGGGCACCGCGCTGCTCGGCGTCCGCGCCGTCATCGCCGAGTCCTACGAGCGCATCCACCGCTCGAACCTGATCGGCCTCGGCGTCCTGCCGCTGCAGTTCAAGGACGGCGAGTCCGCCGAGTCGCTCGGGCTGACCGGCACCGAGACCTTCGACATCACCGGCGTCACCGCGCTCAACGAGGGCGGCGTCCCGGAGGAGGTCACGGTCAAGGCCGACGGCAAGGAGTTCACCGCCATCGTCCGCATCGACACCCCCGGTGAGGCGGACTACTACCGCAACGGCGGCATCCTGCAGTACGTCCTGCGCAACCTCATCCGCAAGTAACCCGCACCACCGCGACGGGCCGCTCCCTTCCGGGGGGGCGGCCCGTTCCGCGTTCAGTGGTCGATGGCGAGGCGCAGGCCGAAGCCGACGAAGGCGACGCCGGTGAGCTGCTGGAGGCGGCGCTTCACGGCGGGGCGGGCGAGGGCGCGGCGGGCGGCTCCGGCGGCGCCGACGATGGCGGCCAGCCACAGCAGGCTCTCGGCGGCGTGGATGACCGCGAACAGCATGCTCGTCCAGAACACCGAGGCGCCGTCCGGGACGAACTGCGGCAGCAGGCTCATGTAGAAGACGCCGACCTTGGGGTTCAGCAGGTTGGTGGTGAGGCCCGTGCGGAACGCGGTGAGGCCCGACGTCCGCGCCTCCGGGGGCTCGGCGGTGTCCCGCGTGCGGCGGCGGGCGGTCCAGAGGGCGCGCGCGCCCAGCCACAGCAGGTAGCAGGCGCCCGCGACGCGCAGCACGTCGAACGCGAGGCGGGACGCGGCGAGCAGTGCGGTCAGCCCCACCGCGCTCGCGAGCGCCCAGCACATCAGCCCCGTCACGACCCCGGCGGACGCGAGGAGGCCGGTGCGGCGCCCGGCGGCCACGGTGCTGCGCAGGACGAGCATCGTGTCGACGCCCGGCGTGATCGTCAGGAGCGCGGCCATGGCGGCGAAGGCGAGACAGGCGGTCTGCACTGGGTAATGATCCCCTGGTGACTCCGAAGGGACAAGAAGGCTGAACATGAACAATATCGGCGAACTGGACGTCTTTCCGCTCTGCCTGGGCGGCAACGTCTTCGGATGGAGCGCCGGCAAGGAGCGCTCGTTCGAGATCCTGGACGCCTACGCGGCGGCCGGCGGCAACTTCGTCGACACCGCCGACTCCTACACGGCGTCCGCGCCCGGCAACAGCGGCGGCGAGTCCGAGGCGATCATCGGGGAGTGGACGCAGGCGCGCGGCAACCGCGACGACATCGTCATCGCGACCAAGGTGGGCCGCCACCCTCAGCGCAGGGGCCTCGCCCCCGCCACCATCAAGGCCGCCGCCGACGACTCGCTGCGCCGGCTCCGCACCGACCGCATCGACCTGTACTACACGCACTTCGACGACCCGTCCGTGCCCGTCGGGGACATCATGACGGCGCTGGACGAACTCGTCACCGCCGGCAAGGTCCGGCAGATCGCGGTGTCGAACATCGAGCCCGACCGGCTCGAAGCGTCGCTGGCGTTCAGCGAGCGCGAGGGCACCGCCCGGTACACCGCCATCCAGCCGCAGTACAACCTCGTGTCCCGCGACACCTACGAGGGGCCGCGCCGCGACCTCGCCGAGCGGTACGGGCTGGCCGCCGTCCCGTACTACGGCCTCGCCTCCGGCTTCCTGACCGGCAAGTACCGGCCCGGCGCCACGGTGGACAGCGTGCGCGCCGGCCGCGCCGCCGGGCACCTGGAGACCGAGCGCGGGCAACGCGTCCTCGCGGCGCTCGACATCGTCGCCGAGGAGCAGGGCGCCGCCGTCGCGACCGTCGCGCTGGCCTGGCTCGCCGCGCAGCCGACCGTCGCCGCGCCCATCGCCAGCGCCCGCACCCTCGACCAGCTGCCGCCGCTCGTCGAGGCGGCCCGCACGACCCTCACCGACGACCAGCTCAAGCGCCTCACCGAGGCGTCCGCGTGATCCCGGCCGGGCGGTGATCCCCACCGGCAGGGCCGGGCGGTAGCGTCGGCGGGCGTGCCCCCTCTCGACTTCCTCCTCATCGGCGGGCTGGCCGCGCTGGCCGGCGCGATCGTGCAGGGCAGCGTCGGCCTCGGCGTCGGCCTGGTCGCGACGCCGGTCGTGACGCTGCTGTACCCGTCGCTGATGCCGGGCGCGATCCTGGTCGTCGCGCTCGTCCTCCCGCTCGCGACGCTCGCGCGGGAGGTCGGGCACGTCGACTCGCGGGGGCTCGGCTGGGCGTTCGGCGGCCGGCTCGCCGGGACGCCGTTCGGGGTGTGGCTGGTCGCCGCCGTCCCCGCCCGCGTCCTCGGCGTCGTGATCGGCACCGTCGTGCTCGCCGCGCTCGCGATGACGGCCGGGTCGCGGGAGGTGCCGCGCAACCGCCGGACGCTCGCCGCCGCCGGGGTCGTCTCCGGCACCACCGGGACCGCGTCCGGGATCGGCGGCCCGCCGCTGGCGCTGCTCTACCAGCGCGAGAGCGGCCCCCGCGTGCGCGCGACGCTCGCGCTGTACTTCGCCGGCGGCACGCTGCTGTCCCTCGTCGTCCTCGGCGCCGCCGGGCACCTGCCCGCCCGGCAGGTCGTCGCGGGCGCGGCGCTGCTGCCGTTCGTCCTCGCGGGCTTCCTCGTCGCCGGGCCGCTGCGCCGCCGCCTGGACGCCGGACGGCTCCGGCTCGCGCTGCTCATCGTCGTCGGGACGTCCGCGGTGGTGCTGATCGTCCGTAATCTGGTCTGATGCGTCCCACGAAGGCCGACCTGGAGGCCGCCCGCGACCGGGTCATCCCCGACGTCCTGCCGCCGGACGGCGGGACGCTCCGCGTGCTGTTCAGCGGCATCAACCCGGGCCTGTACTCCGGCGCGACCGGGTACCACTTCGCGCGCCCCGGCAACCGCTTCTGGCCGGCGCTGCACCGCTCGGGCTTCACCGACCGCCTCCTGGACCCGTCCGAGCAGGACCTCCTGCCCGGCTACGGCCTCGGCATCACGAACCTGGCGCACCGCACCACCGCCCGCGCCGACGAGCTGACCGGCGCCGAGCTCCGCGAGGGCGGACGGCGCCTGCACGCGCTCGTGGAGCGCCACCGCCCCGCCTACCTGGCGGTCGCCGGCGTCACCGCCTACCGCACCGCCTTCGGCCGTCCCCGCACGCAGATCGGCCCGCAGGAGGAGGAGTTCGGCCCCGCGAGGCTCTGGGTCCTGCCGAACCCGAGCGGCCTGAACGCGAGCTGGCCGCTCGACCGCATCGCCGCCGAGTTCGCCCGCCTGCGCACCGCCGCCGAGGCCCTCAGGGGTTGAGGGCGAACATGGTGTTGACCTCGTTGACGAGGGTGGGGGTCGGCTGCCAGAGGTCGGTGCGGCCGAGGGCCACGATGGGGCGG
>NZ_VCKZ01000039.1 GCF_005889745.1 Actinomadura geliboluensis
AGCCGGTTCAGTGCGGTGTTCAGGTGGGGGGTTCGGCGGGCGTTGCCCACCCACGTGGTGGCCCAGCCGTGGTCGCGAATGGGCTCGGCCTCTGCGCTGCCGGACGCGCTACCGGATACGGCGCCGGGTTGGTGGCCGGCGCTGTGGCCGGCGCTGTGGCCGGTCGGCGTCTGCGAGGCGGGATCGGTGTGCGGTACTTGCCACAGGTCGAGTAGGTCGGTGTAGGTGCGGACGGGGGAGTCGGGGAACGGCGGGGTCGGCACGCCGACGGTTTCGGCGGCCAGGCGGGCTTTGGTGTGCAGGATGTCCATGATGCGCAGCACGGCCTCGGTGGCCGGGGCGGGCAGCATGGTCCAGCACGTCACCAGGTCGTGGGTGGAGCCGACGCGGTCCAGGCGTCCCACGCGTTGCCCGAGCCGCTGGGGGTTCCAGGTGAGGTCGTAGTTGATGCACAGGGCGGCTTGTTGGAGGTTGACGCCTTCGGCGAACTTGTCGGTGCAGATCAGCACGTCGTAGCGGTCGGCCTCGGGTGGGAAGGTGGCCTCGGTGACTGCGGTGGAGGCGGTGGCGGGTGCGAAGCCGGCCAGGATCGCCTCGGTGTCGGAGGGTTCGCGCCGGCTTCCGAGGTTGGCCACCCGGCCGCGCAGGGCCGCCAGCCGCGGATCGTCGGCGACGCGCTGGTTCAGCCACCGGCCCAGGTCGTGGGTGGTCTCCCGGGCGCTGGCGAAGATCACGATCTTGGGCCCGCGGGGGTCGGCCAGCGCCGTGGCCAGCAGCCCGAGCAGGGCCTCCTTCTTGGGGTCGGTGGCGACGGCAGTGCGGGCGCGGGCGGCCAGGTCCTGCAGGATCGCCAGGTCGTGTTGCAGGTCGGCGCGCAGCGCTGCTTGGTGGTACTGGTCGGCCGGTTCGGTCGTGTCGGCGTCGGCGGCCAGATCGGTCAGGATCGTCTCGCTGTCATCGGCGTCGTCGCTCAACGCGGCCAGGCGCCGGCTGGTGAGGCGGCGTCCGGTCCCGGTCGTGGTGCGGACCACACCGGCGTCCAGGTCGGCCAGCGCGCCGCGGACGGTGGCGGCCATGTGGCGGGCGGTGGCGGCCAGCGCGGCGGGGGAGGACTCCATCCGCTTGAGGAGCAGGCTGCGCAGCAGCCCGGTGATCGGCAGCGCAGGGCTGGGGTCATGCTGGCGGTAGCAGGCGCGCCGGTACGCGGCCAGCGTCAGCGAGGCGACCTGGCCGCCCCGCGCGGCGCGGACGGCGGCGAAGGCCGGGGCCAGCGCCGCCAGCAGCGCGGCCGGGTCCCGGCCAGGGCGCATGGGCGGCTCGGAGAGTTGCTCGGAAAGCTGCCCGGAAGGCTGCCCGGAAGGCTGCGCGGGAGGCGGTTGCGGGCCGGTCCTGAGCCCGGCTGGATGCTCGGTGTAGCCGACGGCGTCCAGCACCGCGGCGAACAGTTCCTGCATCGGCGGCGGCATCGGCACGTCCACCCGGGTCTGCTCGATGTCAGGGAAGCGCAGTGCGGCGGTGGGGTAGGCGCGGCGGATGAGGGGCCGGTCGCGGCGCAGCATCCGGGCGTGGGCCATCTGGTAGTACCAGGCCTTCTCGCGCGCGGGGACGGTCAGCGGGTCGGCCAGCACCTGGGCCAGCCGCCGTCCCTCGTCGGGGCGTGCGGCGGTGCGCGAGCGCTGCAGCATCGCGGCGGGGGTCCAGTCGGGTTCCAGGCTGCGGTCGGCCAGCACCAGCAGTTCGAACAGGTCCCGGGCGGTGTTGTTGACCGGGGTGGCGCTCATCACCAGCACCTGCGGCGGTGCGGGGTCTTGGGGCTGGGCGGCCAGTAGTGACCGCAGGGCCTCCATCCGGGCGGTGAGGGGGTTGCGGACAGCGTGCGCCTCATCGAGGATGAGCAGCCCGCACCGCTGCCAGGTGTGCCCGTCGGCGAGCACGCCGCGGTACAGCTTGGTGAGCTGGTCATACGACAGCACCCGGATCCCGTTCAGTCCCCACTCGGCCAGGCGGCGCCGCCACATGCGGCGCAGGCTGGCCGGGGCGACGACCGTGACGGGGCCGCGGCCCTCGGCCACCGCCAGCCGGGCGACCTCCCCGGCGATGTAGGTCTTGCCGAGGCCGACCTCGTCGGCGACGAGCGCTCCGCCGTAGCGGCGCAGGATCGCGCGGACCCGGGCGACGCCGTCGCGTTGGTAGTCGGTCAGGTTCATGCAGGGGCTGGGGTCGGCGTTGACCTCCTCGTCGTAGGCCTCGGCCAGCATCCGCAGGTACACCAGTTCGCGCGGGTAAGCGCAGAACAGTTCGATGATCAGAGCGGCCAGGTCGTAGGGGCGGGACTGGTCCCACCAGCCCCGTGTCTCGGCGAGGGCGGCGCGGGCCTCCCTGCGGCCCAGGACGGCGTTGAACTCCTGGTTGCGGATCAGCCCGCCCAGGGTCAGGTTGGAGGATCCGGTCGCCGCGTGCACGCGGCGACCGCGGTCCACCACGGTGGCCTTGGCGTGCAGGAAGCGGCGCTGGTAGCGGCGCACCTGCATGCGGTCGTCGGCCAGCAGCGCCGCCAGACCCTGCAGCCGCCGCATCTGCCGGGCAGTCAGCGGCATCCCGGCCAGATCGGCGCGCAGCGCCCGGTCGGCCTGGGCGCACACGCGTGCCACCGTCTGCGGATCGGGGCCGGCGGCATGGTCGTCACCCGGATGATCGTCGCGGCGGCCCGTCGCCGGGGCGCCGGAGTCGTCGCCGAGGGCCTGCCCCAAGGGGATCTGGGCACGGCGCCAGATGCGGGCTCCTTCGGGGGGCGCCACCCCCAGCAGCAGCCGCACCTGGTGGCCCCGCGCGGTCAAGGTGGTGAGCGGCTCGAGCAGTTCCAGCAGGCCCTGCATGGTGACGAACCCCGTCGTCAGCATGACGCGGGCCGGCCGGCGGCCGGCCGTGGCGACCAGCCACCGGGCCAAGCCCGCAGCCACGGTCTCCTCGCCGGTATTCAGGAACGTCGTGCCGTCGGGCACGGCCGTGTCGGGTGTTGTGCCGCCGAGCGCGGGCGTGTCGGGCGGTGCGGTGTCGGGTGAGAGAGTCGTCATCGTCACTCCCTGCATCTTCCGGCCGGGTCTGGCCAGAGGGCCGGTTCGGAACGGGCCGCGGCCGGGCGGCAGCTGGCTGCCCGGTGGGCTGCTCGATCTCGCGCTCTAGGCGGTGTCGGTCGGGCCGAGGGTCTTGCGCGCCGTGTGGGCGGGGCCGGGTGCCTGCAGCGGGCCGGTCCGCGCCAGGAAACCGTTGATCATGTGCAGCAGGTCCTGCTCGCGGGCCTTCACCAGTTGCGCAGGCCCCAGCCCGGTGCCGGCGGGGACCGGCAGGCAGTGCGCGGCCAGCACCTGATCCCCGCACCGCAGCTGCTCATAGGCCTCGCGGCCCCATCCTCCAGTCCGCGCCAGCACCTGCGCTGTGGCGGGAGTGGCCAGCACGAAGTCGCCCAGCGAGGCCTCCAGCCGCCCCCGCCACAACGGCACCAGCGACATGCCCGCCTCAGGAAAGACCGCGTCCGGGTCGGTCAGATCCGGCACCCCCAGTCCCGACGGGCTGGCCGCGGCCATCGCATACAGGCTGGTGACGGCCCCGAACCCGCCGCGCCGGCCGTGCAGTTGCGCTGGGGCCAGCGGCGGGGGAGGCCCGGCGGGCAGCATCAGCTGCGCCAGCACCGTCCGCGCCTCGGCGTAGTCGCCGGCGCGCAGCATCGCCGAGACGTCCCCGCTGGCCCGGTATGGCGCGCCGTTGTAGCGGCCGGTGGCCAGCGCGTGCACCAGCCAGCGCCGCGGAAAATCGTCGGTGGAGGCTTCGCGGAAGTGCGCGCCCAGGTGGAACAGCACGCCCAGCGCCGCCGGCATCGCCAGCAGCGAGGCATCGCACAGCCCCCATCGCTGCAGGCTGTCCATCATCGCGGTGCAGCCGGCCACCGCGCGCCGTGCGGCCTCCTCCACTGCCGCCGAGCCGGCCTTGAGGGCGGTGCGCCGCCGCGCCGCCGGCGGCAGCAGCCGCTGCACCAGCTCGTTGATCACCGGGAAGGTGACCGCGGCCCCGAACCCCTCGCGCTGGGCGTGCCGCCACAGCGGATCCAGCATCTCGCGGCGCACCCCGGGCCGGGCCAGGTCCAGATACAGCGTCTCGATCTCCGAGGCGTGCGCGACCCGCGTCGATGACGCCTGGTTGAGCACTTGGTAGCACTCGGCCGCGTCCAGGGCCCCGCCCCGCAGCCACATCACCGGGATCTCGGTGTCCAGCAGCCGCTTGCGCAGGTCGGTCAGCTCGGCCACCAGCTGGCTGGCCTCGTGGGTACGGGCACCGGCGCCGGCGTCGGCGACCAGCTGGGGGATCTCGGCGGGTGCCGCCTGCAGCAGGTCGCCCAGCCGGATCTGCGGATGCCGGCGGGCCCGCATCGGCTGGATCCGCAACCGGCGAGCCGACTCCAGCACCACCCCCACCTCAAGGCCCGGGCCGCCCAGCTCGGCCCACACATCTGGCGGATAGCACGCCGGCCGGATACCGGCGCCGCCGGCCAGCGCGGTGCCGCGCTGCTGACCGTCGACGAAGAAGATCTTGGCGCGGGTGAACTCCCGGTAGCGGCCGGAGGAGGGAGCCTCCTGCGGCGGCGGCAGCCACCACACGAACCCGTTGATCGGCCGCTGCGGCTCCCGCGCCAGCGACGCCCACACCTCCGCCCCCCACTGCGCGTTGCGCTGGAACGGGCGGCCGAACTGCACCACGTCGACCTCTCCGTCGCGCAAGAGCCTCAGCAGATCCGCCAGCAGGATGAAGCGCTGATCGAACACCGCAGGCCACCTTCCCGGTTGACAACCGCCGTTAAGCGAGCGGCATGATCACCGGGCCACTACCCACTTCTCTCTTGATCGAATACATTTCCGCAGGTCACAGGGCTAATTGCGGGTGGTTGTCCGGCTTTCCGCCCGGCGTAGCGCTACCTCGACCAGCCGTGTGGAGCACATGTAGGCCCGCGCTGCCGCCACCACGAACGCCCCACGCCCCACGCCCTGCGGCAGCCGCCCCTCCCGCTCGGCGCGCAGCAGCGACCACGACGACACCCCCAGCAGCCCGGCTGCCTGATCGGCGGTCAACCCGGCCCAGTGCCGCAAGTCCGACAACGCGGCCTCGGCGATCCCCACCTCGGACAGTTCCGGCGGCGCCACCCCCAGTGCCCGGCACAGCTGCGCGTACCGCGCAGGATCGCACCGGCGCCGGCCCGCCTCGTACTCCCACAACTGCCGGGCCGGCACCCGCCCCCCGGTCAGGGCCGCCAGCCCGTCCACCGTCAGCCCCCGCCTGAGCCGCAACCGGCGGAGCTTACCGGCATCCAGCCGCACCCTGCCATGAGCCATCAGGCGGCCCCGCCCCGACACCGCACCCTCCATGACTAACCGACGCCGGGCCGCCGAGGGCTCGACGACCATGCACCATCGTGCAGTTCCGGACTCAGACCCGGGACTTCCTGTCAACCGACAGGCTGGCGATCAGAGGGTGACCGCGACGGCGAACACAGCGCGAACCTCCCGCGGGCTGGGGACCGGGACGCTACGGGGTCGCCCTGACGTCTGAGCGCGGGGCCATCCGGCCGAGGCTGCGACGGCATCGGCGACCGGACGCAGTGCTGGTGGGGGCTGTACCGGTGACGCCTGTTCGGTTTACCAGGCGTCCACACAGGGCCAACGTGCGGCACGCTGCGATCTTGAGGTGGAGACTTTCGCTTGGGCGGAGGCGCACCCGAAGGAGGGGCGGTGCACGGATCTTCAGCAGATGAGGCCACACGGACGGCACAGTCCGTGGAAACCGAATCCAATTCACCCTTGGAAGGCCGTCCGGCGACAGCCGCTGCTGATACGTTCCTGAGCAGCGAAAATGCGGGATCTGGCACCGCCTGGCGCGTCACTGCGCGTACGGACTGGAAACGGGCGGCTGTACGCAGCGATGTCCTGATGTGGACACCATGTAGCCCCTGGGCAGGCCCAAAGCAGCCATCGTCGAGACGCGCCGCTGCAGCTGGCCTGCGTCCACATAGGCGAGACTGGGCCCATGACCTCAGGGCGGCCCGAATCTGGGCGATGCCGCGCCCACCGCGTCGGGTTCCGATGCTCGCCGACACGGCCCATATCGGAGCCGAGCCACACGTTTCGCGTCCCGGTAACGGACAAGAACCTGCCCAATCGCTGGGCTGGACCGGGGGCGAGAGAACAAGCTTCCTACCCAGGGTTCTTACGGCTCGGTGGGTTGCACCGATCGCGATCATGCTTTCATCGCCACTCGCAGTGACTGGCGGAAAGGTTGGCTGGGGATGGCCTGGTCACGCGGCTGCCACGCTTCAGCGATGATCACCCGGTGCGCGGACCCATCCCCTCGTCATAGGGGTCACCGTGACGGCGCCGCTTCTCGCTGCAGGAAAGGGGACGTCCGCCCACGGTATCGATGGAGCGTCCACGCCTTGGTTGTCTATGTTTGCACTGCCCGGAACCAGGTCTCGGCGGCGGGTAGTGCCGGCCAGATCTGGATCTTGTGGTGTTCGACCATTGCGTCGCCTTCGTCGGCGTCGATGTATTCGGCGTCCTGGCCGGCGTCCTGGCCGGCGTCGCGGCCGCGGGCGTGGACCCGGAACCGGTAGGGGCCGGGGGCCGGCAGGCGGAGTTCGGTGACCGGGATGCCGACCGGGACCGACAGGGTGAGGGCGATGGTGGTGATGTCGGCGCTGACCTCGACGGCGTCGTCCCAGTCGTCGAGGTCGGGCGGTGGCGGCTGGTCGGTGACCTCGATCTCGACACCGATGTCGCCGGAGTCGACGCCGGTTATGACGACCAGGCGTCCGGACGAGACCCAGACCGGGCCGTTGCCGCCGGTGAACGGTATGGCGCCGGGGTCCCATTCCGTCCATTCGAGCCAGTAGCCGACGCTGACCCGCAGGTTCGAGGCCGTCATCGGGTCAGACTGACACCTAGAACGCGTCGCCGTCGACGGGACCGAACCCCAGACCCCGCAGTCGGCTCACCTGCACCATCGCCGATCTGCTGCAGCGCGGGTTTCCCACCCGGAGTGATCGCGTCCGCACGTCTGGTGCGTACCACCAGACCGGGCAGACCACTGCTGACCTGTGGCGTGTCAGGGGGCTGGTCCCTGGCTCGGATCCGGCAGGGTCTCCACGACGCGGATATGGCGATCGATCTCGGTCAAAGCCAGCGAGGAGGCCAAGCGCGGCTGCGGCCGCAGCAGCACCAGTTCACCACCGGCGGCGCCAGTGCGCCTCCACAACCGAACCAGGGCGTTCAAGCCTGAAGAGTCGCAGATGGACACCTGAGACAACTCCAAGGCCACCCGCGGCGGGGCTTCCCGCGTCATCAGAAGCGCCACTCGGTCTAGCAACGCCGCAACGGTGAACCTGTCCAACTCCCCACGCAACTCCACCATCAGCCACTCCCGGGCCGGGACCACATCCACCCTGAGCCTTGCCCGTGCCGATGAGGCATCCGGCATCACTGTCATCACCCCCTCTCCGCCAACCGGCATACCCGCGCAAGCCCCCCTGAAGAACCGCGCGTCGCACACAGTTCAGGCACAGGTACTCAGCCCGAGGCGCGCTGAGGCGCAGTGGCCGCGGACGAGGACCGCGATCGGTTGCGCCGGCACACGACGGCGCCAACAGCGGCCGCCTGGGCCAAGACAAGACCCGCTGGAGCGCCGACCACGGCTGCAACATTAGGGGCCAGCTGCGTAAGAACGAGCAGGCCGCAACCTGGTATGCGATGACCGCCACCGAAATCTACGTCATCCCGCTTCGCGACGACATCCCGCCGCGTCCCCTCGCGGTCCTCACTGCCCGGCTGTGCAACCAGCCCCTCACCTGGGCCAACCGCACCCGCTACAGTGCGCCCCTGCATGCCGCCCAGAAGATGGACCTCGACCATCCCCAGTACAGGCGGACCCGGGCCGCGGACGGCGGCGACACCGGCGCGGAATCCACCATGACGGGGGACGCCGCCCCCTGAAGTCCGACGACCTTGCCCGCTCGCGACCCGCGTGCAGATAGCTGGGCAGCGTTGCCGGAGCCCTGCTCAGCCTCCTTCCCCTTCGGCGGAGACTGGAACGGGCCGATGGCAACGTCGTCTCCCTGCCTCACCGCTTGAGTCGACCTTGCCACCGGCTATCCCGGCTGATCAGGCTGGGCTCTTCCTGACCAGGGCATGGAGAGCTCCGGCCATGCTCACGCCGGCGATCGCAGCAGCCGCAAGCCCCGCGATCAGCCCGACAGCCGCCGACATCGCGGGGCCCACGCTCGCCGCGAGCTGGATCGCGGTGGTGATCCCTGCACTCAGCCCGACGAGCAGCGCCACCAACACCGACACCGTCAAGATCGCCAGTGAACGGGGCGAGACCAGCGCACCGTCCTGGCCAGGCTCCGGACCGCCCGGAACGTCCCCTACAGTTGACATCAACGTCCCTTCTCGCAGCGCGCGGATCGGACGAGGACGGCTCCCGTTGCACCGGGGGCCGTCTGCCTTTGCGGCTCAGGCCACACCATCCCCAGTCGGCCCAGAGTCCCAGCACCTCTCGGATTCGTCAAACTCGGGAAACATTCGCTCTTTTCGAGAAACATTCATAGAGTGACGGCATGAGCAGATCACTGGAGGGACTCGGTCCGTCTGGGAAGCGGGCTGCCGAGCGAGTGAGGGCCATCCGACGTCAGCAGGGCCTGACCCTCGCTGACGTCGCGGCCCGACTCCAGAGCATCGGGCGCCCGATCCAGTTGACGGCGCTGTCCAAGATCGAGAAGGGGCAGCGGCGGCTCGATGTCGATGACCTCATCGCCCTCGCGCTGGCGTTGGAGGTTTCACCGAACTGGATCTTGCTTCCGGCGGAGGTGGACGACAACATCGAACTCCTGCCTGGCCGGGTCTGGCAGGCCGCGAACGCCTGGCGCTGGGCAGCAAGGACCATGCCCGCTGGCATCAACGTCCAACCGAGCATCCACATCTGCTGCGGCTTCCGCGACCTGGAGTGGGCGGAATGGATGGCGTCCCGTCTCCGATCGATCGGATATCACGTGACCATGGATGAGTTCACCTCCATGGTGCTGGACGATGAGTCCGGCCAGTTCTCCACCGCTGCGAGGTCGATAGGGCTGAACGATGCCAAGGTCGTCATCGCCGTTCTCTCCCCGCACTTCAAAGAAGGT
Organism: Actinomadura geliboluensis; assembly: GCF_005889745.1. Taxonomy (GTDB): domain Bacteria; phylum Actinomycetota; class Actinomycetes; order Streptosporangiales; family Streptosporangiaceae; genus Spirillospora; species Spirillospora geliboluensis. The sequence goes on from NZ_VCKZ01000039.1 coordinate 9,218, forward strand.
GCCTGGCAGGAGGAGCACCTCATCGCCGCCACAGCAGGGACGGACCGGGTCCTGCTACCCGTCATGGTCGAAAAGTATGAGCCCACGCGGACCATGCGAGCCATGGGATGCCTGGAGCTGTTCGATCTCGACGAGGGGACGGCTGCGTTCGTCCTGACGAACCAGATCGACGACGTCATCTGGCACAATGCCACACCCGCCGAGGCAGCACCCTTCCCCGGGCCAACGCCGCACGAGCCTGACGAGTTCGAGTGAGACACCTCCACCCGCGGACACGTTGACAGATCGCATAACGCCCCTGCAGCCGGTGGTGGTTCTCTCCGGCGGCGACCAGGAGCTGTCCGGGGTGTCGGCGCCGACGCCGTGGACAGCCACCAGACGGGGGGTTGATGTCGGGGACGAGGGTTACAGGAGTTCGTCCAGCTCGGTGATCTCCATAGTGGGCTACTGGCGCCGGCTGGACGTGCGGCCCACGGATTGAGTCGTAGACCACGATGCCGGATCCCCGGATACTCCGGGCTATGGGCCTCTTTGTCACTACTTTCGGTGCTGCGCTGACGACCCTGCTCGGCGTTTTCGTAGGTGGCGTTCTGAGCCACCGCCTACAACAGCGGCAATGGTCACGCGACCGCCAGGCGGAAGCGTGCGCTCGGATCCTGCGCGAGTCCGCTAACGTCCTCCTCGAGCTGGGCAAACTCCAAGGCCGAGGCGTTACCCCTGCAGACGAGGGGGCACGTGTTCCGATACCAATCGACTGGCGCCCCTGGAATGAGGCGCTCGCCACGTTGGCCTTGGTTGCTGATCATCGGATCGTCGCAGCTGCCCAGGCCATCGATCGAGCATTCTGGCCGGTCGGACTTCAGGTGGCACGCGGTTGGGCCACAGATAGCGACTGGTACAGGCTCCGTAACGGTATCGAGGATGACCGGCGGGACTTCGTCAACGTCGCACGGAAGCATTTGGCTTCGCCGGGCCCACCATTGCGTCGTCTGACTGGCCGCCCCGACTTGGATGATCCGATCTGGACGCTGCATCGTTCCTACTTCTCTTCGTCAGAAGATTGAAGAGTAGGGCTTTTGGCCGCGTAGTACATCAGGAGGCGGTCGCCGGCGTGCGGCGCCCACGCGATGACCGAGGGTGCGGGAGGTAGCTGCGGCGTGATGGCCAGTTCCTCCCGCACCTCGCGGGCGACTCCGGCGGATGGCAGTTCACCCTCGTGGACGTATCCGCCGGGCAGGTGCCATCGCCTCTTGTACGCGGGGTTGACCAGCAGGACGAGCCCGCGCGGATCGGTCAGTACGGCATGAGCTGCTGTCTGCGGAGTCGCGATGTCCGTTGCCACGGGTCAGTGCAGGCGGGTGCCGGCGATGATGCTTCGGGCGTTCTTGCGGGTCAGGTTCGCGGCGACGAAGGCGCCCAGTTCGTAGGCGTGGTCGGGGGTGTCCCACTCGTGGGCGTAGGCGAATGTCGCGCCGTCGCGGCTGAACACCATGCCGATGAGGCTGAGCTGGCCGTCGTCGGTGGTGTGGCAGTGTCCCGCTATCGGGCTGTTGCAGTGGCCCTGGAGCGCGTGCAGCATCGTTCGCTCGGCGAGGATGTGGGTGCGGGTCTGTGCGTCGTCGATGACCTGGAGGAGTTCCACTATCCCCTCGTCGGCCTTGCGGCACTGGACGCCGACGACTCCGGCCCCGATGGCGGGGCACATCTCGTCCAGGCTGAGAAGCTGCGAGATGCGGTGTTCCATGCCGACCTTGGCCAGGCCGCCGCCCGCCAGGACCAGGGCGTCCACTTCCTGCTCCTCGTCGAGCCGGGTGAGCCGCGGGACGACGTTGCCGCGGAACCGCTGAACGTTGAGGTCGGGCCGCCTGCGTAGGAGCTGTGCCTTGCGCCGGACGGCGGACGTCCCGATACGCGCTCCCGGCGGGAGGTCGCTGATCGCGCTGTACTTCGAACCGTCTGGGAAGACCACGGCGTCGCGCACGTCGTCGCGCTGGAGGTAGGCGGCGAAGACGAACTCTTTGGGCAGGGGGACGTCGCCGGGGACGTCCTTCATGTAGTGCACGGCGGCATCGATGTGCCCCATCATCAGGGCCTTGTCGATCTCCTTCATGAACAGGCCCTTGCCGCCCAGCTCCGACAGGTCGCCCTTGTAGCGGTCCGCGGAGGTCTCGATGGGGACGTACTCGATCTCCAGGCCGGGCACGACCGCCGCGAGGCCGTCGATGACGCGACTGGCGTAGGCGCGAGCGAGGTGGCTGGTGCGTCCCCCCAGCCGGAATGCCCTCGCGGGCAGCGCGTCGCGGAAGTAGGCGGCGGCCGGAGCGAGGGACGTACTTGATTCGGTGCGAACGACGGTCATCACGAAGGCTTCCGGGACGTCGGGACGGTGGACGGCGCATCACTGAGCGTAGCCAGGAGCGTGAGAGCGGCATGGCTGACCACCCGCGACGCTCCGGCGCGCAGGAGCATGGCGTACTCCTCGGCCAGAAGCGCGGGCGGAAGGACGCATTCTCCGGAGACGGAGAAAGGCAGCAGCGGCACGCCGGATCTGGCGTACAGGGCACAGAGGATGTCGGTCGAGAACAGGGCGGGCTCGATCAGCAGTGAGTCGGCGCCTTCGGACAGCATCAGCAGCCCCCGCTCGACGGCCGTGGCCGTGGAGCCCGAGGCCGGGAGTTGAAAGGGCCGCTGCTTGTTCTGGGGCCGGATGCCCATCGCGGCGCGGTAACCGGAGTAGAGGCGTGAGTTCACGATCAAGTGCGGCATGATGCCGACGCGGCTGTATCCGGCGGAGTCGAGTGCGCTCCGGCATGCCGCGATCGAGCCGGGGACCATCGCTGCGGGACCGATCACGTCGGCCCCGGCTTTGGCCTGCGCCACCGCTTGCTGGGCGAGCGCCGCGATGGTCGCCGCCTGGTCGGGCCGTCCATTTCGCGCGGTGAGATGGCAATCCCCGCTCGACAGATAGCCGCAGAGACAGGTCTCCGTCATCACTTGGATACCGAGGCGCGTCGACTTGATAGCGCGGATCGCACGCGTCATCACAGAGCCGCCCGCTGTGGCTGTTGACCCCGAGGCGTCGCGCCGGTCAGTGGCGAAGACCTTCAACGCGGTCACGCCGGCCCTGTGGGCCCGTGCCGTCAAGCGCGGCAGTTGCTCCAGGCGGTAGGTCGGGACTGGGCCGCCTTCCCTGCCGTCTTCACGGACGAGTACGACCATGACGAGACGATCCGCAAAGAGCTGGGGGTATGCCCCCTTGAACACGTCCCACCTCACTTTCAAGAGGAGTTGTTGAACGACTGACCGATGCTGGTGAGGGCAGGGCCGTTCGTATGGCGGCTGGATGGGCCCTGGAACCCCTCGACCATCGGTGATTTCAGGGTCCGCGCCCCGAAGTTCCGGTGGGGCGCCGACCGATCGTCCAGGGCGAGACGTCGACGTAGGAGAACGGCGGTCGGTCGTGCGTCCCGCTCATGGCGCTGGAGGCGGTGCGCAGCCGCGGGCTGACGGCGCCGGTCGTGGCGTGCGCGGGTCACCGCCTCGGCGAGTACCTCGCCTTCGTCGCCGCCGACGCCCGCCCGACGCCCGCCCGAGGCCCGGCGAGGCGGCCGGCGGCGGCGCAGGCCGAGCGGCATGGCGGCGATCACCGGGCCGGACGCGCGCGCCTTGCCCGACCTTCTCGGCGAGGTCCGAGTGGACGGAAGGGTCTGGACGCGAACGTCAACGGCCCGACCCGGGTCATGGTCTCGGGCACCGCGGCGGGCGTCAGGGTCGTCGCAGAGCGCACACGGAGGCGACGGCTCAAGGCGACGCGCTTGAGCGTCCGAGGGTGTCTTCCATGGCGAGCTGATGCTCGATGCGCTCCCTGCGCCGCGCGGGGCGTTGCGCGCCGCCGAACGGCAGCTCAGCCGGCCAGTGCGGTGGGAACCTGTGCGGCCGCCGCACAGGCGACCTCGGCTGCACCGACGTGCTGGAGATCGGCCCGGTGCGGGGCCTGGCGCAGACGACGCGCCGTATCAGCCCGGACGCCGACGTCCACTACATGGGCGGGCAGCCGTGCTGGAACCGCCCGGCGGCGTCGTCGGCGGAGTGCCCATGCCCGCGGGCCCTGGCTGGCTGGGGCCTCCGATCACCTGCAGGCGCTCGTGGCTTCGCCGCGTAACCGCTCGGAGGCGGTGTACTCGGCGATGAACGCGCTTTCGCGGTATCGCCGATCTCTTCGACTGCAGGGTAGGCGGGGTGCTAGGGCCGCCGCGGCATGCATCCCGGCCCTGGCCTGCCCCGCCGCGCGGAGGGCCCCGCCGACGCGCCGACGGTCGGTGCCCGCTCGGCTCCCCGGTGCGCGGCTTCGGCTGTATCTGACTGTCTGGAGGTCCACCAACGTCTCGATGATCTCGGTGGTCTGGCTCCAAGCTCCGACAGCGTCGAGCATAAGTTCGCGACGGCGGTCGGCGGGAACGGCGGGCTGAGCAGCAGATCGCCCCGGCCGTGTTCGACCCCAATCTCCGGATGCGGTCTCAGGCCCCCCACGCGCCGGCCGGACTCAAGGACGAACCGGACAGCGCAGACACAATTGCCGACCAGGCGCATTTCGGATTCGGCGCCCCAGTCCCGCATAAGGTCACCTAGAATTTTGTCGGCACCGACTCCTAAACCGGGCGGGAATGTGAGCTTGTTTCATTTCCTCCTGCGTTCTTTCGTCGGCGCGGCACCGTCGCCCCGGTCGAGGAGATCGGCGCACAGCACCGGAGGCGGCGGCGGTGTGGTCATGGATCGCTCAACTGATGTTGCGGCCGCACCGGGCGCCGCGCCACCGCCCCCTCGCCGGGCCCCGCCAGCATGCGGCTCAGCCCTTCGGCCAGGTCGCGCCCACGCGCCGTCACCTGGTATCGGCTGCTTATCGGGGGGCCTGGACACACCTGGCGGGTGACCAGCCCTTCGTCGATGAGTGCTTGCAGGCGGGTGCTGAGGCTGGTGGCGGTGATGCCGGGAATGGAGATCTGAAGCTCAGAGAACCTGGCCGGCCCCTGACCGAGAACGTAGATCAGGTGAGGGGCCCACCGTCGATGCAAGATGCCCAGGATCGGCAACGCCTCGACCGGAAGATCATGCACTCCGCGGCTGCGGGATTTAGGGCCGGTCACTTTCATGGAGCTCCTCGCGATTCACTAGTTCCGCTGCTACATTCCTGGATTGCAGCATCAGTTCCGACCGCGGGCGGTTGTCCCCGCATCCCCCCATTTTGACGTGTCCGCACGTCTTGGTGTTGGAGGTCGAAGTGCTCGCAGTCTTCTCGGCGCCCACCCCACTGCTCCGGGCGCCACGCCCGGCGCCCCGCGGCCGCCGGGCCCGCGCCGGGCGCGCGGCGGTGGCCGGCAGCCGACAGGAGCCGGTGCTGCGCGCCGCACTGCACTGTCACACTGCACGGCCGCGTGGTGCCCGGCCCGCAGAGCAGCGGCGGGCCGCGACCCGACTTCGGCGAGCGCATCTGCGGCCGCACGACCCCGGGCACGCCGACCAGGCCGGTATGAGCGCTCGCCGATGATCGTCTCCGCTGCCGCGGGCGGCGGGCCCCCGGGCGGCGCGTGCGCATCGGTGCGGCCGTGGGCGGGTGCACCGTCCAGCGCGCGCGAACCGGTCGGCGCCCGGCTGGGCGGGGGCCCCAGACCCTTGCCCCCGCCGCGCGGCATCACAGCCACCTCCACATGGCCTCCAGCACGGGCCGGGGTGGCATGCTCACCACCGCAAGCGGGCGGCAGAAAGGACGCCAACGCCGATGCCCCACCACTTCCTGGACTATCCGGGCCTGCAGACGTTGAAGACCCGCCAGTATCAGCTCACCAGAAGGATCGTCGGCGATGTGGCGAAGATTTTGGCCATGGGCTGCGTGCACGGTCCGACCGGAACGGGCAAGACGTTCGCCGTTGAAGCCGGTCTGGAGGACATGGCCGACTTCCCGATCGTGTACTGCTCGCTGGAGACCATCGCCGGCGTGACCCCCTACCGGCTGGCCGGAGCGCTGTTCCAGGCGGTCACCGGGGCCGAGGCCCCCCACACCAGGAGCCGCTTTCCGCTCTTGAGGTCGCTGGAGGAGTACCTGGCCGCTCCGGAACGCCTAATCGTTCTGGACGAGGCGCAGCGCCTCACCGGCCACTGCCTGGAGATGGTGCGGCATCTGCACGACTCGCGACGGACGCGTTTCGCCGTCCTGTACGTCGGCGGCGACGGCTGCTGGGAGCGGCTGTCGCGCTCGCCGATGCTCGCATCCAGGATCTACCGCCGGCTTCCCTTCATGCCGCTGTCGCCCGACGCCGTCCCCCGGATGATCCGCCGCTTTCACGCCATCTACGCCCAGGCCGACGACGAACTGCTCACCGAGATCAACGAGACCTACGCCAACGGGGTGCTGAGGAACTGGGCCAGCTTCACCATCAGCGCAGCGCAGGCCTGCGCCGAGTTGGGCAAGGAGCACATCGACGACGTGGTGGTCGACACCGTCATGCCGATGCTGGGAGAGGGCATTGAGGACTAGCGGCCCCGCCGGGGGCGGCAAGACGCCCGCCCAGCGGACCGGCCGGGCGGCCGGTCGGCAGCCAATACGGCAGGCGCGGCCGGTCCGGCCGCAGCCCGGCGAGATCGTGCTCGTCACCAACCCCGACGACTCCGTGGCCGTGGCCCAGCATCTCGCCGACCTCCACGCCCCCGGCCACGGGCGGGTCGTGGTCTCGCCGATCGAGACCTTCACCGGGCCGGCCCCCACCAGCTACGGCGCCGCGCGCAGAAGGCTGGGCGCCGATCTGCTCACCGCCTTGGGAAAAGATCCCGAGGAGATCGCCCACCACAGCGGCCAGGCGCTGGCGCTGGCCGGGTTCTGGATCCGCGGCGAGCGGATCAGCGACCTGGTGGTGGACCGCGCCCAGGCGGTGCATCAACAGGTGCTGCGCGAACTGGCCGAGTTCGCCCGGGACACGCCGCTGCGGCTGTGGCTGGTCTGGGTCGCCGCCCCGCTGCGCCGCCCCGACCTGGGCAAGGTGACCGTACGGACGATCACCGCCGAGCAGTTCCGTGCCGCGCTGCCCGCCACATCCGGCCGCACACTTGAGCCCGCGTCCGACCGCACACCGGCTCAGGCGTCCGCCGCTTCACAGCAGCCCGCGCCGCGGGACTGGCCCGCCCTGCCCAGCAGCGACTTCCCGGTCTTCATGGAAGTGTGCCGAGCGCGGCTGGATCCCGCCGACTTCCGGCGCGTCGCCGAAACCTTCGACCTGGCCCGGGAGGCCGCAGCCGAACTGGCCTTGGACCTCGGCATCCATCACGGGGAGTCGCGCTACCACGACTTGCAGATACTGCACGTGGAGACCTGGCTGCGCGATCAGGTCCTGGCAGGCGACCATCACCCGTCGCAGTCGCTGGCCAAGCTGCGAGGGATCCAAGCGGGGTTCTTCGAGCGCCATCTGTACCTGCGCTGGCGGCGGTCGCTGCTGCCGCACCCGCCCGAGACCCATCTGGGGACACGGCTCACCGCTGATGTGGTCGCCCGCCTGCGGAGCCTGTGCTCACCGGAGACGGCCGCAGCGCTGGTGATTCACCTGCACTTAGCCGCCGGTCTGACGTCGATCACGGTCGGGCAGATCTCCACCGACGGCGCCACCTACACACAGGACGTGGCGTACCTGTCCCGCACGGAGCCGGTACGGCACCGCTTCCCGCCCTCGGCACACGGCATCCTCGCCGCCTACCTCGCGCACCGCACCAGTACCGGCGCGGTCGACGATTCCTCCCCGCTGTTCCCCAAGGCACCCGCCATCCCCGGCCGCGAACTTCTGCGCCAGCGGTTCGGGGTCGTCAGACTCGCCGCCCCGGTTCCCCCCTCAGGGCGCGCCCACGCGACCCCATGGCTGTCCGAGCGGGGCCTGTCCCTGCAAAGACTCGACACCCACGAGATCATCAGGAGGCGGACATGACGGTCAGCCGGGCAGTGATCGGCCGGCGGCTTCACCAGACCGCCACGACCTGGGACGAGATCTGCCGGCTGCTGAACACCTCGATTCCCTTCGCCCAGGCCGACCAGATCGACTTCACTCCCTACCCCCTGGCGACGCTGCTGGCCGTCAGCCGCAAACTCGACCTCCCCTTGACCACACTCGTACCAGAGCTCAAAGCGCTGATCGAGCAGGAGAACGCCCCCGCCACAGCCGCGACCATAACCGTCACCTCAGCTGCGACCTCAGCCGCCCAGCGCGACCGGGAAGCCCAACCCCCCGCCCGCGGCCGCCCCGCAATCGACATGGCCGCCTTCGACATGGCCGCCTCTGACGTGGCCGCCTCTGACGTGGCCGCCTCTGACGTGGCCGTAACTGGCGGGGACGCCTCTGACGTGGCCGTAACTGGCGGGGACGCCAGCGCCACCGATACCGCACCGTCCGACAGCAGGGCCGCACTGTGGGACTCAAGTTCCCTCGATCAGCGCGGCATGATCGTCCTCACCGCGCTGGCACACGCCGCGTGCCCGCTGGATGCCACCGCCATCGCCCAAGCACTCGATGTACCGCTCGCCGACACGACCCAGACGCTCGCGCACCTGCTCCGCCACCCGCACCTGGGCGGCCCGATGCGGCTGCGGCCCGTGCCTCCGGACCTGTACGAACTGCGCCCCCGGGTCGACCTGGTCGATTCCGACCAACTGCTCATGCTCAAGACCATGGACGCCAGCCGCGACGGCATGACCGCCCCTGAGGCTCTGGCGCTGCGCGCCGCGATCGACCTCGACCACCCCAGCGGGAACTCCGATATCACGGCGTTTCTGAACGAACATCCCCAGGCGGCCGCCAGGCTGGTACGCCGTGGCTACCTTCAGCCGCCGGCGCTCACCGACGACTTCATCGTCGACCCCGACGTCATCAACAGTCTGCGCAGGCCCTCCAGCGCCGAGGAGGAGGCGTTTCTCCGTGTCCGCTCCCCGCAGCGAAGCGACCCGGGCAACGACCCGTACGGGACCGACGAATCGAATGCCTTTCCGCTGCGGCCCGTGGGCTATGAGGCCCTCAGTTCCAGAACCCCCGCTACCTCTGACCCCGCTACCTCTGACCCCGCTACCTCTGACCCCGGTTCGGGCACGGAACCGGACTCGTCCGGCACCTGTTCCCCGGGCGAGGACACACCGACGTGACCGGTCAGGCAAGGCCATCTCAAGGCCATCTCAAGGCCATCAGATCCCTCCGCCGACCACCGCCCCTGCTCCCGGCGGGCACTGATGATCATTGCCGGTGGCCCAGATTGCTGAGCCCAAGGCTGAGCCCATTGCTCCGGCCAGCACCACAGGTCCATCAGCACCACAGCTCTGCCAGGAGCACAGGCTCAACCGGCGGCCCGCGCAGTGGGCGCCCGGCCCGGCTCTGCGAGGCTCCTGGGCGCCTGCCGTGCGCGGCCGACCAGCGGTGGGGCCGAGCGCGTGCCCGCCCGCCGCAGCAGTCCCCGGTAAGGAGCGAAAGTTGAGTCACCTGGATCTTGAGCAGTGGCGGGGCTCGCTGATGCAGCTGCGGGCCCTCAAAGCCGATGGCCTGCTCACCACCGGCCACGTCCGCGAGGTCGCCGGCAGCTTCGGCGTCACCGAGCGCACGGTCTGGCGGCGGCTGAGCAGCGACCCGCCGCCCGGCGGCGATGCGGCGCCCACCCGCCGGGGGCGCGCACCCTATGAGCTGACCCAGACCGACCTGGTCGCCTACATCATCTACAACGGCAACATCGCCCACCTGCACCGGGCCCGCTGCGGTGTCCTGGACGGCTCGCTCACCGCCGCCGGAAACCCGGTTCCGCAGGCCCTGGCCGAGGGGTGGCGCGGCACCCGGCCAGTGGCTCTGAGAACCCTGCAACGCGCGTTCGCCAGCCAGTTGTCATCGGGAATGCGGGCCGGCATGACCGAAGGCGAAGCGGGCCGGCGCCGCCACGAGGTCTACCTCGAGCGCGACAGCGTGCCCCGCAACCAGGTCTGGGAGATGGACCATGCTCGGCTGCCGTTGATGGTGCAGACCCGACGAGGAGCCGCGACCAACCCCTGGCTGACCAGCGTGCTGGACTGCGGCACCCGCGCGGTGCTGGGCTGGTGCCTGGCCACCCGGCCCAATGCCTCCACGGTCCTCACCGCGCTCGCCATGGCCCTGACGCACGACCCCGCGCGAGGACCGTTCGGAGCCGTACCACGCCTGGTCCGCGTCGACCAGGGCCTGGAATTCGCCGCCGAGTCCGTCCAAGCCGCGCTCGGCTCACTCAGCGTCACCCGCGACCGGCTCCCCGGCTACGAACCACACCTCAAAGGCAAGATCGAGCGGTTCCACCGCACCGTCCAGGACGCCTTCAGCAAAGGCCAGCCCGGCTTCACCGACGGCCCCCGCGACAAAGCCGGCAACCTCCTGGGCCCCCTCAAAGACGACCCGAAATCCCGGGCCGCCGCCCAGCAGGCGGAGGTGAAACCGATGTCGCTGGAGGAGTTCGCCCGCCGCTTCGCGAAATGGGCGCACTGGTACAACACGAAAAAGCCCCACTCCATGCTGAACGGCGCGACGCCGCTCCAGGCGTGGGAGGCCGACCCGTTCGAACTCTACCGGATCCCCGCCGACACCATACGGCACCTGCTCATGGCCGTTAAATCCGAACACACCATCGGGAAGAACGGCATCAACTTCAACTCCCGGACCTACCATCACCGCAAACTCAGCGGGCGTGCGGGTGAACGCGTCACCCTGCGCCACATGCCGAACGACCCAAGTTTCGTCGAGGTCTACCTCAACGGCGTCCACTGGTGCACCGCCCACCCGAAAGACGAACTGACCGAAGAAGAAAAAGACGCCATCTTCGAAGAGCGGCGAGCCAAAAAGACCGAACTCAAGCGCCTTCACGGGCAAGCGCGGAAGATAGCACAAGAAGAACTCATGATCGCCGGTGACGCCCCCGAAACGCAGATGGCCACCGAAAACAGCCCCACCCGTCCAGCCCCCGCTCCAACGCCGCCGAAACGGCAGACACCAGCGCCCCCGCACAAACTCCCAACCAGGAGACAGCGCAAGCGCGCTCCCCGCTTGGACATCCTAGGAATCGTCGACCCCTACACCGACACCGACACCGACACCGAGCCAAAACCCGTCGACCTGTCGGAATACCACCGGCCCGATCACCAAACCACGGAAAGCAGCCCATGACCCCGCCACACCAGACGCTGCGCCGATCGGGGCCCACCCCGCCGGGCACGACCAGTCCGCCATGACGACGCCCCCACCACCCGGCGCCGGCCCTGCCCTCCAACCACACGACATCAGACCCTCCGCTACCACCTGCAGGCCCCGATGTCCCGGCCATGGACCACAGCACTGCCACACCGGCAGTCCGCACCCGCTCAGCCCGTCAGCCCGACCGGACCGATCGAACCGATCGAACCGATCGAACCGATCGAACCGATCGAACCGACCGGACCGACCAGGACCGACCAGGACACCGGCGCTGCACCCCACGCCCCGACCTCGGCACAGCCGTCCTCGCCCCCGCCCAACCGGCCCGGGCCACCGGCCGGCCACAGCAATGGCCGACACGAGCACGATCACCGACAGGAGCCGCTCATGGCCGTCAACCACGACCCCGACCACCACCCCGAAGCACCCGCCCAAGCAACCACGCCCCGCAACCGCATCTGGGAACTGGACCACCAGCAGCTGCCCGTGCTGGTACTGCTGCCGCGCGGCCGCACGGCGCGCCCATGGCTGACCACGATCGTCGACGAGGCAACCCGGGCCCTGCTCGGCTGGACGATCGCTCCCGCCCCGCACACCCCGGCGACACTGACCGCGATCCGGATGGCGCTGATCCAAGACCCCGCACGCGGCCCGTTCGGAGCGGTACCGGCCGGCATACGGATCGACCCGGGGTTGGAGCTCGCCGCCCACATGGTCGGCGAAGCGTTCACCGCGCTGCGCGTGACCGAACTTCGGCCATCCGCCCACCAACCACACCACAAGCGCAGGCCAGAGCAGCTGTACACCGCCATCGACACCACGCTGCTGTGCGGGCTGCCCGGATACACCACCACCCCGCGCGACACCCCCGGGGGACTGGACGGGGGACTGGACGGGACGCCGGACGATGGGTCGACCGCCCCTGCCACCGGCACCGGTCGAGCCGAGACGCGGCCGATGCAGATCGAGCGGCTCGCCGCGGCCTTCGCCGACTGGACAGACTGGTACAACCTGCAGCGGCCGCACGCCGGGCTCGGCGGCCGCACCCCCGCCCAAGCGTGAAACGACGATACCGCCGCACTCGACTCTCATAGGCCCTTCGATCTGATCGGCGGCTTGGGGTGAGGCTGCACCCCGGTCGAAGCCGCGCCCTGCTTGGCTCGGCGAGAGCGCGCCAAGTGAGGGTTCCGCTCCGATCAGGAGTCCAGGCGCTGTGGCCCTGGCCCGACCTCTCGAACGACGGTGTACGGGTGCCGTTTACGGACGTGTCACCAGCCGCAAACGACTGGGGAAGGCGAGAATCCGTTGACGTTGCGCGCCCCACCTGCGCCCGCTGAGCAGGTGAGCGGTGACAGGGGTCGGCGGCCGATCGGTTATCTGCTGGACGAGGTCGAGCAAGACCTGCAGGAGCTGGACCCGGCCGACACGCTGGTGGCGCTGCGGGCGGTCTGGCACGCGTTCTGCTTGGCCGGAGCGGCGGGTGAGCTGCTGTCGATCTGCGCGGACCCCGACACCTACGGGCCGCTGTGGGCCAACGCCGAACCGGTCGTGCCGACCGCGGTGCGCACGGTGGAGACCGCCCCGTCCTTGAAGGCGAGTTTCAGCACCGAGATCAACCCTGCCGGCGGACCGGGCGATCGGCTCGATGACCAGGCTGCGCATGAGGTTCATCGCCGCATCCTGAAGGTGGCCGCGACCATCTACGCGTATCTGCCCAGGGTGGCCGAGGAGGCCAGGCGCGAGGGCGATCGGCGGGTCTGTCGTCAGGCGGCGGGCCAGACTGGGAGCCGGAGACGGCGCGGCATCACACCGCCACGGCCGAGCCTCGCCGGCCGTGGGTGGTAAGGGTGCAAGCGGCCTGTGCGGCGTAGTCGGCGGGAACGATCTCCCGGTACTCGCGGGTGATCTATCCGGCGCCGTCCGCGATCGCCAAGATCACCACGCGCGGATCAGCCGGGGACAAACCGCCGATCACTCCACCCGCTGGACGGTAGATCTCTTCGGCCATCCCAGCCAGCTTTCCAGGCTCGCGGTGGCGCAGCCGCAGTGTGCTCTCCAGGCTGGAGAGCAACGCCTGCCAGGCCCGGCGCTGGTCGGTGGCGCCGCAGGCGAACACGGTGACCGGGACGACGGTGAACCCGCCCCGCAATCTGACAGCCGCCAGAACCGGCGAACAGCCCCCGGGCCCCGACTACCTCGCCTCCCGCAAAGACGAACGCGGCCGGTAGCCGCTCGGCGAAGTACTTGAGCTGCTCGGGAACTCCAGCGCCGGTGCGGGTGGCCGGGGAGATGCCGTGAATCTCACCGACCGCCGTCGATGACCACCCGTCCGGGACGATCACCGGGTCCGCGGCCGCCGCCTCCATCCGCGCACCGATCTCCATCAACCGGCCGCGCGGCATCAACGACGCCGACATCCTGAGTGACTCCGACCAGCCCGGCCGCATCAGCTCTGGGAACCAGCATCTTGGCCAGCAGCAAAGCACCGACCACCTTGGTGCCCGCTGCCCGCAACACCGCATCCGGTGAGCACAGCGGCCGAACAGGGCCTCCCACCCACCGTCGCGATGAGCGAACAACCTGCCACAAGCACCCGGAGCAGTAGCTGCAACACCAATCAGACAGGTCCCACACAGGCCACCCCAACTGGACACTTCCGGCCGTCCAGCGCCCTCGTCGCGCCCCGCCCCTCCCGGTATCCAAGGAACCGGCACGCAACATTCCTCCATGGCCATTAATGAAACAAGAAAAGTTAACGGTATACATTTCCTGGAGATCGCCGATCCGGTCACAGGCAGACGAAGCCTCCCGTTCGACAAGACTCTCGGAACAGGGGGGGGACTGTTCCGACGCGCCACGGCCGACCAGCAGTGCGCCACCTGCCCCCATTTAGAGCGACCAGGAAAATCTCAAAACAAGTGAATTTCCAACGCTCCACCGACAAGATTGGCGCGATCTCGCTGACAAGATTGGCGCAACCAGGCCTCGCGCCCCTCTCTGCCGCAAGGAGGACTCACAGAGGAGTGAGGCACAACCCCGCAGGTCAGCGCTACGATGTGCTAGGCTGCCGCTGACGAAGACGACGCGCGACTGACATGCATGGCACCATCACTGACATTTTTTTGTCGTTCAACACGGCGGTCATGCGCCCGCCATCGCCACGGCTTCGGGCCCGCGCCCGCTGTTGATCATGCACACCAGGATAACCGTCATTATGCCGGAGTCTCAACGTGGTCTTGATTACGCGTTGCGCGTGTCGCGGTAATCATTTCGCGAATCGTCCAGCGAAAAGATCGTTATGCTGGGCGGGTGAGCAGCGAGACGAGCAGCGCGAACGGCACCGACGGCACCCCGCCCGCACAGCCATCACCGGGCACGACGACACCGGCCGCTCCGGAGGATCTGGCAGAGGGCGGATCGCCCGCCGGTGACGCCCAAGAAGGAGAAGCGGACGGCCGGGGGGAGGTCGAGACCTCAGAGTCGGCGTCGGCGGGGGAGTGCGCGCTGGCCGGCTGCACCGAACCGCTTCCGGTGCGCGGCCGGGGGCGGCCCGCCAAGTACTGCAGCAAGGCCCACGCCGACCAGGCCAGCCGGGACCGGCGCGCGGCCGACGCCGCCGCGGTCGACGAACCGCTCCGCCAGGCCGAGGCGCTCGCCCAGCGGGTGCCGGTTGCCATCGGCGCCCTGCAGGGCCAACTGGCCGAGCTGCAGGAGTTCCTCGCCGCGGCCCAGGAAGGAGCACTGTCGCGGGTGCGGCGGGCCGAGGCCGAGGCGACCGCCGCGGCGCAGGCCGAAGCCGACGCCGACGTCCGCGCCCTGGCCGCCGACAAGGCGCGCGAGGAAGCGGTCGCCGCCGCCGAGGCCGCCCGCGCAGCCCAGCGGGCCGCCGAGCAGGCCGCGGCCCGCGACCGCGCCAACCTGGAGCGGGTGCGCGCCGACACCGCCGAGATGGTCGCCGCGCACCGGCAGGCCCGCGACGCGGCCCGCGAAGCGCAAACCGCCGCCGAGGCCGCCCGCGACGCCAAGGCCGCCGAGTTGCGCGAGGCGCGCGAGACCCACGAGCAGGAACGCGCCCGCATCGAGGCCGCCGCTCGCGCCCAGACCGAGCGGACGCAGACCCTCCAAACCGAACTGGCGCACACCACCGCGGCCCTGGCAGCGGCGCGGGAGGCGCTGGCGGCCGCCCAGGGCGAGGCGCGCAACCAGCAGACCAGGGCCGAGGCCGCCGAGCAGGCGCGCGACGACGCGATGCGGCACGGGCGCGAGGCCGCCGCCCGCGCCGAAGCGCTGGAGGCCCGGCAGCGGGACCTGCGGGCCGCCGCCGAGGAGGCCGCCACCGGACAGGCCGCCGCGCAGCGGGCCCTCGCCTCCTGCCAGGCCCTGCGCGACCGGCTCGAAACCGACCTGGCGGCCGCCCGCGCCGACGCCGCGGCGCAACGTGAACGCGCCGTCCGCGCGGAGGCCGCGGCCGGACCGGTCCGCGGCGACACCGACGATCAGGAAGGGCCCGCCGACGCGCCGGCGGCCGGCGACGACCAGGCCCCGCCGGCGTGAAAGCCAGAGCCGGGGTGAAGGCTAGGGCTGGCGGCCGCGCTGGCGGACGGCCTCGTACAGGGCGACCGTGGCGGCGCCGGCGGCGTTGAGGGAGCTGGCCGCGCCGCCGATCGGGATCCGCGCCATCGTGTCGCAGCCCTCCCGCCAGCCCGCGCTGAGCCCGGCGGTCTCGTTGCCGATCACCAGCAGCACCGGGCCCGTCAGGTCGACCTCGGCGATGTCGGCGGTGCCGTTCTCGTCGGTGCCGACCACGGTGAGGGGGCGTCCGGCCGCCCGTTCCCGCGCCACCCAGTCCAGGACCTCGCGGTGGGAGCGGGTGCGGACCACCGGCACCGCCAGCAGCGACCCGGTGGAGGCGCGCACGGCCTTGGGGTCGTAGGGGTCGGCGGCGTGCCCGGTGACGATCAGCCCGGCGCCGCCGAACGCGTCCAGCGACCGCACCATCGTGCCGATGTTGCCGGGCCCGGTCGGCCGGTCGAACACAGCGCCGAGGAACGTGGGCCCCACCGCGATCCGCGACAGGTCGTCGTCGGGCAGCGCCACCACCGCCACCAGCTCGGGGACGTCCTGCTCCTTGCCGCTCAGTTCCCGCAGCAGCGCGGGCGCCATCGCCACCCGCTCGGCGCCGGCCCGCTCCAGCATCTCCTCGGCCCACCGCGACAGCGGCCGCTCGGCGTCGTAGATCAGCGCCCGCACCGGCCAGCCGCGCTCCACCGCCAGGGTGATCGGCCGGACGCCCTGGACGAGGAACTCTCCCGCCCGCTGCCGCTTTGTCCGGTTCCGCAGCAGTGCCTCCCACTGCTGGAACCGCGCGTTGGGCCGCGAGACCCGCAGCACACCCCCCACCGACCGCTCCAGTCTTCGCATCCGCCTGACGAACGCCCCAGTCTCCCACAGCCTCTGAGTGAAGGGCGGCAGGCGTGGACCTGGACGTGGCGCGGATCGAGCAGGCCATGGACGTGATCGATCCGGTGTTCCTGAACACCCCGCAGTACCTCGACGAGCAGCTGTGCCGGGCGCTGGGCGGCCGCGCGGTGACGGTGAAGCTGGAGACGGCCAACCCGGTGCGCAGCTTCAAGGGCCGCGGCGCCGACCTGGTGCTGAGCACGCTCGTCCCCGGCACGCCGGTGGTGTGCGCCAGCTCGGGCAACTTCGGGCAGGCCGTCGCCTACGCGGGGCGGGCCCGGGGGATGCCGGTCGAGGTGTTCGTGCCCGAGACCGTCAACCCCGCCAAGCGGGAGCGGATGGAGACCTTCGGCGCCCGGGTCGTCGCGGCCGGGCCCGACGGCGCGTCGGCGCGGCGGGCCGCCGCCCATGCCGGCCGCCGTCCCGGCCGCGTCCACCTGCGGGACGGGTTCCAGGCGGCGATCGCCGAGGGCGCCGGGACGATCGGGCTCGAACTGACCTGCGGCTCTGGCGGGGCGGGCTGGGACGCCGTCGTCCTCCCGGTCGGCGACGGCGCGCTGATCAACGGTGTGGCGCGCTGGATGAGGGAGCACGCGCCCGGCACCCGGATCGTGGGGGTCAACGCCGAGGGCGCCCCCTCGATGCTGGAGAGCCTGCGCGCCGGCCGCGCGGTGTCGGTCGGAAGGGCCCGCACCTTCGCCGACGGCATCGCGGTGCGGACCCCGCTGGAGTCCTCGGTGCGGCGGGCCCGCGCCCTGGTGGACGAGATCGTGCTGGTGAGCGACGCGGCGATCTCCGCCGCGATGGAGTTGGCGGCGCGCACGCTCGGGATCGTGCTGGAGCCGGCGGGGGCGGCGGGCCTGGCGGCGATCGCCGAGGGCGCGGTCCCCGGCGATCGCATGGCGACGGTGCTGACCGGCGCCAACCCGCGTCCCGAGCAGGCCAGGGACCTGGCCGCCCGCCTCACGCGCGCGCCCGGCTCCGGCTTGCGATGAGGGGCAGGTGCAGGGTGGAGGACGACGATCACGGCCGGGAGACGGTGTGCCACAACGACTTCTCGCCGCTGAACGTCACCTTCGCCGGGGGCCTGCCCGCCCTGGCCTTCGACTTCGACCAGGCCGCCCCCGGCCCGCGCGTGCGCGACCTCGCCTACGCCGCCTGGCTGTGGCTGCTCGGCGCGGAGATCGCCGCCCCGCTGGCGCATCAGCTGTCGCTGCTGCGCACCTTCCTCGACGCCTACGGCTTCGACAACGTCGACCGCCGCGGCTTCGGGCAGCGCATCGTGGCCCGGGTCGAGGCCGAACGCGACATGCACGAGCGCGCCGGACGCGTCACCGCGCCCGGGTCCTGGCTGCACCGGGAGATCGACTGGCTCGCCGAGCACGCCGACGCCATCGACCGCGGCGTGCGCGGCGGCGCTTGAGAGGCGAGGTCAGGGGTCGGGCCAGTCCCAGTGGGGGACCTCGCGCAGGGGGTGCAGTTCGTCGTCGGTCTCGGCGTTGGAGTTCTGCCTGGCGACCTCGGAGCCGAACTCCACGTGCTCGCGCAGGGCCCGGCGGAACGGGGCGTCGGCGGGGAGCCCGGCGGCGTCGGCGGCGGCCATGTACAGCTCGACGAACCGGACGCGCTGGTCCTCGGTGATCTTCAGGTGGCGGTGGACGTCGATGAGGTGCGCGAAGCCGCCCATCTCGCGGGTGAAGGCGTCGGGGCCGCCGAAGGTCTCGGCGGTGAAAGCTGTGAGGTGGTCGACGTGGGACGCGCGGCCCTCGCCGAACAGCGGCTGGAGCAGGTCGTCGGCCAGGAGGGAGGCGTAGAACAGGCCGATGAACCGGCGCAGGCCCTCCTCGCCGCCGGCGTGCTCGTACAGGCTCTCCATGATTACACCATTACCTGGTTGGCGGTGGTCGGTCTCGTTTATCCCAGGCGCGGCCCGGGGCCGTCGAGGGCGCGTGCCGGTTGTGGCCACCCGCGCGCGGATGTTCCATCATTGATAATCTCAATGTTGAGAGAATGCGGGGAGGGGCCGTGGCGGACGCGGTGGACGCGATCCTGGCGCAGTGGGGGCGCGAGCGGCCCGACGTGGACGTGTCCCCGATGGGCGTCATCGGGCGGATCTCCCGGGCGCAGCTGCTGCTGGGCCGGGAGCTGAAGCGGTTCTTCGCCGAGCGGGGACTGGAGAGCTGGGAGTTCGACGTCCTGGCGACGCTGCGCCGGCACGGCGCCCCCTACGAGCTGACGGCGGGGGAGCTGCTCACCGCGGCGATGGTGACGTCGGGAGCGATCACCAACCGGATCGACCGGATGGAGGCCAAGGGCCTGGTCGAGCGGGTCCGCGACACCGGCGACCGCCGGTCGGTGCGGATCCGGCTGACGCCGCGCGGCCTGGAGACCGTGGAGGAGCTGGTGGCCGAGCACGCCGCCAACGAGGACCGGCTGCTGGCCGCGCTGGACCCCGCCGAGCGGGCGCGGCTGGCCGGGGCGCTGCGCGCGCTGCTGGAGTCGCTCGGCGACACCTCCCTCGGCTAGCGCCCGAAGTCCCGCACGGCGTGCGCGACGCGGGCGGCGACGGCGGCCAGCTCCCCGGCCAGCTCGGGCGGGTCGAGCAGGGTGTAGTCCACGGGCAGCAGCGCGACGCGGTGGGCCAGGAACCGCAGGGAGTCCCCGCGGGTGTGCAGCACGCAGGCCCCGTCCCCGGCCGGTTCCAGGACGCCGTGCCAGGCGGTGACGTGCCCGGCGGCCTCGGCGAGCGGGACGTGCAGCAGCAGCCGCGCCCGGATCCGCCCGGACCCGCCGGCCAGGGCGTCCATCGTCCAGGAGACGGCGTCGGCGCCGCCGGGCAGCTCCCGCGCGGGGCCGCGGACCCCGGTGCGGTGCGGCCCGGTGATGCGGTCGGCGCGGAAGGTGCGCCAGGCGCCGCGGTCCTCGTCGTGGGCGAGCAGGTACCAGCGGCGGCCGGCGGCGACCAGGCGGTGCGGCTGCGCCAGCCGGCGGGTGGCCTCGCCGCCGGCGGCGGTGTAGGTGAAGCGGACGTGCTCGCGGGCGGCGCAGGCGGCGGCGAGCAGGGCCAGCACGGCGGGGTCGGCGGGCGGCGGGCCGC
This sequence comes from Actinomadura geliboluensis, assembly GCF_005889745.1. Taxonomy (GTDB): domain Bacteria; phylum Actinomycetota; class Actinomycetes; order Streptosporangiales; family Streptosporangiaceae; genus Spirillospora; species Spirillospora geliboluensis. The sequence continues at coordinate 28,997 of NZ_VCKZ01000039.1, forward strand.
CGTCCTGCGGCGGCAGGGCCACGGCGGCCGCGGTGAGCGCGGCGACGCGGGGCCGCAGCCGGTGCGGGAGGACCTGCTCGAGTTTGGCCAGCGCGCGCAGCGAGGTGTCCTCGATGCCGGCGACGGCGCCGCCGGCGGCGGTGCGCAGGGCGATCGCCACGGCGGTGGCCTCGTCGTCGTCCAGCAGCAGCGGCGGCATGGCGGCGCCGGCGGTGAGCCGGTACCCGCCGGCGGCGCCGCGCGCGGCCCGCACGGGGTAGCCGAGTTCGCGGAGCCGGTCGACGTCGCGGCGGATGGTGCGGGGCGTGACGCCGAGCCGTTCGGCGAGCTCGGAGCCGGGCCATTCGCGGGGCGTCTGCAGCAGGGACAGCAGCCGCAGCAGCCGCCCGGAGGGATCGCGCATGCTCCTCATCCTGCCGTCCTTTGCGGACGTTCAATGACCTAATGGGGGTTTAGCGTCGGTACCGAGGCCGGGAGGTTCCAGGTCTCGGACGGAGGAGCGACATGCTGCGCGGATTCGCCACCATCAGCCTGTGGGCCGACGACCTGGAGGCCGCCAAGGACTGGTACGCCGAGCTGCTGGGCGTCCAGCCCTACTTCAGCGTCCCCGGGCCCGGCGGCCGCGCCGGCTACTACGAGTTCCGGGTGGGGGACTACCAGCACGAGCTGGGCCTGATCGACGCCCGGTTCCGGCCCGGCGGCCCCGCGGCGGCCGGGCCCGGAGGGGCGATCATGTACTGGCACGTGGACGACCTGGAGGCCGCCGTGGAGCGGCTGCTGGCGATGGGCGCCCGCGAGCACGAGAAGATCACCGAGCGGGGCGCGGGCACGGGGTTCGTGACCGCGTCGGTCATCGACCCGTTCGGCAACGTGCTCGGCGTGATGACCAACCCGCACTACCTGGAGGTCCTGGCCGCGGCCGGGCCGCGCTGACCGCGACCGCCCCGCCCCGCCCCGCCTCCGAGCACCCCGAGGGGGCGCTTCGGGGGCTGTGAGGTGCGTCTCTTCGGCGCCCGGGGATGTCACGTCCGCGGGCGCCACACCTTCTTATATGCATGGGAGTTTTCGCGGTCGCGACGCGCGACACCACGTGCCGCACCCTCCTGTCCGCAGCGCACACCGCCTTCCGCCGGGACCTGGACCGGCTCGCGGCTGCGGTGGCGGCGGGCAAGGGCGGGGCCGCGCATGTGCGGGCGGGCTGGGACAACCTCGCCCAGCAGCTGCGCATGCACCACGATCTGGAGGACCGGACGCTGTGGCCGCGCGTGGAGCGCGCCGTGGCCGGACGTCCGGCGGAGCTGGCGGTGCTGGCGGAGATCCGCGCCGAGCGCGCCCGGCTCGGACCGCTGATCGCCGCCGTCGACACGGCACTGGCCACCGGCACGAGCGGTGGCGGCGGCGGCGCGGTGGCGGCGGTGCGGACGCTGCGGGACGCGCTGGAGGCGCATCTGCGGCACGAGGAGGCGACCGTGCTGCCGCTGGCGGAGTCGGTGCTGGAGTCCGGGCAGTGGCGGGCGCTGGCCGACGAGGCCGCCCTGCGCTGCGCGGCGGGCGCCGAGCTGTTCGTCCCGTGGGTGGTGGACGGGATCGCGCCGGTGGACCGGTCGCGGTTCCTGACGGCGCTGCCCGGGCCGGTCCGCGACCGCAACCGGGTGGTGTGGGAGCCCCGCTACCGCAAGCGCCGCCTGTGGAGCACCTGACCGCGGGTCACCAGGGGGCGGTGAGCAGCGCCAGGACGGCGACGCCGGCGGTGAGCCAGGCGGCGTAGTCGCCGACGTGGCCCGAGTGCAGCGCGTGCAGCCGCGCCGCGACCGCTCCCCACCGGCCTCTGCGGGGGGCGGCCCGGCCGGGCCGGTCGGGGGTGCGGCGGACGCCGGCCGCGGCGACCGCCACCGCCGCCGCCAGCGCGACGGCGGCCCCGGCCAGGCCCGCGGCGGTCCACGGGTCGGCGGGCACCGCGTGCGGGTGCGCGGCGCGCCCGTCCAGGACGAGCGCGGCGTAGGCGCCGCGGTCGGCGAACGCGTGCGCGGCGCCGGCGACCGCGCCGCCGGGCAGCAGCCCGGCCAGCAGCCCGGCGGCCAGCAGCGCCACCGCCGGGCCGAGCATCGTCCACGGCGCCGACCGCAGCCCGCCGGGCGTCTCGGGGTCCTCGCGCCCGCCCGTCCCGGCCTCCTGCTCGGTGGGGGTGCCGCGCCACACCGTCAGCCACACCCGCAGCACGGCCCCGGCGGTGAGCGCGGACGCGGCGGCCGACAGCGGCGGATACCACCACCAGCCCAGCTCCAGCACGGCGTGCTCGGTGACGGCGTGCCCGGCGAACAGCCCCGACGGCGGCAGGCCCGCCAGGCACAGCGCCCCGAGCAGGAACACCGCGCCGGTGACGGGCATGCCGCGGCCGCGGCCGCGCAGCTCGCGGGCGTCGACGCTCCCGTGCCGGTTCAGCAGCACCCCGGCGGCCACGAACAGCGCGCCCTTCACCCCCGCGTGCCCGGCCAGGGAGTAGGCGGCGCCGCCGAGCGCGCCGGGGGTCCCGGCGGCGGCGCCGACCAGCAGCAGCCCGACATGGCTGATGGTGGAGTAGGCCAGCAGCCGCTTGACGTGGTGCTGCAGCACGCACATCACGGCGCCCAGCAGCGCGGCGGCGGCGCCGAGGACGGCGATGCCGCGCAGCGGGACCAGCCCGGCGAACACCGCCCAGTACGTCCGCGCCACCCCGTACACGCCGAGTTCGACCATGACGCCGGAGAACAGCACGCACACGGGGGTGGGCGCGACGGCGTGGGCGTCGGCGAGCCAGAAGTGGAAGGGGACGGCGGCGGCCTTGACCAGGTAGCCGGTGCAGACCAGCACGAACGCGGCGGTGACGAGCGCCCCGCCCGAACCCGCGCCCGGGTCGCCGCCGGCGCCGGACAGGTGGCGTCCGATGGCGGCGAGGCCCAGCTGCCCGGTGCGCCCGTACAGCAGCGCGATCCCGGCCAGGGACAGGTAGGCGCCGATGGACTGGACGATCCCGAAGTTCAGGGCGCCGTGCACGGTCGCGGGCTCCTCCGCCCGGTACCCGGTGAGCGCGAACGCCACCACGCTCATCAGCTCGAAGAACACGAACGCGTCGAACAGGTCCCCGGTGTAGACGAACCCGCACATCGACGCCAGGAACAGCAGCACCAGCGCGTGGAAGATCGCCTGGATCTCGGTGAAGTACCGCCAGGAGAACGCCAGCGCGGCCAGGGTGAGGGCGGCGGTGACGCAGGCCAGCCCGGCGGCGAGGGGGTCGGCGGCCAGGGGGATGCCGACGCCGGTGCCGGGCCCCCATCCGCCGAGCCAGGCGACCTGGGGGCCGCGGCCGGAGCGGGCGAGGGTGAGCGCGGTCAGGGCGGTGACGGCGGCCGCGGCCGCCAGCGCGGTCGCGTCCACGGCGGGCCGCGGCAGCCACCGCCCGGCGCCGGCGAGCACCGCCGCGGCCAGCACCGGCAGCGCGACGGCGGCCTGCAGCGCGACCGCGGTGGAGGGGATCACGATTCCAGCGAGCGCAGCGCGTCGGGGTCCAGGGTGCCGCGCCGCTTGGCGACCTGCACGGCCAGGGCCAGCAGCAGCGCGGTGACGGTGGCGCCGACGACGATGTCGGTGAGGGCCATGGCCTGCACGACGGGGTCGGTGACGGGCGGCCCGGCGGGCGGCGGCGGCCGGTCGGAGAACACCGGCGCGGTGGCGCCGTAGCGGTGCCCGACGGCCAGCAGCAGCACGTAGGTGCCGGACTGGGTGACCGACAGGCACACGACGGCGTGGATCAGGTCGCGGCTGGTGACGATCCCGTACACGCCGGCGAGCATGATCCACCCGGCGGTCAGGTAGGGCAGGACGCTCATGCGGGCCCCTCCCGCGTCCGGGCGGCGCCGTGGACGAGCAGCGCCTGGTCGAAGAACTTGGCGACGAGCACGACCAGGGCGCAGCCGACCTCGGCGCCGACGGCGCCGTTGAGGGCGGGGACGCGGCCGGTCGCGGCCTGCCCGGCGGCGGCCAGGGCCAGCAGCGTGAACGTGGCGGCCGCCGCTGCCTCGGCGGACTCCAGCACCGGGACCGGGCGCAGCCGCCGCAGCGCCGGGTAGTCCCCGGCCAGGTAGAGCAGGTGGACGGCGGTGCCGAGGACGACGCCGCCCTGGAATCCACCGCCGGGGGACTGGTGGCCGTGCGCGACGATGTAGACCCCTGCGACCAGGGTCAGGGGCAGCAGCAGGCACCCGGTGACGCGCAGCGCGTCCGGGACCTCGGCGGGCCCGTGCCGGTGCGCGGCGCCGCGCCGCTCCCCGGCGACGGCGCGCAGCAGCACGACGGCGCCGAGCGCCGCCGCCAGCAGGATCAGCTCCTCCCCGAGGGTGTCGAAGGCGCGCTGGTCGAAGGTGACCGACGCCACGGCGTTGGGGGTGCCCTGCCGGACGGCCTCCCGGACGGCGCGGTCGGCGTAGGGGTGCGACGCGCCGCCGAACGCGGGCAGGCCGAGGACCCCGGCGGTGAACAGCGCGAAGGTCCCGGCGGCGCCGGCGGCGAACAGCAGGAGGCGGGCGCGGGGCGTCACCGGCGCGCCTCCCGCCCGTCCCCGGCCCCC
>NZ_VCKZ01000003.1 GCF_005889745.1 Actinomadura geliboluensis
CGGCGGACCCGCACCGCGGCCGCCAAGCGCGAGGTCTCCGACGACCAGGTCACGATCTCCGACGCCGCGCCCGCGACCGAGCAGGCCCCGTCCGGCAAGCAGACCGAGAAGGCGGCCGACAAGGCCGCCGAGAAGCAGTCCGGCAAGCCGGCCGACCAGCCGGGCGACGCCGCCGACAAGGGCGCCGACAAGCCGGAGAAGGCCGAGCGGGCGGACCGGCAGGGCGGCCGCCAGCGCGGTGAGCGGCAGGACCGGGGGGCCGGCGAGGGACGCGGCGAGCGGCAGCACCGCGAGCAGGGCCGCGACCAGAGCGCCGAGGACGGCGAGTCCCAGGGCGGCGGCCGCGACGGCGGGCGCGACCAGGGCCGCGACGGCCGCGAGGGCGGCGGACGCCAGCGGCAGCGCGGCGGCCGGGAGCGCGGCGAGGGCCGCGACCGGGGCGAGCGCGGCGAGCGCGGTGACCGTGGTGACCGCGGCGAGCGGGGCGACCGCGGCGACCAGGGCGGCGGCCGGCAGCGCGGCGGCCAGAACCAGGGCGGCGGCCAGCACGACGATGACGACGGCAGCGGCCGGGGCCGGCGCGGGCGCCGGTTCCGCGAGCGCAACCGCGGCCGCGGCCGCGAGCGCTACGAGGAGCCGGTGATCACCGAGGACGACGTCCTCATCCCGGTCGCGGGCATCCTCGACATCCTCGACAACTACGCCTTCGTCCGGACGACCGGCTACCTGCCCGGCCCGAACGACGTGTACGTGTCGCTGGCGCAGGTCCGCAAGAACGGCCTCCGCAAGGGCGACGTCATCACCGGCGCCGTCCGGCAGGCGCGCGAGGGCGAGCGGCGCGAGAAGTTCAACGCGCTGGTCCGCCTCGACACCGTCAACGGGATGGAGCCGGAGCAGGCCAAGGGCCGCGTCGACTTCACCAAGCTGACCCCGCTGTACCCGCAGGAGCGGCTGCGGCTGGAGTCCGACCCCGGCATCCTGACCACGCGGATCATCGACCTGGTGTCGCCGATCGGCAAGGGCCAGCGCGGGCTGATCGTGTCGCCGCCGAAGGCCGGCAAGACCATGGTGCTCCAGGCGATCGCGAACGCGATCACCAAGAACAACCCGGAGTGCCACCTGATGGTCGTCCTGGTGGACGAGCGTCCGGAAGAGGTCACCGACATGCAGCGGACGGTGAAGGGCGAGGTCATCCACTCGACCTTCGACCGTCCCGCCGAGGACCACACCACGGTCGCGGAGCTGGCGATCGAGCGCGCCAAGCGGCTCGTCGAGCTCGGCCACGACGTCGTCGTGCTGCTCGACTCGATCACCCGCCTCGGCCGGGCCTACAACCTGGCGGCGCCGGCGTCCGGCCGGATCCTGTCCGGTGGTGTCGACTCGACCGCGCTCTACCCGCCGAAGCGGTTCTTCGGCGCGGCGCGCAACATCGAGAACGGCGGCTCGCTGACGATCCTCGCGACCGCGCTGGTGGAGACCGGGTCCCGCATGGACGAGGTCATCTTCGAGGAGTTCAAGGGCACCGGCAACATGGAGCTGAAGCTCAACCGGAGCCTGGCCGACAAGCGGATCTTCCCGGCGGTGGACGTCGACCAGTCGTCCACCCGCAAGGAGGAGATCCTCATGGCTCCGGAGGAGCTGCGGGTCGTCTGGCAGCTGCGCCGGGTGCTGCACGCGCTCGACACGCAGCAGGCGCTGGAGCTCCTCATCGAGAAGATGAAGGAGACCAAGTCCAACGCCGAGTTCCTGCTCCAGGTGCAGAAGACCACGGTCTCCGACGACCGCTGATCGCGCGCGCCGGGCGCCACCGCTGTTCGCGCCGGGCGCGGCCCGGATCCGGGTCTGAGCATGCGTGGAACGCCCCCGTCCGGGTCACCGGGCGGGGGCGTTCCACGTCCGTCCGCGACGCGGGCACGGCGGCGTGGTGGGGTTAGCCCCACCCCCCATCCGCCGGTCCACGTCATGGTCGCGGCGGCCCCGCCCCGGCACGCTGGGATCGTAGGTTGGGAACGGGCACGGAGGACGATGTGGGCGAGCTGAGCAGAGACCCCGGCGGCGGCGCCGTCGGATGGGCCGCGACACGGTGGGCCGCGGCGACGCGCGGCGGCGGGGACGCCCCGTCCGTCCTGAACGGCTCCTGGGCGCCGCTCGCGATGGCGCGGTCGTCGGTGACCTGGCGCTCCGCGCTCTACCTGGGCGTCAGCATGGCGTTCGGGCTCGCCTGGTTCGTCACGCTCGCCGTCGGGCTGGCGCTGTCCCTCGGACTGCTGATCATCTGGGTCGGGGTGCCGCTGCTGGCGCTGCTGATGGTCGCGTGGCGGTTCGGCGCGATGCTGGAGCGTCGGCTCGTCCGGGCGGCGTTCGGCGTCCGCGTCCCGGACCCGTACCGGCGGCCGCCCGAGAGCCGCAACCCGCTCGCCCGCCTCAAGGGCATGGCGGCGGACCCGTCCACCTGGAAGGACCTCCTCTACCTCGGCCTCCTGTTCCCGGTCACGCTGGTGGAGCTCGTCGTGTCCGCGGCGGTCTGGGGCGCGACGGCGACGACGCTGGGCCTGCCGCTGATCGTGGCGGTGGACGACGGCGCCGAGATCAACCTCGGGTTCGTCTCGTACTGGGCGGGCAACCCGCTGGAGGCCCTCCCGGTGATGGTCGTCGGGCTGGTGTTCCTCACGCTGGCGATGTACGTGACGCGGGCGCTCGCGATCGGCCACACGGTGTTCGCCGCGCTGCTGCTCGGCCCGAGCCCCGCGCAGGCCGAGAACGTGGAGCTGCGCAGGCGCACCGAGCACCTGCAGGCCAGCCGCGCCCGCGGGGTGGACGCCGCCGAGTTCGAGCGGCGCCGCATCGAGCGCGACCTGCACGACGGCGCGCAGCAGCGGCTGCTGGCCGTCGCGATGGACATCGGCCGCGCCCGCGCCAAGCTCGACGACGACCCGGAGGGCGCGCGGGCGCTGATCGAGCAGGCGCACGCCGGCACCAAGGAGGCCATCACCGAGCTGCGCGACCTGGCCCGCGGCATCTACCCGGCGATCCTCACCGACCGCGGCCTGGACCCGGCGCTGTCGGGCCTCGCGGGCCGCGCCCCGGTGCCCGTCCAGGTGAGCGTCGACCTGCCGGAGCGCCCGCCGGCGGCGGTCGAGAGCATCGCCTACTTCATCGTCGCCGAGTCGCTGGCGAACGTCGCGAAGTACGCCCGCGCGACGCAGGTGTCGGTCCGGGTCGCCCGCGAGGACCGCTGGGTGGTCGTCGAGGTGATCGACAACGGGGTGGGCGGCGCGACCGCCCGGCGCGGCGGCGGCCTCGCCGGGCTCGCGGACCGGGCCGCGACGATCGACGGGATGCTCATCGTGGACAGCCCGCCCGGCGGCCCCACGATCATCCGCGCGGACCTCCCCTGCACCTGGTGACGGCCGCCCCGGCGACCGCCGGCTCCTGGCTCGGCCCGCGCATCGGCGGGCCGGGCCGCGGGCACGATAATGGGGCGATGCGGGTAGTGATCGCCGAGGACTCGGTGCTGTTGCGGGAAGGGCTCGTCCGGCTGCTCGGCGACGCCGGGATCGAGACGGCGGCGACCGTCGGGGACGGGCCGGGCCTGCTCGGCATCGTCGAGGAGCACGCCCCCGATCTCGCCATCGTGGACGTCCGGATGCCGCCGTCGTTCACCGACGAGGGGCTGCGCGCGGCGCTCGCCGTGCGGGAGCGGCGGCCGGGCACGCCGATCCTCGTCCTGTCGCAGTACGTGGAGGAGCGGTACGCGACGGACCTGATCGGCGGCGGCGCCGAGGGCGTCGGCTACCTGCTGAAGGAGCGGGTCGCGGACGTCGCCGAGTTCATCGACGCGGTGCGCCGCATCGCGGCCGGCGGGACGGTGATCGACCCGGAGGTGATCGGCCAGCTGCTCGGCCGGCGCCGCAACGACGACCCGCTGGAGTCGCTGACGCCGCGCGAGCGGGAGGTGCTCGGGCTGATGGCGCAGGGGCGCTCCAACGGGGCGATCGCCGCCGACCTCGTCGTCACCGAGGGCGCCGTGGAGAAGCACATCTCGAACATCTTCATGAAGCTGGGCCTGCAGCCCGCGCAGGGCGGCCACCGCAGGGTGATGGCGGTCCTGGCCTATCTGGGACGCGCCGCTGGGTGACCCGGGCCGTGCCGCCGGGGTGACGGGACGGCGCCGCGGGGTGACCGGGCGGCGTTGCCCGTCCAAGATCGGGAATGCCCGGTGACCTCGCCACGTTCGGTTATCTGGCACACTTGAGGTGCAACCGCTGCGGTACCGGTTCACGCCCCTCACATCTCCCATGGCCCGGCCATGCGAGCATGACGGGCGCCCGGCGACCGCCCGAGGCGAGGAGAACCGATGAAGCCCGACATCCACCCGAACTACGTCGTCACGACCGTGACGTGTACGTGCGGCAACACCTTCGAGACCCGCAGCACCGCCGAGAACGGCGTGATCCACGCGGACGTCTGCTCGAACTGCCACCCGTTCTACACGGGCAAGCAGAAGATCCTCGACACCGGTGGCCGGGTGGCGCGCTTCGAGCAGCGCTTCGGCAAGAAGAAGGCCGGCAAGTAGGGCGAGCGCCGCACACATACCAGGAACGGCCCGGGGACACTCGCGGTCCCCGGGCCTTTCGAAGTCGGCAACCGGGGACGGCCGCCGTCTCCGGGCCGGGTCGGCCGCGGCGGCCGGGCCGGCCGGAACGGGTCAGGACACAGCGTGAATCTCGACGATCTGATCAGCGAATACGCGGGCATCGAGGAACGGCTCGCCGACCCGTCCGTCCATGCCGACCAGGCGCTGGCGCGCAAGCTCGGCAAGCGGTACGCGGAGCTGCGGCCGATCGTCGAGACCCGGCGCGAGCTGGCGGCCACGCAGGACGACCTGGCCACCGCCCGCGAACTCGCCGGTGAGGACCCGGCGTTCGCCGCCGAGGCCGACGACCTCGACAAGCGCCGCGAAGACCTGGAGGAGCGGCTGCGCAGGCTGCTCGTCCCGCGCGACCCGAGCGACTCCAAGGACGTCATCCTGCAGGTGAAGGCCGGGGAGGGCGGCGAGGAGTCCGCGCTGTTCGCCGGCGACCTGCTGCGCATGTACCTGCGGTACGCCGAGCGCATCGGCTGGAAGACCGAGATCATCGACTCGCACCCGTCCGACCTCGGCGGCTACAAGGACGTCACCGTCGCGGTGAAGGCCAAGGGCAACGCCGAAGAGGGCGTCTGGACGCGGCTGAAGTACGAGGGCGGTGTGCACCGCGTGCAGCGGGTGCCCGCGACCGAGTCGCAGGGCCGCATCCACACCAGCGCGGTCGGCGTCCTGGTGACCCCCGAGGCCGAGGACGTCGACGTCCAGATCGACCCGAACGACCTGCGCATCGACGTGTACCGGTCGTCCGGTCCGGGCGGGCAGAGCGTCAACACGACCGACTCCGCCGTCCGCATCACGCACCTGCCGACCGGCGTCGTCGTCTCCTGCCAGAACGAGAAGAGCCAGCTCCAGAACAAGGAGCAGGCGCTGCGCATCCTGCGGTCGCGGCTGCTGGCGATGGCGCAGGAGGAGGCCGACGCCGCGGCGGCGGCCGAGCGCAAGAGCCAGGTCCGCACCGTCGACCGCTCCGAGCGGGTGCGCACCTACAACTACCCCGAGAACCGGATCTCCGACCACCGCGTCGGCTACAAGGCCTACAACCTCGACCAGGTGCTGGACGGGGACCTCCACAACGTCACGCAGGCGCTGGTCGACGCCGACATGGAACGCCGGCTGGCCGAAGCCCAGAAATCATGAGCGCGGCGAACCGGGGGGTGCGGGGGGTCGTCCCCCCTCGGAGAACACGGGCGCGGGGGGTCGTCCCCCCTCGAAAGACGGAGTCATGAACCTGCTGCTCGACGAGATCGCCAGGGCCACCGCCCGCCTCGCCGACGCGGGCGCGGCCTCGCCCCGCGCCGACGCCGAGGAGCTCGCGGCGGCCGTGCACCAGGTGCGGCGCTCGGAGCTGCACGGCGTCCCCGACAGCGCGTTCGACGCCCGCTTCTGGGAGTTCGTCGCGCGCCGCGAGGCCGGGGAGCCGCTGCAGCACATCACCGGCCGCGCCTACTTCCGCTACCTGGAGCTGAAGGTCGGGCCGGGGGTGTTCGTCCCGCGCCCGGAGACCGAGGTGATGGTCGGCTGGGCGCTGGAGACGCTCCGCGACATGGACGTCCGCGACCCCCTCGTCGTCGACCTCGGCACCGGCTCGGCCGCGATCGCGCTGTCGATCGCGCTGGAGGCGCCTCGCGCGCGCGTGCACGCGGTGGAGAAGGACCCGACCGCGTTCGTGCACGCCACCCGCAACATCGAGGAGCTGGACGAGCGGGGCCGCGTCCGGCTCCACCTGGACGACTTCGCCACGGCGCTGCCCGAGCTGGACGGCACCGTCGACCTGGTCGTCAGCAACCCCCCGTACATCCCGATGAGCGAGTGGGAGTACGTCCCGCCGGACGTCCGCGACCACGACCCGGCGGACGCGCTGTGGGGCGGCGGCGACGACGGCCTGGACGCGATCCGGGTGGTCGAGCGCACCGCCCGGCGGCTGCTGCGGCCCGGCGGCTACGTCGCGGTCGAGCACAGCGACCTGCAGGGCAACGCGGTCTACTGGGTGTTCGCCGAGGAGAACGGCTGGCGGGACGTCCGCAACCGCCGCGACCTCACCAACCGGGACCGCTTCGTCACCGCCCGCCTCGCGACCGACTAGGCCGCGGCTCGCGGGCGTGAGCCCCCGCTATCCTGGGCGGTGCCAATCCGATGAGCGCCGCGCGAGATGGGAAGACGGGCGATCGTGAGCCGACGTTATGACTGCTCAGAGCCGATGGAGCGCACGCGCGGGATCGCCGAGGCCGTGTCGGCCGTCCGGCGCGGCGAGCTGATCGTCCTGCCGACCGACACCGTGTACGGGGTGGGCGCGGACGCGTTCGTGGCGCCCGCGGTGACCAAGCTGCTGGAGGCGAAGGGCCGCGGCCGGGAGATGCCCCCGCCCGTCCTGGTCGGCTCGGTGCGGGCCGCGACCGCCCTGGTGGACGACCTCGGCGTCTACGGGCAGGACCTCATCGACGAGTTCTGGCCGGGCGCGCTGACGCTGGTGTGCCGCGCGAACCCGAACCTCATGTGGGACCTCGGCGAGACCAAGGGCACCGTCGCCGTCCGGATGCCGATGCACGAGCTGGCGGTGGAGCTGCTGAAGGAGACCGGCCCGCTGGCCGTCAGCAGCGCGAACCTGAGCGGCCAGCCCGCGGCCCGCAACATCGACGAGGCCGAGAAGATGCTCGGCGACTCCATCTCGGTCTACCTGGACGGCGGCGTGTCGGGGCATGCCGACCCGTCCACGATCCTCGACCTGACCGGCCCCGTCCCGCGCCTGCTGCGCGCCGGCGCCGTGCCCGTCGACAAGATTCGCGCCGTGGTCGGCGTCCTCCTCACCGACGACGACGAGCCCGAGCAGGACGGGGCGGACGAGTCCGTAACGGCCGCCTCCGAGCCCGAGCAGGCCAAGCTCTCCCTCACCAAGGAGAAGGCCCCCGAGGCGCATGACGAGCCCGCTGAGGCCCCTGCGGACACCGCTGAGGCCCCCGCCGCCCAGGCCGAGCCCGCCGCCAAGCCGCCCCTGACGAAGAACGACCCGGACACCGCCAAGAACGACTGACCTCGGACGGCCGACCCCCGGCCCTGCCGTGCGCCTCTTCGCAAGCTCCGTGGCCGAAAACGGCCGCCCTACTGGTCACCGGGCACGCCTGTGCCAGGCGTCCAGCGGACGAGCGTGGACGCAAGGAGCGATGTGACACGCAGAGCACCGGGGGACGGAGAGCCGTCCTAACGGGCTCTGGGGCACGGTTTGAAGAAGCCTCCGAAGGCGGTCTGAAAGAAGTCCGGGAGTTGCGCGCGCTTTGCGTTGAGGCGCGAAGAGAACAACGATTCCCCGGCTTGATCCACGCCCCGCGACGGGCTAATGAAACTAGTGGAGATATCCGCCGCCGCTAGGCGAACGCTGCGCTCGCTGCGTCGGCCGGTGGCCCGCTTCACCAGCCAGGACGCGCTGACGGGCACCGCGTCCGGCCGATTCTTGATCGTCGGCTGCGGCCCGTCCGACCCGGGACGGCGCGCAGCCCCGTGAATCCGCGCTTTGCAAAGTCCCGGGAAAGCGCAAAGGCCCCGCCGGGCCGGGCGGGGCCTGTGTCGTCAGGCCGAGTCAACGGCTCAGAAGAGCTTCTTGCCCTTGCCGTAGTAGTACTTGCCGGTCTTCTTGTTCCGGCCGCACTCCTGCACCCACAGGTGGCTGCTGTAGCTGGAGCTGACGCTGATCTTGACGGTCGCCTTGCCGTCGTAGTTGTACTTCGCGCCGCTGGACGTCACGCCGATGATCTTGAAGCGCGACCAGTACTTCTTGTTGCCCTCGGTGAACAGGAACCGCACGCAGGCGGTCCAGCCGTTCTTCTTGGTGTCGCGGAGGTAGCCCTTGACGTAGGTCTTGCCGCCGCTCCGGGTGTAGGTGCCCCAGGCGTCGATGTTGCTGTAGGAGTTGATTGGCTTCCAGCTCGTGGCGGCGGCCGCCTCGGCGGGGGCGCCCACGGCGGCCATGCCGGCCATCAGGGTGCCGGCGGTCAGGGCTACTGCAGCGATGCGCCGCATAGGTCCCTCCAGGCTCAGTTCGGGGGGTTAGCGAGCGATAACTTAGCAGTGACCGGACGCTCCCCTCCCGGTACGCCCTCGCCGATGCACCGACACGATCATGACCGCCCGTGGAACCATGCCTGACGTGCGTGGCCGTGTCCGGGGGCGCGTGATCTTCGCGGGGCTCCTGCTGCCGATCATCGTGCTGATGCTGCCCGCTCCCGCCGGCGCCGCGCGGGGGGCCGCCGCCGGGGAGCGCATCCCGACCTACGACGTGGTGCTGCGGATCGGCGCCGACGGCGTCCTGTACGTCCGGGAGACGATCACCTACGACTTCGACCGGAGCGAGCACGGGATCGTCCGGCATGTGCCGTTCCGCCGCGGCGACCGGGTCTTCGACGTGCGGAACGTGCGCATGAGCTCCTCGACCGGCGCGCCGTCCCGCGTCCGGATGACGCGGTTCCTGCGGGACGTGCGGATCAGCGTCGGGGACCGCAACCGCGAGGTCCGCGGGCGCCAGGCGTACGTGCTGGAGTACGAGGTCCGGTGGGCGTTCACCCCGCGCCCCGGCCACGACGAGCTGGAGTGGGACGCGATCGGGACGGACTGGGACGTCCCGATCGGGAACGCGGCGGTGCGCGTCGAGGCGCCGGTGCCGCTGCGGCGCGTGGGCTGCCGGGCGGGCGCGCCGGGCGCGTCGACCCGCTGCCTGCGCGACCGCGACGGGCCGTACGCCGTCGACTTCATCCAGAACGGGCTCGCCCCGCACGAGGGCATGCTGATCCGGGTCCGGCTGCCCAAGCACGCGATCGCCGTGCCGCCGCCGCGCAGCGTCCCGCCGCGCTGGGTCGGCGGCTGGCCCGGCACCGCCGTGCTCGCCCTGGCCCTCGGGGCGGTGGCGCTGCTCCCGCGCTTCCCGGCGCCGCGCCGGCGGGCCGGCGCGGCGCTGGTCGCGGCCGGGCTGCTGGCCGTCGCCGCCGACGCGGGGGAGGAGGTCGCGGGCCGCGGGTTGTGGGCGTTCTCGCTGGGGAACACCTGCCTCGGCGGGCTCGCGCTGATGATCATCGGAACCGGGATACTCTGCGCGCACCGCCTCCGCCCGATCCGGGGGGTGCGGGAGGCCGTTCGCCCGCGCTGACCCGCGCGGGCCGATCGGCAGCGGACGGCGGCCGGGTGGGTCTACAGTTGGTCGGTCGCGGCGCGAACACATCCGCCGGATCGTTCGTCTAACGGAGACGACGGGCCGTACGGGCCATGTGGACGCGCCCATGCGGACGGTTCATGTGGACGGGTCACGTGGATGGGGCGCGCCGGACGGGGTACCACGGCGGCGGCGATCGGTGAAGGGGGGCGCAGGCGAGTGCGGGAATACCTGCTCACGATCCTTGTCGCCGCCCTCGTCGCCTACCTGCTGACCCCGTCGGTGCGCAGGTTCGCCGTCTGGTTCGGGGCGCAGGCCGTCCCCCGCGACCGCGACGTGCACGTGATCCCGACGCCCCGGCTCGGCGGCCTGGCGATGTTCGGCGGCATGGTGTCGGCGCTGGTGGTGGCGACCGGGCTGCCGGAGATGCGCAAGGTCCTCTCGGACGGCGACATCAGCGTGGCGAAGGCGCTGCTGCTGTCGGGCGGGCTGATCGTGCTGATCGGCATCGCGGACGACCGGTGGGAGGTGGACGCGCTCACCAAGTTCGCCGGGCAGGTCGCGGCCGCCGGGATCTTCATCATGCAGGGCATCCAGATCTACGTGATCCCGCTGCCGACCGGCGAGTCGCTGTCGCTGCCGCCCGCCTACGGGGTGCCGCTGACCGTCTTCGTCGTGGTCGCCACGATCAACGCGGTGAACTTCATCGACGGCCTGGACGGCCTCGCCGCGGGCGTCGTCGGGATCGCCGCGCTGGCCCTGTTCTCCTACGCCTACCTGCTGTCGAAGTCCAACGGGCTGACCACGCTGACCGGCGCGACGCTCATCGCCGCGGTCCTGTTCGGGATGTGCGCGGGGTTCCTGCCGCACAACTTCAGCCCCGCCAAGATCTTCATGGGCGACACCGGCTCGATGCTGATCGGGCTGCTGCTCAGCGCGTCCACGATCATGCTGACCGGGCAGTTCGACCCGGCCGTCCTCGCCAACGGGCTGTTCCCGTTCTTCGTCCCGGTGCTGCTGATCCCGGCGGTGGCCGCGGTCCCGTTCATGGACATGCTGCTCGCGGTGCTGCGGCGCACCAGCCAGGGCCGGTCGCCGTTCTCCCCGGACAAGCAGCACCTGCACCACCGGCTGCTGCAGCTCGGCCACTCCACCCGCCGGGCCGTGCTGATCATGTACTTCTGGGTCGGGCTGCTGGCCTCCGGGCTGGTCGGGCTGGCGCTGTTCGACGCCGCGTGGATCACCCTCGGGGTGACGCTGCTGGTCGCGGTCGCCGGCGTCGTGCTGATGCTCCGCAAGCCGGGCCGCAAGAAGCCGGTCGCGGACGACGGGGGCGCCGGCGACCAGCCGGTCCGCCGCCCGCCGATGCGGGTCTGATCCCGGTCACGCCCCGCTCCCGGCCGGACGCGGCCGCAAGCGGTACACAGGCCCCGGCACGTCGTTGCCCGATGCGGTAAAAGCAGGCCCTGAGCTGGGCTAAAGTCCAGGTGCGAGCGTGACCGGCGGGGGCCTCCGCAGCCCCCCAATCGCATTACCTCTAGGGTAATTGTGGACAATCCGGACGCTTGTGATACCTTTCACGAACAAGAAACGACCACTGACCGTGACCAGCCGGAGCCCTCATGCAAACCTCCGACGCTCGGATGCTCCGCGGCGCAGCGATCCCGACATCGGTCGTCGGGGTGGCCGCCGTGCTGATCGGCCTGCTGGCCGCCGGCGCCAAGGGCGCCTTGGCGGCGGCACTGGCCTCCGTCGTGGTGATCGCCTTCTTCTCGATCAGCGCCCTGGTGGTCTCCTGGGCCGCCCGGTACTCCGCGCAGACGATGATGCTGGCCGCGCTGGCCAGCTACATGGTGAAGATCCTCGCGGTGATGGTGCTGGTCACGACGATGGACGGCGTCTCGATCTGGGACACCAAGGTGTTCGGCTGGACGGTCATCGGGCTCGCGCTGCTCTGGATCGCCGCCGAGTTCCGGGTCGTGCTGCAGCGGAGGCCCTACATTGACGAACCCGAGAACGTCCTGGACCGGAGTCCGTGATGCACGCCTCGCGGACGGTGCCGGGCCCCCGGGACTACTCCAATATGACCACCGCACGGGTGGCCTGCTATCGTCCGGAGCGCGATGAGCGAGCAGAAGCCCCGGCCGGAGGACGGCCAGCGGGAATTCGCCGACGTCGCCTGGTCCGTGCCCAGCTACCTTCTCTCCGGGATGATCATCTGGGGCGGCATCGGGTGGCTGCTGTCCGAATGGACGCACCAGACCTGGCTGATCCCCATCGGCCTGATCATCGGTGCCGGGCTCGCCATCTACCTGGTCTACCTGAAGTACGGCAGCCACTCCTCCTGAGCGGCCCCGCCGAGGAAGCCGCCGAGGAAGCCTTCGTGAAACATCACCACATTGATGAAGGGAACGCCGCGTGAACGCGCTGACGGTCCTCGCCACCGGGGGAGACGAGTTCAAAGCCCCGGGCCCGGAGCTGTTCGACTTCCCGCCCCTGTTCGCCGGCGGCCCGGAGTGGCTGACCAAGCCCGTCGTCTTCGCGGTCGTCGGCGCGCTGGTGGTCTGCGGCCTGTTCTGGACGGCGTTCGCCAAGCCGAAGCTCGTGCCGCGCGGCATGCAGAACATCGGTGAGATCGGCTACATGTTCGTGCGGGACGAGATCGCCCGCCCGTTCCTCGGCAAGAACACCGACCGGTGGATGCCGATGCTCATGTCGCTGTTCTTCCTGATCTGGTTCTGGAACATCTTCGCGGTCATCCCGATCATCCAGTTCCCGGTCGCGTCGCACATCGCGTTCCCGATCGTGCTGGCGGTGTTCGTCTACATCGTCAAGGTGTACCTGGGCTTCAAGCACCAGGGCCCGGTGAAGTACTTCACCAACATGATCCCCAAGGGCCTGCCGCTCCCGGTCTACTTCCTGCTGGTGCCGATCGAGTACCTCTCGACGTTCATCCTGGCGCCCTTCACCCACGCGGTCCGGCTCTTCGCCAACATGTTCGCCGGCCACACGATCCTGGCGTTCTTCAGCCTCGTCGGCTTCTGGTTCCTCTTCGAGAAGCCCACCGCGCTCGGCTTCGGCGTCGGCATCGTCGGCGTCATCGTCACGATCCTGCTCACCGCGCTGGAACTGCTGATTCAGTTCCTGCAGGCGTTCCTGTTCGCGATGCTCGCCGCGATGTACATCCAGAGCGGCCTCGAAGCGGACCACTAGACCCCCGGAGTCCGTGCGCTCCGGTGCCGGGCTCGTCCAGACACCCTCGTTAGCCCAGACCGGCGGAGCCTCCGCCGGCCGACAGAAAAGGAATGAACCCATGACGGGAGCCGTCCTCGCCGCAGTCGAAGGCAACGTCACCTCGATCGGCTACGGCCTCGCGGCCATCGGCCCGGGCATCGGCATCGGCATCATCTTCGGTCAGGGCGTGAACGCCATCGCCCGCCAGCCGGAGCTCACCGGCGTCATCCGCACCAACATGCTGCTGGGCTTCGTCCTCACCGAGGCGCTGGCCCTCATCGGTCTGGTCGCGCCCTTCATCTTCCAGGGCATCTGACCACGGGTTCCAACTGAGGAAGGGCTGCAGACATGATCACAGCAGCTTCCGTCCTAGCGGCGGAGGAGAACAACCCTCTCGTCCCGCACCCGTACGAGCTGGTCGTCGGCATCTTCTCGTTCCTCGTCGTCATGATCGTCCTGGGGCGCATCCTCGTTCCGCGTCTGCAGAAGACGCTGGAGGAGCGCACCCAGGCGATCGAGGGCGGCCTCGAGCGGGCAGAGCAGGCGCAGAAAGAGGCCCAGCAGGTCCTCGATCAGTACAAGTCCCAGCAGAAGGCGGCCGCGGTCGAGGCGTCCAACGAGCGGCGCAAGGCCGAGGAGCAGGGCGCGCAGATCATCGCCGAGGCCAAGGAGAAGGCCCAGGCGGAGGCTCGCAAGATCGTCGAGGACGCGAAGAAGCAGATCGAGGCCGAGCGGCAGCAGGCGCTGCAGTCGCTGCGCGCCGAGATCGGCGCCATGTCGGTCGACCTCGCCGGTCGCGTCGTGGGCGAGTCCCTTGAGGACAGCGCGCGGCAGAGCCGGGTCGTCGACCGGTTCCTCGAGGAGCTGGAGAGCCGCGCTCGCACGCAGGAGCAGATCACATCATGACCATCACGGGAGCGGTGAGCAGGGCGTCGCTCGCCGAGGCCAGGACCCGGCTGGAGGCCGTCATTCCCTCCGCCGACCTGGCCGGGCTGGGCGCCGACCTGTTCGCGGTGCTGCACCTGATCGACCGCGAGCACGGCCTGCGCCGGGCGGTGTCCGACCCGGCGCGGGACGGTGCCGACAAGGCGCAGCTCGTCCAGATCCTGCTGGAGGGCAAGGTGTCGCCGGCCGCTCTCGGGCTGGTCGCCGACGTCGTCCGGCTGCGCTGGTCCAAGCCGTCGGAGCTGGCGGACGCGGTGGAGACCCTCGCGGTCACCGCCGAGGCCGCCCGCGCCGAGGCCGACGGGCAGATCGACGACCTGGAGGACGAGCTGTTCCGGTTCTCCCGGGTCGTCGAGGGGGAGGTCGCGCTGCGCTCCGCCCTCGCCGGTCCGGGCCTGCCGGACGACCGCAAGCTCGGCCTGCTCAACGCGCTGCTGGACGGCAAGGTCACGCCGGCCACGCTGACGCTGGTCACCGAGCTCGTGCTGCGCCCGCGAGGACGTAGCCTGGAAGGCGGGCTCGCCGAGTTCGGCAAGCTCGTCGCCCAGCGCCGGCGGCGGCTGGTCGCGCTGGTGCGGACGCCGACCGAGTTGTCGGCGCGGCAGCGGACGCGGCTCGCCGAGGTGCTCGCCGCCGCGTACGGACACGAAGTACACCTGAACATCGAGCTCGACCCGAGCACGATCGGCGGACTGTCGATCGAGATCGGGGACGAGATCATCGACGGCACGATCGCCGGACGGCTGGACGACGTCCGCCGGAGGCTCGGCGCCGGCTGAGGCCGGTAGAGCTGGCTCCAACGCCGAGTGCCGGTAAAGCCGACCCTTAAGGGAGCAAGAGAGGAATCATGGCGGAGCTGACGATCCGTCCGGACGAGATCCGGAACGCGCTGGAGCGCTTCGTCCAGTCGTACGAGCCCGAGGCCGCCGCGCGCGAGGAGGTCGGCACCGTCGTCGATGCCGGCGACGGCATCGCCCACATCGAGGGCCTGCCCTCCGCGATGGCGAACGAACTCCTGGAGTTCGAGGACGGTACCCGTGGCCTGGCTCTGAACCTGGACGTGCGTGAGATCGGCGCCGTTGTCCTGGGTGACTTCAGCGGAATCGAGGAGGGCCAGAAGGTCCGGCGGACGGGCGAGGTCCTGTCGGCGCCGGTCGGCGACGCCTTCCTCGGTCGCGTCGTGGACGCGCTGGGCAACCCGCTGGACGGCCTCGGCCCGGTCGAGACGACCGAGCGCCGCGCGCTGGAGCTGCAGGCCCCCACGGTCGTGCAGCGGCAGTCGGTGAAGGAGCCGCTGCAGACCGGCATCAAGGCGATCGACGCGATGACGCCGATCGGCCGGGGCCAGCGGCAGCTGATCATCGGTGACCGGCAGACCGGCAAGACGACGGTCTGCGTGGACACCATCATCAACCAGAAGGAAGCCTGGGACACGGGCGACCCGAACAAGCAGGTGCGCTGCATCTACGTCGCGGTCGGCCAGAAGGGCTCCACGATCGCCAACGTCCGCCGCTCCCTGGAGGAGGCCGGCGCGCTGGAGTACACCACGATCGTGGCGGCTCCGGCGTCCGACCCGGCGGGCTACAAGTACATCGCCCCCTACACCGGGTCCGCGATCGGGCAGCACTGGATGTACCAGGGCAAGCACGTCCTGATCGTGTTCGACGACCTGTCGAAGCAGGCCGAGGCCTACCGCGCGGTGTCGCTGCTGCTGCGCCGCCCGCCGGGCCGCGAGGCCTACCCCGGTGACGTCTTCTACCTGCACTCGCGTCTGCTGGAGCGCTGCGCGAAGCTGTCGGACGACCTGGGCGGCGGCTCGATGACCGGCCTGCCGATCATCGAGACCAAGGGCAACGACGTGTCGGCGTACATCCCGACGAACGTCATCTCGATCACCGACGGGCAGTGCTTCCTGGAGACGGACCTGTTCAACCAGGGCGTCCGGCCGGCGATCAACGTCGGTATCTCGGTCTCCCGGGTCGGCGGCTCCGCGCAGATCAAGGCGATGCGCAAGGTCGCCGGCACGCTGCGCCTGGCGCTGTCGCAGTTCCGCGACCTGGAGGCGTTCGCCGCCTTCGCGTCCGACCTGGACGCGGCGTCCCGCGCCCAGCTGGAGCGCGGCGCCCGCCTGGTCGAGCTGCTGAAGCAGCCGCAGGGCGCGCCGTTCCCGGCCGAGCAGGAGGTCGTGTCCGTGTGGGCGGGCACCTCCGGCGAGCTGGACGACGTCCCGGTCGCCGACATCCGCCGCTTCGAGCGCGAGTTCCTCGACTACATCGAGCGCGAGGAGGGCGGCCTGCTGACCGCCATCCGCGAGACGGGGCAGCTCTCCGACGACGGCCTCACCAGCCTCAAGAACGCCATCACGGAGTTCAAGAAGGGCTTCCAGACCAGCGAGGGCGAGATGCTGGCCGAGGAGCCCGTGGAACCGATCGAGGCCGAGGACGTCGAGCAGGAGACCATCACCCGCGTCAAGAAGGACTGACGCCGATGGCCGCACAGCTTCGCCAACTCCGGCAGCAGATCAAGACGGTCAAGTCGACCGCCAAGATCACGCGTGCCCAGGAGATGATCGCCACGTCGCGGATCGTCAAGGCCCAGCAGGCGGTGGCGGCGTCCAAGCCGTACGCCGACCAGATCACGCAGGCCCTGACCGCGCTGGTGAGCCACCATGTGGGGATCGACCACCCGCTCCTGCAGGAGCAGCCGGCCGACACCCGCAGCGCCGTCCTGATCGTCACGAGCGATCGCGGGTTCTGCGGCGCCTACAACGCCAACGTGATCCGCGAGGCCGAGTCGCTGATCCGGGCGCTGCGGGACGAGGGCCGCGAGCCGGTCCCGTACGTGGTGGGCAACAAGGGCATCACCTGGTACCGGTTCCGGGGCCGGGAGGTCGCGCAGACCTGGAACGGGTTCAGCGACCGTCCGAACTTCGCGAACGCGGAGGAGATCGGCCGCCGGCTCACCCAGGACTTCCTCAAGACCGACGCCGAGGGCGGCGTCGGCGAGATCCACGTGGTCTACACCGAGTTCGTCTCGATGCTGACCCAGGCCGTCCAGGTCAAGCGGCTGGTGCCGCTGGAGATCGAGGAGAGCGAGTCCGCCAAGGTCCCGCCGGCGTACGAGTTCGAGCCGTCCGCGCAGGCGGCGCTCGACCTGCTGCTGCCCAACTACATCGAGAGCCGCATCTTCCACATGCTGCTCCAGTCGGCGGCGTCCTTCCAGGCGTCGGTCCGGCGGGCGATGAAGTCGGCGACCGACAATGCCAACGAACTGCTCGGGGTCTACACGCGCCAGATGAACCAGGCGCGGCAGGCCGCGATCACCCAGGAAATCAGCGAGATCGTCGGTGGCGCTGACGCGCTCGCCGAGTCTGGCGGGGAGTGATAATGACTGCACAGGTAGAGACGGCGACCGCGACCGGGCGCGTCGCGCGCGTCATCGGCCCGGTCGTCGACGTGGAGTTCCCCGCCGACGCCCTCCCGGACATCTACAACGCCCTGAACGTGCAGGTCACGCTCGGCGGCGAGGAGAAGACCCTGACCTTCGAGGTCGCCCAGCACCTGGGCGACAACATGATCCGGGCCATCTCCATGCAGCCGACGGACGGCCTGGTCCGCGGCGCCCCGGTGACCGACAGCGGCGAGTCCATCGCCGTCCCCGTCGGTGACATCACCAAGGGCCACGTGTGGAACGCCCTCGGTGAGGCGCTGGACGCCCCGACCGCGTCGCTGGAGATCAACGAGCGCTGGGGCATCCACCGCAAGGCCCCGGCGTTCGACCAGCTGGAGTCCAAGACCGAGATGCTGGAGACCGGCATCAAGGTCATCGACCTGCTCGCCCCGTACGTCAAGGGCGGGAAGATCGGCCTGTTCGGCGGCGCGGGTGTGGGCAAGACCGTCCTCATCCAGGAGATGATCCGCCGTGTCGCGCGCAACTTCGGCGGCACCTCGGTGTTCGCCGGCGTCGGCGAGCGCACCCGTGAGGGCAACGACCTCTGGGTGGAGATGGACGAGGCGGACGTCCTCAAGGACACCGCCCTCGTCTTCGGCCAGATGGACGAGCCGCCGGGCACCCGGCTGCGCGTGGCGCTGTCCGCGCTGACGATGGCGGAGTACTTCCGCGACGTCCAGGGCCAGGACGTGCTGCTGTTCATCGACAACATCTTCCGGTTCACGCAGGCCGGTTCGGAGGTCTCCACGCTGCTCGGGCGCATGCCGTCCGCGGTGGGGTACCAGCCGACGCTGGCCGACGAGATGGGCGTGCTCCAGGAGCGGATCACCTCGACGCGCGGTCACTCGATCACCTCGATGCAGGCGATCTACGTGCCCGCCGACGACATCACCGACCCGGCGCCGCACACCACGTTCGCGCACCTGGACGCCACGACGACGCTCTCCCGGAGCATCTCCGAGAAGGGCATCTTCCCGGCGGTCGACCCGCTCGACTCCACCTCGCGGATCATGGACCCGCAGATCCTGGGGAACGAGCACTACGAGGTCGCCCAGGAGGTCGTGCGGATCCTGCAGAAGTACAAGGAGCTGCAGGACATCATCGCGATCCTCGGTATCGACGAGCTGTCCGAGGAGGACAAGGTCACCGTCCAGCGGGCGCGGCGCATCGAGCGCTTCCTGTCGCACCCGATGTACGTGGCCGAGCAGTTCACCGGGCAGCCCGGTGTGACGGTCTCCAAGGACGAGACGGTCGCCTCGTTCAAGGCGCTGGCCGAGGGCAAGTACGACCACCTGCCCGAGCAGGCGTTCTTCATGTGCGGTGGCATCGAGGACGTCGAGAAGAAGGCCAAGGAGCTGGAGAAGTAGTCCGCACCGGCGGGGCCGCACCCGGGCCGTGCGTCCGGGGGCGGCCCCGCCGGTACCGCTCCAGTATTCGGAGGAAACAGACGTGGCAACCCTACGGGTCGGGCTGGTCTCGCCGGAGCGCGAGATCTGGACCGGCGAGGCCAAGATGGTGGTCGCCCAGACCATCGAGGGGTCGCTCGGCATCCTGCCGGGCCACGCCCCGGTGCTGGGCGTCCTGCTGGACGGCAGTGTGGTGAAGATCGAGCCGGCGGACGGCGGCGAGCCGGTCACGGCGGCGGTCGGCAGCGGCTTCTTCTCGGTCGCGGCCGACAAGGTGTCGGTGCTGGCGGAGCAGGCCGAGCTGGGCGGCGAGATCGACGTCGACGAGGCCCGGCGGGCGCTGGACTCGGCGCTCGAACTGGCGGGCGAGGACGCGACGCCGGAGCGGCGCGCCCGGGCGCGGCTGCGCGCGGCGGGCATCGAGGCCTAACATCGGGCCTAAGATCAGGCTCGGCACCATGGCCCGGGATCGTGGCCATGGGTCGTGGCCCGGGATCGTAGCCTGGGGTCGGGGCCTGAGATCGTGGTCTGACATCGAGGTCCGGAGTTCGACGGACGGCGGGGGACTTGGGCGAGCAGCTGGCAGTGGAGGTGGGCGGTGCGCTCACCGCGCTCGTCCTGCTGGCTGCCCTGCTGTTCGTCTGCATGGCGGTGCGCCGCTGGTTGTTCACGCGCGGCGGCGGCACCGTGGAGTGCAGCCTGCGTGAACTGTCCCGGGAGGGCGGAGCTCCGGGGGTGTGGCGGCTCGGCATCGGCCGGTACAAGGGCGATGAGCTCCACTGGCACCGCGTGTTCGGTTTCCGCAGACGGCCCCGGCAGGTGATCCACCGCCGGGGCCTCGTCGTGTCCAACCGGCGGCTGCCCGGCCCGGAGGAGGCCGAGGGCCTGCTCCCGGAGGTGAGCGTCATCGAGGTGCGGGACGGGGAGCTGACCGTCGAGCTGGCGATGGGCGCGGAGGCGCTGACCGGCTTCCTGTCGTGGCTGGAGGCGGCCCCGCCCGGACTTCCGGTGGATCTGCGCCCACCGGAGTGAGCTCCGCTTTGTGGGGCCGGCGGGTGCCCTGCGGGCGGCGGTGCGGCATGGCCTGGTAAGGCGCCGGTATCGAATCGTCCTGGCGGCGGCGGCGCTGCTTGAGGCGCCCGGGGCGCGGGACCAGGATCGCTCCTGGTCCGCTCGGTCCCCGTCCGCTGGAGTGCACGTGCGCAAGCTGATCACCGGCCGCAACCTCCTCACCGGCACCGCTGTGGCGCTGCCCGCGCTGTTCCTGCCGGCGGCCCTTCCGGCGGCGGGCGCCGCGCCGGAACGCCCCGACCTCGCGAAGCTGGTGACGCTGAAGGACGTCCAGGCGCACCTGGCCGCGTTCCAGGAGATCGCCGACTACAACGGCGGCAACCGCGCGGCGGGCACCTCGGGCTACGGGGTGTCGGTGAAGTACGTGGTCGGACGCCTCCGCAAGGCCGGCTTCTCCCCGAAGGTGCAGAAGTTCACCTACCCGTACTGGGCGGAGAGGTCCGACGCGGTGTTCGCGCGGACGGCGCCGTCGAAGAAGTCCTACGAGCGGGAGAAGGACTTCCTGACGTTCGCCTACTCGGGGGCCGGGGACGTCACCGCGGCCGCGGTCGCCGTCGACTACCCGGCCAAGGGCGACGGGACGAGCGGCTGCGAGAAGAGCGACTTCAACGGCTTCGCGAAGGGCTCGATCGCCGTCGTCCAGCGCGGCACGTGCACGTTCGCGGTGAAGGCGGAGCGGGCGCGGGCGGCGGGCGCGTCCGCCGTGGTCGTCGCGAACACGGCGAAGGAGAAGGGGCCGGTGAACGGGACGGTGTCGAAGACCGCCGCGATCCCGGTCATCGGCGTCACGCACGAACTGGGCGCCGCGCTGGCGAAGGCCGCCAAGGGCGCCAGGGGCGGGAAGACCGCGAAGGGCGGGACGACCGCGAAGGGCTCGAAGACCGCGAAGGGCGCGAAGACCGCGAAGGGCGCGAAGGCCGGGAAGGGCGCGAAGGCCGGGCTGCGGCTGCGGGTGAAGGTCGACGCCGTCCACGGGAAGCGGTCGTCGTCCAACGTCATCGCCGACACCGAGCGCGGCGACCCCGACAACGTGGTGGTCGCCGGGGCGCACCTCGACAGCGTCCCGGAGGGCGCGGGGATCAACGACAACGGCACCGGCGCCGCGGCGCTGCTCGCCATCGCCGGGAAGATCAAGGAGCTCGGCAAGGGCGGGCTGCGCAACCGGGTGCGGTTCGCCTGGTGGGGCGCCGAGGAGGAGGGCCTGCGGGGGTCCGCGCACTACGTGAAGTCGCTGCGGGCGTCCGAACGGGAGAAGATCGCGCTGAACCTCAACTTCGACATGCTGGGCTCGCCCAACGGCGTCCGCGGCGTGTACGACGGCGACGGCTCCACCGGCGCCGGGACGCGGGCGCCCGCCGGGTCCGGGGCGATCGAGAAGATGTTCCGCGACTACTTCAAGAGCCGCCGCCTGCCGACCGTCGAGGGCGCGTTCGACGGGCGCTCCGACTACGGGCCGTTCATCGCGAAGGGCATCCCGGCCGGCGGCATCGCGACCGGCGCCGAGGGCGTGAAGACCGCCGCCGAGGCGAAGGCGTTCGGCGGCCGGGCCGGCAAGGCGTACGACCCCTGCTACCACGCCCGCTGCGACCGGGTGAAGAACGTGAACCTCAAGCTCCTCGACACCAACACCGACGGTGTCGCGCACGTCCTCCAGCATCTCGCCCGGACGACGGTCGCGGTCAACGGCGGCGCCCGGTTGGTGCTGCCGCTCATCCCGTCCGGGCGTGCGCCTGTCTGGGAGGGGCCTTACCAGGTCCGCTGAGACCGGCGCGGTCGTCTAGTCGGTCGTTCAGTAGGGCGCGACGAGGATGCCGCCGTCGCGGGTGGCGAGCTTGATCTTGCGCTCGGACCGGGAGTCCTCGTGGATGGCGGGGTCGATCTCCTTGCCGCCGTTGTCGGTGGCCGCGCTGATGGCGTAGCTCTCGCCGGTGGGCGGCAGGCAGAGCTTGATGGAGCCGTTGTCGGTGTCGGCGTCGACGCTCGCGGGCGGCGCGGCGAGCCGCAGGTCGATGCCGCCGTCCCTGGTGCGGGCGGTGAGCCGCTCGGTGGTCAGCCCCTGCGCGTCGATGCCGCCGTTGTCGCTGCGGAGGTCGGCGACGGTGGCGGTCCCGCTGAGCCGGAGGCTTCCGTCGGCGGAGCGGACCGTCAGCTTCCCGGCGGTGAGCCCGGTCGCGTCCACGGAGCCGTTCTCGCTGCGCACGTCGGCGGTGGTGACGCGGCCGGAGACGCGCACCGAGCCGTCCTGCGAGCTGAGGGAGACGTTGGACGCCCGCAGGTCCGTCGCCTTGATCGAGCCGTTCTGGGTGTGCAGCCGCACCGTCCCGCCGAGCCCGGACGCGTCGATCCGCCCGTCCCGGCTCTCGATCTCCACCGGCATCGAGCGCGGCACCCGGACGCGGTAGGAGACGCCGCACGAGGAGGACCCGAACCCGATCGCCTGGCCGCCGCACTTGGCCGTGAGCTTCAGCGTGGTGCCCTCGGTGACGTGCTTCACCCGCGGCTTGTTCCTGTCGTTGGACCAGCGCAGCCGCTCGTTGACCTCGATGCCGGGGGAGTCGGACGCGGTCACCACGACCCGGTTCCCGTTCCCCGCGATCGTCAGCTTGGCGACGCCGGCCGGCGCCGTGTAGGAGCGGTCCTCGTGGCCGGTGCCGAAGCTCACGTTGCCGCAGGCGGTCAGCGTCGCCGCCGCCACCGCCGCCAGCGCTGCCGTGCCCGTCAGGGTCCTCACGTGGTCTCTCCCGTTGTCGCCGTGCCCCGTACATGACCAGCCTGTCCGGTACGGGGCGGCGGTACCAGGTGGGGAGCCGGTGAGCCGGTGGTGGGGTTAGCCCCACCACCGGCGCCCGCACGGAGGGGTCAGCGCTCCCCGCCCGGCTTCCACAGGACGTCGCCGTGCCCGGCGTTCGCCACGCGGCACAGGATGAACAGCAGGTCCGACAGCCGGTTGAGGTACTTGGCGGTGAGCGGGTTCACGCCGCCCTCGGCGACCTCGTCGGCGCTGCCGTGCGCCTCGATCGCCGCCCAGGTGGTGCGTTCGGCGCGCCGCGCCACCGTCCGCGCGACGTGCAGCAGCGCCGCGCCCGGCGTCCCGCCCGGGAGGATGAAGCTGCGCAGCGCCGGAAGTTCGGCGTTGTGCTCGTCGCACGCCGCCTCCAGCCGCTCGATGTAGGACGGCTCGACGCGCAGCGGCGGGTACTGCGGGTCGGGGACGACCGGCGCGCACAGGTCGGCGCCCACGTCGAACAGGTCGTTCTGGACGCGGACCAGCAGCGTCGCGACGTCGTCCGGCAGCGAGCCGAGCGCGAGGGCCGCGCCGATCGCGGCGTTGGCCTCCTCGACGTCGGCGTAGGCGGCGAGGCGCGGATCGGTCTTGCGGGTCCGCGACGCGTCGCCGAGCGCGGTGGTGCCGTCGTCGCCCGTCCGGGTGTAGATGCGCGAGAGTACGACGGGGTTGTCCCTGTTCTTCGCCATGTCCCGCAGCCTAGCCCTGCCGTTCTCCGAAGCTCGTTCGGTAGGGTTCCGGAAAGACCCCGGAGGCCGCCGTGTACGACTACATCATCGTGGGAGCGGGGAGCGCGGGCTGCGTCCTCGCCGCAAGACTGACCGAGGACCCCTCCGTAAAGGTCCTGCTGCTGGAGGCGGGCCCGCCCGACGACGCGCCGGAGATCCACATCCCGGCCGCCGTGGCGGCGCTGATCAAGGGCCCCTACGACTGGGACTACGCGACCGTCCCGCAGGAGCACGCGGCGGGCCGCAGCGTGTACTGGCCGCGCGGGCGGACGCTCGGCGGCAGCTCGTCCACCAACGCGATGATCTACATCCGCGGCGCCCGGTACGACTACGACACCTGGCGCGACGCGCACGGCTGCGACGGCTGGGGCTACGAGGACCTGCTCCCGTACTTCCGGCGCGCCGAGGACCAGCAGCGCGGCGACCTCCCCTACCACGGCGTCGGCGGCCCCCTCCGCGTCGAGGACCTGCGCTACAAGCACCCGCTGACCCGCGCCTGGGTGCAGTCGGCGAAGGCGTACGGCCTCGCCGCCAACCCCGACTTCAACGGCGCCGACCAGGACGGCGTGGGCTTCTACCAGGTCACCCACAAGCGCGGCCGGCGCTGGTCGACCGCCGCCGGGTACCTGCACCCGATCGAGAACCGGCCGAACCTCACCGTCGTCACCGACGCCCTCGCCACCCGCGTGGTGATCGAGGACGGGCGGGCCGTCGGCGTCCGCTACGAGGCGCGCGGCGAGACGCACTCGGCGCGCGCCGAGGCGGAGGTCATCCTGTCCGGCGGCGCGGTGAACAGCCCGCAGCTGCTCATGCTGTCGGGCGTCGGCCCCGCCGACCACCTGCGCTCGCTCGGCATCGACGTCCTGGTCGACTCGCCGGTGGGGCAGGGCCTCCAGGACCACCCGTTCGTGAACGTCATGTTCGCCACGCCGCGGACGAAGGTGCTGTGGGAGCAGGCCAACGCGCGCGCGTTCGCCCTGTACCAGGCGCTGGCGCGCGGCCCCTACGCGTCGAACGTGGCCGAGGCGGGCGGGTTCGTCCGGACGGTCGAGGGGCTGCCCGCGCCCGACCTCCAGTACCACGTCCTGCCGACGCCGTTCGTGAACCAGGGGCTCGTCGACGTGACCGAGCGGCTGCTGTCGGTCATGGTCACCGCGATCGCGGTGGAGAGCCGCGGCGCGCTGACCCTGCGGTCGGCCAGCCCGTACGCCAAGCCGCTGATCGACCCGGCCTACCTCGCCGCGAAGGCCGACCTGGACATCCTGGTCGCGGGCGTCCGGCAGGCCCGCGAGATCGCCGCGTCCGGGCCGCTCGCGTCGCTGGTCGGCGGCGAGTGGGCGC
Source organism: Actinomadura geliboluensis (assembly GCF_005889745.1). GTDB lineage: Bacteria > Actinomycetota > Actinomycetes > Streptosporangiales > Streptosporangiaceae > Spirillospora > Spirillospora geliboluensis. The sequence goes on from NZ_VCKZ01000003.1 coordinate 24,743, forward strand.
CGGGGGAGCAGGCCGACTCCGACGAGGCCGTCACCGAGTTCGTCCGCCGCGAGGTCGCGACGCTTTTCCATCCGACCAGCACGTGCGCCATGGGCGGGGACGGTGCGGTGTGCGATGCGGAGCTGCGGGTGCGGGGGGTTGAGGGGCTGCGGGTTGTGGACGCTTCCGTCATGCCTACGGTTCCCCGGGGCAACACGAACGCGCCGACCATTGCGATCGCGGAGCGCGCTGCCGATCTGATTCGTGGACGTGCGCCGCTGGCGCCCGCCAACGCTGGGGCGTAGCCCGCGTCTGGCAGCGCGGGTGGTAGCGCGGCTGGCAGCGAGTCTGGCAGCGCGGCCGGAAAAGAAGAACGCCCCCGTCCTCTTCGGACGGGGGCGTGCGCTGCGTACAGGCGGCGGGCGTCACCGCTTCAGGGCCTTCGCAATCCGGACGCGGCGCGCGTCCTTGGCCTCGTTGCGCAGTACGCGTACGCGGTCGTTGATGATGACCTTGTCGATCTCCGGGCGGATCATGTCTGACTCCTCGTTCCCGCCGGGCCCTTGTGGCCTGACATGTACAAGGTTCGTCCTAAGCCCCCACCCCCCACATGGGGACGACGCCTTATATCCGCCGCCTAAGACCGCCTTAGTGCGCGGCCTACGAGCCCGAAGGGCCTGAGTTGGACGCTCAGTCGCGCATCCAGGAGCTCGCCGACCGCCTTACCGCGCCGGGTATCGCCTCCGGCGAGGAGGTCGGGCTGCAGGTCGCCGCCTACCTCGACGGCGAACGGGTGGTGAACGTGTGCGCCGGCGTCGCGGACTCGACCACCGGCCGTCTGGTCGACGAGCGCACCCTCTTTCCGGCCGCGGGTCTGATCTCAACGCTCGTCCATGTGCTCGCCGACCGCGGGCAGCTCGACTACGGCGTCCCGGTCGCCGCCTACTGGCCGGAGTTCGCCGCCCACGGGAAGGTCGGGATCACCCTCGCCCACGTCCTCACGCACACCGCCGGGGTACCGCAGACGCCGCCCGGCGTCGTCCTGGAGGACCTCGCCGACTGGGACGGGATGTGCGCGCGGATCGCCGACCTTCGACCGCTCTGGCGGCCCGGCAGCGCGACCGGATGGCACGCCCTGACCTTTGGTTTCATCCTGGGTGAGGTCGTCCGGCGGGTTGCTCAGACCTGTTGGGCGACTTCCCGCCTGGCTCGCTGTTCCATGAGGTCGTCCCGGCTTGGCTGCGGGCAGGCGCCGAGTTGGGGAACCGGCCGGAAAGCTGGATGCTGCCGGGCCCGGCCGGCGGCGTGGCGACGGCCGATGCTCTCGCCCGAATGTTCGCCGCGCTCATCGGGGAGGTGGACGGTGTCCGCCTTGTCGGCCCCGCCACGGCCGGCCGGTTCTCGGAGGCCGTCACGACCTGGGAGGACAGGGTGACGAGGGCGCCCATCCCGAAGGGGCTCGGCTACCAGGTCGGGCTCGTGCCGATGGGGAACACCATCGCCTTCGGGTGGCAGGGCGGCGTCGGCCTCATGTTCGCCGACCCTGGGCGCGGGCTCACCTTCGCTTGCATGCACAACCTCCTGACGGACGCGCCGCTGGGCAGTGCTTACCGGGTCGCCGACGAGGTTCGGCTCGCGCTCGGCCTGGAGACCGGGATGATCCAGGCGATCAGGAGGAGGATGGGGGAACGCGCGGCACGCCGCATCCGCGGACGCGTCGCGAGGCGGCGGAAAAGGGTGGACGGGTGGGAGCGGGATCTGCGATCATCCGGCACATGATCGATGAAAGGGGCGTCGCCGCCCTCGTCCGGTGAGCGGTTACGCGCAGCGGGAAGCTGCGAACGTCCGCTCGGAATGGCTCGGGCACCTGCTGTCCACCGAGCCCGCCGACCGTCCGGCCGCCGAAGCGGCCATTTCCGAGTTCTACCGCCTGATCGGCCTCGGCCCGCCTCGTTTCCACTGGGTTGCGTCGCCGGTGGCCGCGCTGGAGACCGTCCCGCCCGGTGTACGGGCATCCGAGGCTCCAGATCGATTCCCCGACTGGCCGCTGCCGCCGCGTTTCCGCCGTCTGCTCGGCGAGCTGACCGTGGGGCTCGATGCGACGGTCGCGCGCGGCCATCCGCTGGTGGAGCGGATCGTGGGCCAGTCCGTGAGAGATCCGCTCATGGCGTCCGTGCGCAGCACGCTGCGGCCGGCGCTCGGCGGCCGTGAGAGGGCTGGACGGGTGCTCGACTGGTACTCGGCCTGGTGCCTCTCCAGGGTCGCCCACTACGACGCCGTCCGCCGGACGTCCGGTGTGGTGTTCACGCCTGAGCAGGAGCGGCTGCTCGGCCTGTGGGGGGCGCTGGTCCGGTCGTGCGGCTGGTGGTGGCCGCGCGAGCACGTGTGCGTCGTCTCCGAGCGTCCCGTCGAGCTGCACACCGAGATCTGGGACGACGACGGGCGGGTGCGGCTGCACGGCTCGGACGGCCCCGCGCTCCGGTACGGCGACGGATGGGACGTCCACGCCTGGCACGGCACGCGGGTGCCCGCGTGGGTGATCGACGACCCGGACGTTGAACGGATCGAGCGGGAGACCAACGTCGAGGTCCGGCGGTGCGCGATCGAGAACATGGGGTGGGGCGACTACATCGACCGGGCCGGGCTCCGGCTCGTCGCCGTCGCGCCCGACCCCGGCAACCCCGGCTCCGAACTGCGCCTCTACGACCTGCGCGAGCAGACCAGGGTGCTGCTCGCCGTCAACGGCTCCGTCGAGCGCGACGGGCGCCGCCGCCGCTACGGGCTGACCGTGCCGGCCGCCATCCCGGACCCGGTCGCCGCCGCCGGCTGGACCTACGGGCTGTCCGCCGACCAGTACTCACGTCTCGTCCGCCGAACCTGAAGGTGATCACATGACCGTGACTCTCGCGTCCCTTTCGCAGCAGACCGGACTCGCCGTGCTCGACCATCTCGAGCAGTCGGTGAGCATCCCCGTCGTCGACGGGCTCCAGGCCCAGGGCGACCTGATCGTCATCCCCTTCGCCGAAGTCTCCGCCTCCCTGTCGCTCCGGCCGGACGTCGAATGGCAGGACGTCCCGCCCGAGGGCGTCGAGCTGCTGCGGGGCGAGGCGGGCGGCAACCCGCATACGCTCGTCGCCGACCCCGGCACCTGCCGCTGGACGCGGCGGGTGGGGGAATCCATCGGCCTCGCGATCGGCGTCTTCGAGGCGTCCGCCACCGTGTACCTGCTTCATCCCGAGCACGGCGCTTCTGGCTGCACGCCGGGGCGCTATGTGGTGAGGCGGCAGCGCGAGTACACGGTTGGTGGGTGGGGGGCGCGACTCGTCGCCGACTAGTTCCTGCCGCAAGGAGACTGACTGCAGCGCAGCGGAACTGGCTGCAGCGGAGTTGGACGTAAGGGAAAGCGCCTCCGTCTTGATGGGCGGGGGCGCTGACCTGTGTGGGCCTTCTGGTGGGCGGCTGTTTCTCTAGCGGTCTAGCGGTCTTGCGGGCACGGGCTTGGCGTTGTTCTTCCGAATCTGTGAGCGCCTTGTGATCGTCTACGCCTGTGTTGTGATCGCTGTCATCGATTAATCGGTTATGAGGATGGTGTATCGGGTTCCGGTGCAGGTTGGCGTGGGGCTTTCGCTTTAGTTGGCTGGTCGTTGCTGGTTGGCTTGCGGTCGGCGCGGGGCTGAGGTCCCTTTTTTATCGGTTTTATGTGGTTCCGGTGAGTGGGCGGTTGCGGTGGCCTTCCGAAGGCGGGTGCGCGAGTTCAGGTGTGCTGCCGGTTGCTGTCACGTTGGTTGCGGTTGTCGGTTGGGGTGGGGTGTTTGATCTGCGGGTTCGTGCGGGGTGCTGTCGGTGCCGCGCTTCGCGCGGAAAAGCGGTCGGCGAGGGCGGGTGATGGTGGGGGTCGTCGGTGATGGCGCGCGCGGAGCGCGCGCTCGGGCCCTGACCCGCGCTTGCCTTCCACCTGTGCATCTGGCTTCGTGTCTCTGACCGCAACCAACGTGACAGCAACCGGCGACTTGGTGCGGGGTGCGCATCTTTGGTTTGGGAGGCACCTTAGCCGTCCAGTTGCCGCAACCACCCCGATCCGATAAAGCCGTGCTCAGCCCGCGCTGACCGTTGGATGATCGGTGGCCGCAAGGAGCGTCCTTTTGTGGGGTGGCGAAAAAGATGGTGATCGTAATTGGAAGTGTCTGAATTGTCCGGTGGTATTGGGGGTGGGTTGCGCTATAATTGAGGTGGCAATTCGGGTTGGGAGGTGAACCCCCGTGTCCATGTCCGCTCAGGTCGCCACAATCGGTGGTGGGCAGCGTGAATGGGAAGACCGGGCGTGGTTCCCGCCCGGCCCGCAATTGGCGGTCTGCCTGTCGGGGACGAAAGAGCGCCTGGCGGATCTGACCGATGACGAACTCCTCCAGGTCGCAGCGGCCGCCCGTCGGCAGACTTCCTGGGCGCAGGCGCGGGAGTTGGCCGCGATCGCCGAACTCACCCGCCGCCGCACATCCGAGGAAGACTCTGGCACCGAGGAGTCCGGTGACCCCGAGTACCGGGTCCTCTCGGCCCGCGAATCGGTAGCCGAAGAGGTCGCCGTCGCTCTCACCGTCACTGGGAACGCCGCCGCCACCCTGGTCCATTTGGCTGAACAGTTGACCGGCCCGCTTGCACGAACTGGAGAGGCGCTGGCCGCCGGTCACGTCGACATGGCGAAGGCCCGCGTGATCTGCGACGTCACCGAGAACCTTCCTGGTGACGTGGCGAGGAAGGTCCAGTGCGTTGCCCTGGAGAAGGCGCCTGAGCAGACCACCGGGCAGCTCCGCCGCCGGATCAAGCGACTCGCGCAGCGACTCGCGCCCGAGGCGATCGAAGAGCGTAAGCGCGAAGCGGTCCGGCGGCGGCGCCTGGAACTGTGGGACACGCCGTCCGGCACCTCGGATCTGTCGCTGTGCGATCTGGCGACCGAGGACGCCCACGCCATCTTCAACAAGATCACTGCTGCGGCGAACGGCATCAAGGCCGAAGGTGACCCGCGTCCGCTGAGCACCGTACGCGCCGACCTCGCCACTCGGCTCCTGCACGGTGTCGAGCTTCCCGAAGCCGTCCGCACCCTTCTTTCCCAGACGTGCGACGAGACTGATGCACAGTCCCGGCCGATCGGGCCGGTGAGCGTCCTCAGCGTGACGGACCAGGGCGAGGCGATCGGTGCTCGGCTCGATGACGAGTCCGGTGTTGCCGATGCGCAGCTTGTGGGTCTCGCGGACGAGGTGGATCGGCGTCTGAACCACGTGCGCGGACGCGTCCATCCCCGCGACCTGCCACATGCCATCCGGCAGGCAGCGGGGCGGATACGTGACCAGCTCGCAGGTGCCCGCGACGTTGCGTGCCAAGGTGACGAGGAGCGCCACGGCAGCCCCGGTTATCGGCCGCCCGTCGCCATGCGCCAGGAGATCGAGGCCCGCCACAGCAGGTGTGTGTTCCCCACCTGCAATCAGCCTTCGCGGCGCTGCGACCTTGACCACACGATCCCGTGGCGGCCGGGCCTGACCTGCCGTTGCAACCTCGCCCCGCTCTGCCGACGCCACCACCGGCTGAAACAGTCCCCGGGTTGGAAACTCCACCAGATCTGGCCCGGGTTGCTCATCTGGATCACGCCATCCGGTGGCTGGTACATCGTCCGGCCTGACCGCCAGTGACTCCGCGTCCAGTCCGATGCCCTCGTCGGCCGGGATGGGGGTCCATGCGGCGTCCGTGCTGGTGAGTCGATCAGGTCCGTGGGTGGGTAAGCGCGGCGGTGGCTGATTTCTCACATCAGCTTCGATTATTTACAAGCTGCACATGTATTAATATCAGGGCTCAGCGTTCCGGCGAAGTGGCTTGCTGGGGCGACCGGTGGCGGTCTGAGTGCCGTCCTGACGTGGCGTTGGGGTTGCGGAACATGGAGATCGAGTCGCTGGCGGCGGCGCTGGAGCGGGAGCACCACGAGATCGATGAGGGGATCGAGGTGTTCACGGCCGATCCGGTGGCCGGGGAGCGGGACCGGGAGCCGCTGGCGCGTGCTGTGCGTGCGCTGCGTCGGCACATCTACCTCGAAGAGGAGTTGCTGTTCCCGGCGCTGCACGCGGCGGGGCTGATGGCGCCGGTCCTGGTGATGCTGCGGGAGCACGGGGAGATGTGGGGGACGCTCGACGCCCTCGATGACGCGCCGGACGACGATGCCGCGCTCACGCTGTGCCGGCGCCTGAACGTCCAGCTCCTGCACCACAACATGAAGGAAGAGAAGATCCTCTACCCGGAGCTGGAGCGGGTCGTGCCGGAGCCGCAGGAGGAGCGGCTGCGGGCCTTCCTGCAGACCGGGGAGATGCCTGCGGACTGGGTGTGCGTGCGGGCCCGCGGCTGAGCGAACGGAGAGCATGGTGGAGAAGAAGGCCGTCGTCGGCAGTGCGTCCGCGCTCGCGGAGTTCCGCGCCGACTCGTTCTGCCCGAAGGTGCTGTCGGCGACCGACCTCACCAAGGTGATGCTCGTCGGTATGGAGGACGGGCAGGAGATCCCGCTGCACACGCCGGGTGTGGAGCTGGCCCTGGCGATCCTTGAGGGGGCCGGGGAGGTGTGGGTCGGGGACGGTCCGCATGCTGTTGCGGCGGGTGACGTCGTGGTGATTCCCGCTGGGACGACCCGGGGTGTGCGGGCTCGTGGTGGGCGGCTGGTCTTCATGAACGTCGTGTCGCCGCCGCCGACTGCGGCGGACCACGAGGTCGAGCGGCGTCCGTGGCCGGTCGCCGGTGAGTCCTCCGTCAGTTGAGGTAGACGGTGTGCTCGGAGAGGGTCGGGGTCAGGTGCGGGGGAAGGTCCGCCATGGCCGAGACCTCCTCGGCCGAGGTGAAGGTCTGCAGGTCCTCGCGCAGGCGCACGATGCGTTCGGCCATCTCCGGGGTGATGCCGGGGATGGTCGCGATCACGGACGCGGGGGCGTGGTTGATGTCGACGAGGCCGCCGTCGTCGAAGGTCCTCGGCAGGTCGGGACGGCCGATGTGCATCTCCAGCGCCGTTCGGGGGTCGTCGCGGGCGATGGCGGCTGCTCGGGCGCGCAGGTCGCGGCGGTCGCGGGCCTCCTGTTCGGCCCGTGCGAGGGTGCGGGAGGGTGTGGTCGGTCCGAACACCCGGCGCCTGACGGCCAGGGCGTGGAGCGTTCCGCCGAGCCATGACACGGTCCACGTCAGGACGAAGACGGAGTCGGCGGTGCTGCCGTTCTCGCTCTTCGCCGTCGCGAGCATCGCCGTGACGAGGGCGAGGTAGGGGATCGTTGCCGCCCACAGGACGATGCTCTTTGTGCGGGCGGCCGCGTATCCCATCGTGATGGGCGTGGCGTAGCCGAGAGTGAGGAGTGGGCTTAGAGCCCATGCGTAACTTGCCGCGGTTCTGGCCATGGTTTCCCCTGAGTCGTTGCCGGTCTGACGTTCGGAACTGGGCGGCGTCAGGGGACTTCGACGAAGCCGAGGTGGTCATAGAGGCGGCGGGCGCGGCGGTTGCGGCGGGTCACGGCCAGGGAGAGCGTGGTGTGGTCCGGGGCCAGGACGTGCATGACCGCCTGGACCAGGGTTCGGCCGACGCCCTGGCCCGCGTGGGACGGGGCGGTGAAGAGGAAGGCCAGGAGGGGTTCCTGCTTGTAGAGGGTGACCAGGGCGGCGCCTATCGGGCGGTCGTCGTGGTCGGTGACGAATGAGGCTTCCGGGAGGAACTTCCCGTACTCGCCGTCCAGGGTGAGCTGGATCTCGCGTGCGGCGCCGGGGAGGTCGCCGACGTCGGCCTCGTCGGGGGTGCCGCGGTAGGCGTCCCACATGGCGGCGGCGAGGGCCGGCAGGTCGGCCTCGGTGAACGGGCGGACCCCGGACGGGAGCGGGGGCGTGGCGTCCAGGGTCGCCTGGAGGCGGCTGCGCACGGGTGCGCCGAACGTCCCGGATGTCATGGTTTCGAGTCTAGGCGGGCGCCCCCGGCCGGGGGCGCCCGGCATGGGTCAGCGCTTGTAGCGGCGGCCGTGGATCATGTTGATCAGGCCGAGGACGCGGGCCATCTCCTTCTCGGTGCGCGCGAACGTGGTGAGGTTCATCGTCGCGAACCGCTGCCGGGTGATGGCCTTCGGGCGGGTGAACTCGCGCAGGCCGTCCGCGCCGTGGATGCGGCCGAAGCCGGACTCGCCGACACCGCCGAACGGCAGGGCGGCGACCTGGGCGAACGCGGCGAAGGCGTTGATGGACGTCATGCCGGAGCGCATCCGGCGGGCGACGTCCAGCGCGCGGGACTTGTCGCCGGAGAAGATCGTCCCGGCGAGGCCGTAGCTGGTGCGGTTGGCCTTGTCCACCGCCTCGTCGAGGTCCTTGACGCGGTGCACGGTGATCGTCGGGCCGAACGTCTCCTCGCAGACGGCGGACGAGTCGTCCGGCACGTTGGTCAGCACGACGGGCTCCACGTAGGGCTTGCGCACGGACTCGGCGCCGCCGACGACCGCCTTGCCGCCCTTGTCGAGGGCGTCCTTGATGTGCCGCTCGATGATGTCGAGCTGCGAGGGCATCGTGATCGGGCCGTAGGCCGCCTCGCGGTCGAAGCCGGGGCGCAGGTCCTTGGCCTTCTCGGTGAGCTTGCCGAGGAACTTGTCGTACGCCTCGTCCACGACGTAGATGCGCTCGACGCCGATGCAGGTCTGGCCCGCGTTCGACATGGCGCCCCACAGCGCGGCGTCGGCGGCGGCGTCGAGGTCGGCGTCGGAGTCGACGATGCAGGCGTCCTTGCCGCCGCACTCGGCGACGATCGGGGTGAGGTTCTCGGCGCAGGCCGCCATCACGCGCTTGGCGGTGCGGGCCGAGCCGGTGAAGGCGATCTTGTCGACGTGCGGGGACGAGGCGAGCGCCGCGCCGGTCGCGCCGAGGCCGGTGACCGTCTGCAGCACGGGGTGCTCGGGGATCACCGCGTCGAACAGCTCGGCGAGGAACACGCCGACGCCCGGGGTGAACTCCGACGGCTTGAACACGACGGCGTTGCCGGCGGCGAGCGCGTAGCCGATCGAGCCCATCGGGGTGAAGATCGGGTAGTTCCACGGGCCGATGACGCCGACGACGCCGAGCGGCTGGTACTCCAGCACGCACTTCTGGTTGACGGCCATCAGGCCGGGGTAGACGCTGCGCGGCCCGAGGACCTTCTGCGCGTTGCGGGCGGCCCAGTCCAGGTGGGTGATCGCCATGATCGTCTCAAGCTGGGCGTCCTGCACCGGCTTGCCGGTCTCCTGGTGGATGAGCTCGGCCATCCGGTTCAGGTTGCGGGCGAGGGACCCCTTGACGTTGAGCAGCCGGAGCCGGCGCTCCTTCCAGCCGAGGGCCCGCCACCACTCGGCGGCCTCCCGGGCGCGCTCGATCGCCGCCGCCACCGCGGCGCCGTCCTGGACGGGGTGCTCGGCGACGACCTCGCCGGTGGCCGGATTCAGGGACGCGAACGTCTCGGCGCTCTCCGTGGCCACGGACATGGGGAACCTCCCGGGAGGGGCCGTAAGTGAGTACTTGCAGTGTGGTACCGGCTAGTAAACCACCCTAGGCGTCCGACGGGGAGTCCGGGATCCAGCTGCCGTGGAATCCGGCCGGGACCCGGCGCGGGAGCCGGACGGTCGCCGTGTGCGACAGGTCGGCGGCGTCCAGCACCAGCAGTTCGGAGCCGGACCCGCCGGACACGATCGACAGCAGCCAGCCCTCGTCCTCGGCGCGGGCGCCCTCGGCGGGGACGAACACCGCCTCGCCGACGTGCGCGCCCTCCCCGCAGTCGCGGGCCGACGCGCCGCCGCGCAGGTCGTACTTCACGATCGAGCTCCCGGCGACCGTGTAGAGGTAGCGGTGCTCGCGGCCCGTCCGGGTGTCGTCGTGGGTCGGGAACTCCACGTTCCGGTCGTCGAGCCGCTCCTCGGACGCCGTGCCGGTGGCGGGGTCGAGCACCCAGCGGTGCAGGTGCGCGCTCTCCGTGCTCACCGCCTCGGTCGCCGGGTCCACGGTGCCGCCGACCTCGCCCCAGAGCGCGGCGAAGGTCTCCGGGGCGTAGCGCGCGCCGTCCAGCACCACGCGCCCGGCGGCGTCCTCGTGCGCGTTGCCGACGTGGAAGACGTAGCACGGGTCGACCTCGAACCAGCGGACGCCGCCGGACCCGTCGCGCGGCATCACGCCGAGCCGCGCGCCGTACGCGTCGTCCCACCGGTAGGGCAGGCCGGACGCGCCGGACAGTGCCAGGTCCACGTCGAACACCACCGGCAGGTCGAGCCAGACGACATGGTGCTCGGTGATCGCGAAGTCGTGCATCATCGTCGGGCCGGGCACCTCGATCTCGCGGCTCTCGACCAGCGTCCCGTCCGCCGACAGCCGGTGGAAGACGAGGTAGGGCGGGAACACGCCGTAGCCGAAGAACAGCAGGTCGCTGGTGACCGGGTCCTCCTTGGGGTGCGCGGTCATCGCGGAGGTGAGCCGCCCGCCGAAGTCGCACGGCCCGGCCGTCTCCAGCTCCGGGGTGACCTCGTAGGGGAACCCGGCCTCCACCAGCGCCCAGATCTTGCCCGCGTGCGGGACGACGTGCGTGTTGGCCTGCACCGCGCACCGGTCGAAGGTGAGGTCGTCGCGGAGGTAGGGCGCGCCCTTGGTGAACGCGTCCGTCCGGACCCAGCGGTTGCGGTACCACTCGGCCCGGCCGTCGCGCAGCCGCACGCCGTGGATCATGCCGTGGCCGGTGAACCAGTGCCGGCTCGGCTCGCCCGGCTTGGGGTTCGGGCCGTTGCGGAAGTACCGCCCGGTCAGCTCGGTCGGCAGCGCGCCGGTGACCGGCAGGTCGTAGGCGTCGGTCTCGTCGGGGACGGGGGCCAGCGGACCGTCCATCCAGGCGGCGGGGCGTTCTTCGGTGTGCTCGCTCATGCGGTGTGCTCCTCGGGAAGCGGGCGGCCGAGCCCGGCGAAGTGGTGCTCGCGGGCCGCCTCGGACGGCGGGTACGCCGGCATGCCGGGGGAGCCCCTCGCACTGACATTCCACTTCTGACACGTCGAAGCTAGACGTTCCAACTTAGACATGTCAATAGTGAGTGGTAGGCTCCCCGGCATGAGTTTGCGACACGCGATGCTCGGGCTCATCGCCGAGATGGACGGTGCCAGCGGGTACGACCTGCTGCGGATGTTCGAGATCTCGCTCGGGAACGTCTGGCCGGCCCGGCAGAGCCAGCTCTACGGCGAACTCGGCAAGCTCACCGAGGCCGGGCTCATCGAGGTCGCCGAGGAGGGGCCGCGCGGGCGCAAGGAGTACCGCATCACCAAGGCGGGGCGCGCGGAACTGCACCACTGGATCGTCGACGTGCCCGCCAAGGACAACCGGCGGGACGACGCGCTGCTGCGCGTCTTCTTCCTCGGGCTCGTCGACCCGGGCGAGGCGCAGCGCTACATGCGCGGGCACTCCGACGGGCTGGGCGAGTACCTGGGGGAACTGCTCGCCCTGGAGGACCGGGTGGAGTGGGACGACGACAACCTGTCCGTGTACGGGCGGCTGGTCATCGAGTACGGCAAGCGGTTCGCCGCGATGCGCCGCGACTGGTTCGACTGGGCCCTCCATGAGATCGAGGCCCTGGAGCGGCACGAGTAGGGCGCGGGTCGTCCGGCCCGCGCCCTACGTGGAGTGCTCCGCCGGTCAGCGGAAGTCGTCGGCGTGGTCGGCGGCCCACTCGGCGAACGTGCGGGCCGGGCGGCCGGTGATGCGCTCGACCTCGGGGGACACCTCGGTCGGGTGGCCGACGGCGCTCGCGCGCCGGCGGAGCAGGACGTCCACCATGCCCTCGCGCATGTAGGGGCGCGCGAGCATCTCCTCGCGCGCCTCCGCCGGGTCGATCTCCTCGAAGCGCACCGGACGGCCGATCGCCGCGCCGATGAGCGCGGCCTTCTCCGGCTGCGTGAGCTGCTCGGGCCCGCTCAGCACCGGCCGGGCGCCGATGAGTGCGTCGGTGAGCAGCGCCTTCGCGGCGACGGCCGCGATGTCACGTTCGTGGATGGGGGCGAAGCGCGCCGCCGCGTACGGTTCGCGGACGGGTTCGCCCGCGCGGATCTCCTTCCGCCAGCCGAGCGCGTTGGACGCGAACTCGCCGGGGCGCGGGAACGTCCACTCCAGGCCGGACGCCTCGATCGCCCGCTCGATCTCCAGATGGTGCACCGCGAGGTCGTTCGACGGGTCGTCGTCCAGTGCGGCGGAGGACGACAGCATGACGACGCGTCGCACGCCGTGGTCGGCGGCGCGGGGGAGCAGGTCGTTCAGGCCGTGCCAGAACACGGCGGGGTTGAGGAAGAGCGACGCCACGCCGTCCAGCGGCATGTCGGCGGTGCGGGCGACCTCCGCTTCGGTGGGCAGGCGGGCGGTCGCGGGATCGCGGGTCAGCGCGCGGACCTTCGCGCCGGCGGTGAGCAGTTCGGCGACGAGATGCCGTCCGACGTTTCCGGTGGCTCCGGTGACGAGAATCATGCGGCCCAGGTTCAACCAGATGGATGAACTTGTCAAACAGCTGGATGGTTGACCGCGTCAGCAGGACGGATACGATGGGCGCCGTGACGGACACGACGAAACGGCCGCGCCGCGCCCCCGCGCCCGACGAGCGCACGCTCGACGCCGACCGCTCGCGGCGCCTGCTGCTGGACGCCGCGCTGGACGAGTTCGCCGCCAAGGGCTACGCCGGCGCCCGCGTCCAGGACATCGCCGACCGCGCCGGGCTGAACAAGCAGCTGATCAACTACTACTTCGGCGGCAAGGCGGGGCTGTACCGCGAACTGCTCGCGCTCTGGGGCACCCGGAAGGGCGAGATCAACGACCCGTCCCTCCCGATGGAGGAGGTGGCGGTCGGGTACCTGCGGCACATCCTGGACGATCCGCGCGGCACGCGGCTGAGCGCCTGGCGCGGCCTGGACGCGGCGGACGGCGCGTCCGACCCCGGGGACGACCCGTGCGGCCTCGCCGAGGACCTGTCCGACGTCGAGCGGCGCCAGGAGGCGGGCGAGCTGGCCGGCGACCTGGACCCGGCCGCGGTTCGGCTGGTGCTGATGGCGATGACCGCGGCGCCCGTCACGATGCCGCACGCCGTCCGGCGCGTGTTCGGCCTCGACCCGCGGTCACCGGAGTTCCGGGAGCGCTACGCCGAGCAGCTGCGCCGGATCGTCCGGCACCTGGCCGGGCCCTGAGCGGGCGCGGGGTCAGTTCCGCCAGAACTGGAACAGGTAGTGGCCGAGTTCGATCGGGAAGTTGTCGACCGAGCCGCTCACCCGGAACGGGAACCCGTCCAGGCCGATCGCGTCGGTGATGTAGAAGATGACGTTGAAGAAGCCCTCGTTGATCGGGCCCAGCCACAGCAGCGCGATCAGGATGAGGAAGGCGTAGCCGCCGTACGCGCTCGCCTGCGCCGCGAACCGGCGCGGCAGGTACGGCTCGATGATCCCGAAGCCGTCCAGCCCGGGGATCGGCAGCAGGTTCAGCACCGCGGCGGTGACCTGGAGGAACGCCAGGAACGCCAGGCCCGACCAGAACAGCGCGTGGTCCTTGTCGGCGAAGTTCTTGAAGATCACCGCGAGCATCACGGCGAACAGCGCGTTCGACAGCGGGCCCGCCGCCGAGATCAGGCTGTGCCGCAGCCGGCCGCGGATCGCGTGCCGCTCGATCCACACCGCGCCGCCGGGCAGCCCGATGCCGCCCAGCACGATGAACACGACCGGGATGAGGAAGCTCAGCGTGATGTCGGAGTACTTCAGCGGGTTCAGCGTCAGGTAGCCCTTGGCGGCGACGCTGCGGTCACCCGACCGGTAGGCCATGTAGGCGTGCCCGAACTCGTGCAGGCACAGCGACAGGATCCACGCCGAGATCACGAACCCGAACACCGCGATCCGGCCGGGGCGCTCCAGGATCGTCCCGTACCGCCAGGCGATCAGGCCGCACAGCACGGTCGCCGCCACGACCGCGAGGAACACCGGGCTCGGCCGGACGGCCGCGCTCCCCCGCGCCTCGTGTGCAGTCCCGTTCATTCCCGGCCCCTCTCACCGCGCCGCCGTTCCCCCGGCGCACCGTCCCGCCTGATCGTCACTCGGAAGCTACCTGCTCAACGGAGTTCCCGCGCACCGGAGTTCCGGGCGCCGGGACCGCGGCGCCCGGTCACGGCGCCGCGATCACCGGGACGACGTAGGTGCGCAGGAAGCGGCGCAGCCCGTCGGCGTCCCGGTCCCGGTCCATCACGATCAGCGAGGTGATGATCCGGAAGAGGAACTCGACCGTCCCCTCCACCTCGATGTCGGCCCGCAGCATCCGCTGCCGCTGCGCCTGCTCGAAGTACGGGCGGACGTAGTCGCAGCACAGCGCGAGGACGTGCTCGGCCGCGCCCGCGACCGCCGCCTGCATGTGCCCCGCCGCCTCCGGCACGAGGAAGTGCGCGATGGTCGGCTCGCCGCGCACGTACTCGACCGCGTCCATGGTGCCCTCGACGATCGCCTCCGGCACCGACCGCTCGCGGCGCAGCCGCTCGGCGAGCCGGTCCAGGAAGCGGTGCAGGTCGCGCACCACCACGGCGAGGATCAACTCGTCCCGCCCGCCGGTGATGCTCCGGTACACGGTGGCGCGCGACAGCCGCGCGGCGGCGGCGATGTCCTCGACGGTCGTCTTCGCGACGCCGAAGCGGCCGAAGCACTCCTCGGCCGCGTCGATGATCCGCTCGCGCGTCGTGTCGGTGGTGACCGGGGGCATGGCAGCACATTACCGGCCGCGCGCGGCCCGTCAGTCCAGGGTGTACTCCAGGGTCCAGCTGTGCCCGCCGTCCGCGGTGACGGTGATCTGGCCGAGGCCGCGGATGCCCGTGAGCTCCCCGGTGCCGGACGTGGGGACGATCAGCCAGCGCAGCCACTGGGTGTCGGACGTCCCGTCCTCGCTGCCCGCGCTGTGCTGGAGCACGAACGTCCCCTCGCGGCCGTGCAGGATGCCCTGGACGCGCTCGATCCCGACGTAGGCGGCGGGGCCGGCGGGCGTCTCCACGGTGATCAGCTCGGTGGTGCTCGTCCCGACCAGGTCGCCGTGGAAGTGCTTGCCCACATGGACGCGGGTCAGCTTGCCGCCGTCCAGTTCCTCGTAGGGCTTCTCGGCTTCCCAAGCCTCGATGTCGAAGGTGCCGCTCGCTTGGAAGGTCATCCCGCCATGATGCACGTCACATCCGACAGTGCGGAATGGGCGACGGGGCGGAATGGGCGAAGGAGCGGAATGGGCGACGGGGCGGAATCGGCGGCGGGGCGGTGGCCGGGCGGATCGGGCTAGAAGAGGGTGCCCTCGTGTTCGATGCCGCGCAGCGCGTCGTAGTCGAGCGTGACGCAGTCGATGCCGCGGTCGGTGGCGAGGACGCGGGCCTGCGGCTTGATCTCCTGCGCCGCGAACACGCCGCGGACGGGCGCGAGGTGCGGGTCCCGGTTGAGCAGCTCCAGGTAGCGGGTGAGCTGCTCGACGCCGTCGATCTCGCCGCGCCGCTTGATCTCGATCGCGACGGTGGCGCTGTCGGCGTCCCGGCACAGGATGTCGACGGGGCCGATCGCGGTGGGGAACTCGCGGCGGATCAGCGTGTAGCCCTCGCCGAGCGTGGTGATGTGCTCGGCGAGCAGTTCCTGGAGGTGCGCCTCGACGCCGTCCTTCTGCAGGCCCGGGTCGATGCCCAGCTCGTGGCTGGTGTCGTGCAGGACCTCCTCGATGGTGAGGATCAGCCGCTCGCCCGACTTGCCGTGCGTGACCGTCCAGCGCGCGGTGGCGCCGTTCTCGGTGTAGCTCTCCTCGCGCAGCGAACAGGGCGGGTTCATCCAGTTGAGGGGCTTGTAGGCGCGGTCGTCGGCGTGGATGCTCACGCTCCCGTCCGCCTTGATCAAGATCAGGCGGGGGGCCATCGGCAGATGGGCGGTGAGCTTGCCGGCGTAGTCGACGCTGCAGCGGGCGATAACGAGACGCACGCTGCCTCACCTTAGTGCGGCGCCCCGCCTGCTTCAGGCCAGACCGGCGTACCGGCGGCAGTCGTCGTGGTCACTCGGCGTCGGACGTCCTGGCCAGCCCTTCGAGAACGGCCTCGACCGCGCCGGGCGGAACCCCGTCCAGGGTTAGCGTGGAGCGGCCGCCGACACGAATACCGGTCGACAGGCCTGGTGGTAGATGTTGTCTTGGATGTTGCGGGCGGCGTTGATGTCGGCGTTGGCCCGGTGCCCGCAGGCCACGCACCGGAACACCGCTTGGCTCTCGCGGTTTTCCGGGGCGCGGTGCCCGCAGGCGTGGCAGGTCTGCGAGGTGTGGCGTGGATCGACCTTGATGAGGCGGCCGGGGGCTTTGTGCTCCAGCCGCTGGACGAGCCGCCCCCACCCGGCGGCAAGGATCGCCCGGTTGAGACCGGCCTTGGCGCGCACGCCCGTGCCGGGTGCGTCGATGGTGCCCTTGGCGGACCGGGTCATGCCCCGCACGTTCAAGTCCTCGACCGCGATCAGATCGAAGCCGATGGCCAGGCGGGTGGTGGTCTTCTCCACCCAGTCGCGGCGCCGGTCGGCCTCCCGCGCTCTGATCCGCGCGATGAGGGCTCTGATGTGCGCACGTCGGTTCGAACCCCGTTTCGCGCGCGCGAGCTTGCGCTGGAGCCGACGCAACCGCCCTGCCTCCCAGGCGGTGAGGGAAGGACCGTGCAGGAGTTTGCCGGTGGACAGCGCGGCCGACACGGTCACGCCACGGTCCACCCCCACCGCCTGCCCATTGCCCGGCGCTGGGATCGGGGCGGGGATGTGCGCGAACGCCACATGCCAGCGTCCGGCACGGTCACGGGTCACCCGGAACGACTTGACCCCGCTGGGGACGGGCCGGGACCAGCGGAACCGCACCCACCCCACCTTCGGGATCCGCACCTCACCGGTCTTGCGCGACAGGCGCCGCACGTCCCAGTGTCGGCCGCGTTCCCCGACGATCCGGAACGGGGCATCCGTTCCAGAAACCGCGATCATGCCGGACCGGCGCGCCTAAGGCCCTCGAATCGGCACAGATAAGGCGTGCTGCCGATGTCCGGGCGGGGTCCTTAGGACGAGTCTCTTGGATGTCGGGTCGTGCCGAGCGGCCCGGGACATAGGGGGAGGGGCCGTGTTCCACCACGACATCATGCGGTCGGTCATGACCGAGCGGAGCCGCGAGCTGCGGACCCGCGCCGCGGCCGAGCGTGACGCGCGGCTCGCGCGCCGGGCCCGCGAGTTCTGGGCTGAGCGCGCCGAGCGGTTCGGCACCCGGCGCGAGGTGCGGCGCGACGTCCGGGGTGCGCGCCGCCAGGGCGCGGCACCGGCACGGTGACGCCGGCCCCGGCCGGGGCGGGGAACGGCCGGGGCGGCGCCTAGCGGAATGAAAATCTTTGTCAAGCCTGGAATTCTCCGGGGGCCGTGATTAGCGTCGGCGGGTGGGTGTTCATCCACCACCGGCGAAAGGAACCCCCGCAATGTCTCTCGACGTGACTCCGGAACTGCTCGAGACGGCGCAGCAGGGCGAGGTCGGCGACGCCGCCTTCGTCGAGTGCATCAAGACGTCCCTGCCCTACGCGTGGGACATGATCAGCGGCCTGGTGGCGCGGCTCCAGGTGGACGGCGGCGACTACGCCGACAACCTCACCCCGCCCCCGGACGAGCAGGCCCGCGGCCAGCTGCTCCGCGTCCTCGCGAGCGACGCGATGCGCGGCGCGATGGAGCGCCACTTCGGCGTGAAGCTGGCCTTCCAGAACTGCCACCGGGTCGCCGTCTTCCCGACCGGCGACTCCAGCGCCTACCGGACGTTCGTGACGGCCCGCGAACAGATCCTCAACCAGTCTCCCGAACTCCGCGACTGCTGACCCGCCCGCTCCTGCCGAGACGTGCGGCGCGCCGATCCCCTCGGTGCGCCGCACGTTCTCGTTGTGCGGGCCTCAGAATGCGGCCTCAGAGTGCGGCGCGGACCTTGGGGAGGACGTCGGCGCCGAGGCGGGCGATGTTCTCCAAGGTGCCGGCACGGGAACCGGTCGCCTCAACCAGCAGGATCAGATGCCTGATCCCCGTCTTCTCGACCGTGGTCACCAGCGACTCGACGCAGTCGTCCGGCGAGCCGACGGGATGGATGCCGCACATGCGGCGCACGTAGCCGGCGGGGTCGGGGGTGGGGCGCGGACGGTCGTCCACGGCGACGTATCCGGCCAGGCCGGGGCCGAGCCAGCGGGGCATCTCCGCCATCAGCGTGCCGACGGCCTCGTCGCGGGTGTCGGCCACCTGCGCGACGTGGGTGGAAATGTGCGGGAGGGCGGGGTCGCCGTGCCGGGCGACGGCGGCGGCCTTCTCGTCCGCGTCCACGTGCATGCCGAGGAGCATCGGCAGGCCGCGCTCGGCGGCGAGCGCCTCGGTCTCGGGGGACGTGCAGGCGATCGTCACCGGGGGCGGGGCAAGCGCGCGCGGGACGACCGGTACCTCACGGAAGCGGAAGTGTTCCCCCTCCCAGGAGACACGGTCAGATCGCAGCCAGGTAAGGAGGAGGTCCAGGGACTCGGCGAAGCCTTGCTCGTAGCGGGGGAGCCCGGTGCCGAACACCTCCAGGTCCCGCCACGGGCCGCCGCGCCCGACGCCGAGGCGGAACCGGCCGCCCGACAGCAGCGCCAGCATCGCCGCCTCCTCCGCCAGCGCGACCGGATGCCGGGTGGAGAGCACGCTCACCGCCGTCCCGACGTGGATCCGCTCGGTGACGCCCAGCAGATGTCCCGCCAGGAGTGTCGCGGACGGGACGACTCCGTACGACATGAAGTGGTGCTCGGCCAGCCACACGTCGTCGAAACCGGCGCGTTCGGCGGCGACGGCGGCTTCTACGGTGCGGGAGAGCGCGGCGTGGTCGTCCTGTCCGGGGGCACGGGTCGCGAGGAGGAAGATTCCTAGGCGCACGTCCCCTGTCGTACCCGGGAGCGCGCCTCCCCGCGCCCTCTGCAAGACTGCGAATCATGAGTGAGGGTTCGTTCAGCAGGGTCGGGGTCGTCGGACTGGGCACGATGGGCGCGGGCATCGCCGAGGTGCTGGCGCGCGGCGGCCTCGCGGTCGTGGGCGTCGAGGTGAATCAGGACGCGCTGGAACGCGGGCGCGGGCACCTGGAGCGCTCGACCGGCCGGGCCGTGAAGCGCGGCAAGCTCACCGAGGACGCGCAGCGCGAGATCCTCGGCCGGGTGGCGCTGACCACCGACTTCGCCGACCTCGGCGAGTGCGACCTGGTGATCGAGGCGGTGCCGGAGCGGCTCGACCTCAAGCGCAAGGTCTTCGCCGAGCTGGACAAGGTCTGCCGCGAGGACGCCGTCCTCGCCACGAACACCTCCTCGCTGTCGGTCACCGACATCGCGGTCACCACCGGCCGCCCCAGCAAGATCGTCGGCGTGCACTTCTTCAACCCGGCGCCGGTGATGAAGCTGGTCGAGGTCATCGCGACCGTGCTGACCGAGCCGGACGCCGTCGCCCGCGTCGCCGCCCTGGTGAAGGGCCTCGGCAAGACCCCGGTGACGATCGGCGACCGGGCCGGGTTCGTCGCCAACCGGCTGTTGTTCGGGTACCTGAACCAGGCCGCCGGGATGCTGGAGTCCGGGCACGCGACCCGCGACGACATCGACACCGCGATGACGGCCGGCGCCGGCCTGCCGATGGGCCCGTTCACCCTCATGGACCTGATCGGCCTCGACACCTGCCTGGAGGTGCTCGACGCGATCTACGCCGAGTCGCGCGACCGCCGCCACGCCGCCTCCCCGGTGCTGCGCGAGCTCGTCACCGCCGGGCTGCTCGGCCGCAAGACCGGCCGCGGCTTCTACTCCTACGACGCGTCCGGCGGCGACGAGCCCGCGGCGGCGGCCGGGGAGCCGCCGGTCGTCGGCATCGTCGGCGTCGGCCCGCTCGCCGACGCGCTCGCCGCGCTGTGCGACCGGGCGGGCGCGTCCGTCCGCGACTCCGCCGCCGACCTCGCCGGCTGCGACCTGGTCGTCGAGGCCGCGGAGGACACCGAGGCCGCGCGGGCGCTGCTGTCGGCCGCCGCGCAGGCCGCCAAGCCGGACGCCGTGCTGCTGGTCACGTCCGTGGGCGGCTCGGTGATCGAGCAGGCCATGGCCACCGGACGTCCCGCCGACGTCGTCGGGCTGCACCTGCCCGACCCCGCCGGGACCCTCGCCGAGATCGCCGCGACGGTCGCGACCGGGCCGGACGTCGCCGACCGCGCCGCCGCCCTGTTCGCCGGGCTCGGCCTCACCACCGTCCGCTGCCGCGACCGCGCCGGGTTCATCGTGGACGCGCTGCGCTTCCCGTACCTGAACGACGCCGCCGCCATGCTCGGCGCCGGATATGCCGACGCCGACTCCATCGACGCCGCGATGACGCTCGGCTGCGGCTACCCGTCCGGCCCGATCGCCGACCTCGACCGCCTCGGCCTGGACCGCGCCGTGACCGTCCTGCGCGCCCTGCACGCCGAGACGCGCGAGCCGGCGCTGGCCCCGGTGCCGCTCCTCGCCGAGCACGTGACGGCGGGCCGCCCGCTGCGATAACCGTCCTCCAGCCCCGCCCACATATCCTCGAAGGCATGAGCCCCCGCAAGAACCGCCGTGCCGTTTCCGGACGTCCCCAGACGGGCGGCGGGTCGTGGGCGCAGGAGACCGAGGAGGGGCCGGACGGCGAGTGGATCGTCCGGACGATCGCGGGCGCCGGTTCGGCCAAGGCGTACCGGTGCCCCGGCTGCGACCAGGAGATCCCGCCCGGCGTCGGGCATCTCGTCGCCTGGCGGGCCGGCGAGGGCGGCGACGACCGGCGGCACTGGCACCGCCCGTGCTGGCAGGCCCGCACCCGGCGCGGCCCCCGCGTCCAGCGGTCGCGCAACGCCCCGCGTTACTAAGGAGACCCATGGCGGAGATCAGGGCGGCGACGGTGCTGCCGGCGCGGCGCGAGGACATCGTGCTGCACACGTCCGACGGGCTGGAGCTGGTCGGTGAGCTGGCGCTGCCGCCGGAGCGGCCGCCGGTCGCGACGCTGGTGTGCCTGCACCCGCTGCCGACGGCCGAGGGCATGATGGACAGCCACGTCCTGCGCAAGGCGTCCTACCGGCTGCCCGCCCTCGCCGACGTCGCCGTGCTGCGGTTCAACACGCGGGGGACGACGTCGGCGCGCGGCACGAGCGAGGGCGAGTTCGGCGACGGCGAGACCGAGCGGTTCGACGTCGCGGCGGCGCTGGAGTACACCGAGTACCACGACCTGCCGCGGCCGTGGCTGCTCGGCTGGTCGTTCGGCACCGAGCTGGCGCTGAAGTGGGGCCGCGACCCGCTGGTGGAGGGCGCGATCCTGCTGTCCCCGCCACTGAAGCGGGCGGACGACGCGGACCTGGACGCGTGGGCCGAGGACGGCCGTCCCCTGGTGGCGCTCGTGCCGGAGTTCGACGACTACCTGCGCCCGGCCGAGGCGCGGGAGCGGTTCAAGCGCGTCCCGCAGGCCGAGGTCGTCGCGGTGGACAAGGCCAAGCACCTGTGGGTGGGCGAGCCCTACGTCCGGATCGTGCTGAACGAGATCGTCAAGCGGGTCGCGCCGGCCGCCCACCCGCTCCCCACTGAATGGGACGAACCGGACAGATAGCCACATGCGGCCAGTCACGGCCACTCCCGTCCCACCGGCTCCAGAGCGGGTAAGGATCTGCTTCGTGGACGCCGACCGGGAGGACCGCCCGTGACCGTGCAGCTGTACGCCAGGGACGTCGGCACCGGAACCCCGCTCGTCCTGCTGCACGCCTTCCCGCTCTCGTCGGCGATGTGGCTCGCCCAGCGGGAGGGGCTCGCCGGCCGGTTCCGCGTCATCACCCCCGACCTGCGCGGCTTCGGCGGATCCGTGCTCGGCGACGACGAGCCCTCGATCGACGCGATGGCCGACGACGTCGCCCGCGCCTGCCGCGCCCTCGGCGTGCGGCGCGCCGTCATCGGCGGCCTGTCCATGGGCGGGTACGTCGCGATGGCGCTGTGCCGCCGCCACCCCGACCTCGTCCTCGGGCTGGTGCTCGCCGCCACCCGCGCCGCCGCCGACACCGAGCAGGTCCGCGCGAACCGGCTCCGGCAGGCCGACCGGCTCGACCTCGACGGCGGCCCGCAGGTGCTGGTGGAGGAGGTGCTGCCCGGCCTCGTCGGGCCCACCACCTACCGGCAGCGCGCCCTCGTCTACGGGCGGGTGCGCGGCCTCGTCCAGGCGACGCCGCCGCGCGCCGCCGCGTGGGCCCAGCGCGCCATGGCCGGACGCCCCGACGCGTTCGGCACGCTGCGCGAGGTGCGGGTGCCCGCCCTCGTCATGGTCGGCGACGAGGACGCGCTCGCCACCGAGGCGGAGGCCCGCGCCATGGCGGACGCGCTGCCGAACGCCGAACTGATGGTCGTCCCGCGCGCCGGGCACCTGTGCGCGATCGAGCAGCCGGACCTGTTCAACCAGGCGGTGGCCGAGTTCGCCGCCGCCCTCGCCCGGACCGCCCGCTGACCCGTCCCCGCGCGGAGCGCCCGCCGTGCTACAGCGTCTCCTGGCGCGGCATGACGACCTCGCGGACCAGCAGCGAGATCGCCGCCGCCGTCGGGATCGCCAGCAGCGCGCCGACCACGCCGAGCAGCGCCGCGCCGACCAGCGCCGCCACGATCGTCACCGCGGGCTGCACGTCCACCGTCCGCTTCATCACGCGCGGGTAGACCAGGTAGTTCTCCACCTGCTGGTAGATCACGTAGAAGATCACGCAGGCGATCAGGTCGGTGGTGTTCCCGGTGAGGAACGCGACCAGGCACACGATCACCGCGCCGATCGTCGCGCCGATCAGCGGGATCAGGTCGGTCACCGCGACGATCAGCGCCAGCGCGAGCGCGTACTTCACCCCGAGGATCGACAGGAAGATGTACGAGCAGACGCCCGCGATGAACGCGATCGTGAACTGCCCGGCGACGTAGCCGCCGATCCGGTCCAGGATCTCGTCGCCGAGCAGGGCGACGCGGGCGCGGCGGGAGCGCGGTGCCAGCTTGTAGAAGAACGTCTTGATCTGCGGCAGCGAGCTGAGGAAGTACAGCGTCAGGATCAGGATCGTGATCGTCTGGAAGATGCCGCTGATCGCGACCTTGCCGATGCCGGTGGCGGTGTCGGTGAGGCCCTTCTGGAAGCCCTCGCTGTTCACCGCCTTCTCGGCGCGCTCCAGCAGCCCGTAGCGCTTGTCCCACTCGGCGAGGGTCTTGTTGTCCTGCAGCTGCTGGACGTACTCGGGGATGTTGTGCCGCAGCTCGGTGACCTGCTCCGACACCGGCTGGACGAGCGAGGCGACGAACCCCGCGAAGAACATGATGACGACGAGGAACACCGTCGCGACCGCGGCGCTGCGCGGGAACCCGAACCGGCGCAGCCGCTCCACCGCCGGGTTGAGGCCGACCGCGAGGAACATCGCGACGACGAGCATCACGATCGTCGACTTGGCGTTGGTGGCCGCCCGCACGAGCAGCCAGGCCGTCATGACGCCGAGCGCGGCGGTGAAGCCGAACACGAACGGGTGCGCGCGGCCGAGCGGCTCCCCGGGCCGGCCGAACGGGAACCGGTGGTCGACGCCGGCCTCGCGGCGGCGCTGCTCGACGTCGTGCGCGGGGTCGGGCGCGTCCGGCCCGGCGGGGGCCTGCTCGGCGACCGCCACAGGCGCGGGCAGGGCGACCGGGGCGCCGGTCGCGGGGTCGCGCTCGCCCACGGGCTCGGCGGCCTCCTCGGGCGTCAGCGCACCGCTCGGCGCGACGCTCTCAGCGCCGTCGCCGCCTTTCCCGCTGTCACCGGCGCCGCCGTCTTTCCCGCCGCCGCCGTCTTTCCCGGCGCTGCCGTCTTTCCCGCTCTCGTCGCCGCTCTCGTCGCCCTCGCCGTCGCCCGCAACCCCCACCGCGACCCCACGACCCCGGCGCCAACGGCACCGCCATCCTGGACGACATCCTCAAGCGCGCCCACCCCGCCGGATACGTCGCCGCCGACGCCGCCTACAACAACAGCCGCCCCCAAGACTGGCAACTTGCCATCCGCGCCCTGGGCTTCCTCCCCGTCTACAGCTACCGCAGCGACCAACTCGGCATCCAGGCCCAAGCCCACGGCGCCCACCAGAAGGAAGGCACCTGGTACTGCCCCCAGATGCCCGAACCCCTGGCCAACACCACCCAGAACCTGTTCCGCAACGCAGGCGACCCCGCCGCGATCGAACCCGCCACCTGGCGGCACCGCATCGACGCCCGCCAGCCCTACGCCCTGGCCCCCAAAGGCCGCCCCGACTCCGAAGGGCACCAGCGATACATGTGCCCGGCTGCCGCCGGACGCGTCCAGTGCCCGTTCAAACGCGCCAGCATGGGCACCGACCCACGACTCCCGCTGATCGACCCGGCGCCCAGCCCGGTCGGGCCACCCAAGATCTCCGCCCAGACCAGCATCACCATGGCACCCGAACACGGCGCCAAGCACTGGCAACCCCACGCCTACGGCAGCCCCGACTGGCAAAAGCTCTACAGCAGGCTCCGCAACGCCTCCGAAGGCACCCACGGATTCACCAAGGACGACACCCACGAGAGCATCAACGCTCCCAAGGCCGGCGCATCCGCGGCATCGCCGCACAGACCCTCCTGCTGGCCTTCCAACTCGCCCACGCCAACCAACGCCTGGCTCGACACTGCCGGCGCCCGGACGGGCGGGTGCGTCGTGCGGGCGGTGGGCGCCAGAGTGTCGAGGAGCAGGACCCGCGGATGCTGCCGGCGCTGTTGGCGTTGGTCGAGCCGGATGAGCGGGGTGACCCGGAGTCGCCGCTGCGGTGGACGACCAAGTCGCTGCGGCGCCTGGCCGAGGAGTTGGCCCGGCAAGGGCATCGGGTATCGCCGCCGACGGTCGGGCGGCTTCTCCGGCAGGCCGGGTTCAGTCTCCAAGGCAACGCCAAAACGCTGGAGGGTGCTCAGCACGCTGATCGGGACGCGTAGTTCCGCTATATCAACCAGCAGGTCAAGGACCATCAGGCTGCAGGCGAGCCGGCGATCAGCGTCAACACTAAGAAAACCTCGGAATGAAACAAGATCGAGCACCGGCTGTTCTCCCACATCACGATGAACTGGCGTGGACGGCCGAGCGTTCAGGCGCGGGTGGTTACCGAGCCCGGTCTTCGGACGGTGGTCGATCACGGGGCATCATCCGACGACGAGTTCCTCGCCGTCGTCAACGACGATCGAAGCCGCTGTGGCCCGCGGCAGCACCCTTGGCCACGGCCGCCCCCGCCACCTGCTGACCTTCGCCCTCGTCTCCGACAAACCCGAAAACTCGCCCTGCCACCTGACCGGAGCCGCTCGGTGCGAGGGCGCGACCGGCGCGGCCCCGCTCACAACCGGGAGTCGGCTTCGCGCTGAAGGGCGTCCCGGTCGGGGATTTCGGCGCCGGGCAGGGCATCGGGCAACTCGTACTCGACGAACCGGAGCCGCGGATGGAACCAGCCACGCACGGCCCACACCGCGAGCAGCAGACCGCTGCCCCCGACCAGCAGCGCGAGCGCTCCCCCCTGCTCCGTGCCGATCCACTGCCCGAGCGGCCCCGTGAGGGTGTCGGTCGCCGGGAGGACGACAAGGTAGCCGATCGGCACGGTGACCAGCGGGAGCACCGTGAAGATCGACATGACCCGGCCCAGCAGCGAGGTTTCGACCTTGGCCTGGAGCACCGCGATCCAACTGCCGTCGATAACCGCCTCGGTGAACAGCAGCACGAACATCCCCACCGCGGCGGTCGCCGGGCTGCCGCCCAGACCGACGACGGCCAGCGCGAGGCCCCCCGCGCCCATCGCGACGATCATGCCGTTGGTGCGGCGGCGGGTGCCGCCCCACAGGCTCATCGTGACGCTGCCGACTAGGCCGCCGATCCCGCCTGCGGATAGCACGGCCCCCAGCAGCAGCGCGGAATGCTCGATGAGCAGCAGCGGAGTGATCAAGGTCAGGCCGACCGTGTAGATCGCGTGGTCGACGACGAAAAACCACAGGCCACTGCGCAGCCCCGGCCGGCGCATCACATAGCGCCACCCGCGGACGATCTCGGTTCCGAAGCTCTCGTCGCGGGGCTTGAACGCGCGGTCCGGGAACCGCACGGCCAGCAGGCTCACCACGCCCAGCAGGAAGCCGCACGCCTCGATCAGCAGCACGCCGCCGATGTCGACCACGGCGAGCAGGCCCGCGCCCAGCAGCGGGCCAGCGACCTGCCCGAGGTTCATGCCCAGCTGGCTGATCCCGGCGGCGTGCCCGAGGAAGCGTTTCGGAACCAGTTGCGCCACCGCCGCCAGATACGCCGGACGTTGGCAGGCCCCGGCCACCGAGGTCAGGGTGAGCGCGACGGCGACGTGCCACCAGCGCATCCCGCCGACGGACACGAGCAGGGCCAGCGATCCCATCGACAGCGCCGACAGCGCATTTCCAACGATCATCACGCGGCGTCGGTCGAACCGGTCGGCAACCGCGCCCGCCCACGGCGTCGCCACCACTCCGGGAAGCAGGCCGATCGCGCTGACCAAGCCGAACATGGTGAGGTCCCGGGTCTGGGCGAAGATCCAGATGCCCATGACGAGGGTGCTGATTCCGCTGCCGATCATCGAGGCGATCTGGCCGGCGGCCACCACGGCGAACCGGCGCAGGCTCGGCTCCACACCGCCGGCGGAGACGTCCGGCGGTTCCACGCCGGCGGGCTCGGACCCGGCCTGCCCTCCCGCGGCCGGCGGCCGACCGGAGCGGTCTTCGGCCGCGGCGCCCCAGCGGCCCGCTGCGTCGACGAGCAGCCCGGCCAGCTCACAGGCCTGATGCTTGACGAAGAAGTGCCCGGCCCGGGGCAGCACCACCAGCTCGACGTGCGGGGAGAAGACCTCCCATTCGCGGTACCGCTCGTGGTGCAGCTCGGTGATCCGGTCCTGCTCGCCGACGACGCTGAGAAGCGGGACGTCGAGGACCAGCCCGCGGCCCGGGGCGGCGTCGGCGGTGAAGAACTCCTCGGCCTCCCGCGTGTCGTGCCGGACGTTGCGCAGGACGAACTCGGCGTCGTCACCGGGCGCCACGTCGACGAACCCGCCGCGGGCGCGCAGGTAGTCGAGGTAGCCGCGGTCGCCGAGCAGCCGGTCGGTGGGCAGCCAGCGGTAGAAGCGGTCGAAGAAGCGGCCGGGCAGGCGGGCGATGGGGAACAGGGCGCCGAGCCCGACCCCGACGACCTGGACCCCGTTCAGCGGCGCGCGGTGGGCGATCTGCAGGGCCAGCGCCGTCCCCACACACTGGCCGTAGATCAGTACAGGGCCGTCCACGTCGGCGAGTTCCCCGACGACCCGGTCGGCCACCTCGTCGATCGGCCTGAGCACCTCGTCGCTCCGGCTGCGGTCATGCCTGGGCAGCTCGACCGCGAGCAGCGACCAGCTCTCCGGCAACGCTTCGGCCAGCGGCACGAACGAGGCCGCGCTCCCGCCGGCGAACGGCACCGCGACCACGGTGACCCCGCCGCGTGCCGGGTCGGCCGGACCGGGCGTGAGCCGGTGCAGGACGCGTCCGGGGTCGGCCGCCCCGAAGGGACCAGCCTGCGCGGGCTCGGCCGTGCCGTCGAGATGCGCCGCAAGCTCACGAAGCGTGGGGTGCTGGTAGACCTCTACCAGGCTCAGGCCGTCGGACACCGCACGGGCCATCCGCACCGCGGCGAACGAATCGCCGCCGAGCGATGCGAACGCGTCCCCGACACCGATCACCGAGACGTCCACACCGAGCAGCTCCGCCCAGATCGCGGCGATGCGGTGCTCGGTGGGGGTCGCCGGCGGATCGCTCGCCGCGGAGGTCGCCCGCTCGGGGGCGGGCAGCGCGGGGCGGTCGAGCTTGCCATGCGGGGTCAGCGGCAGCGCCGTGAGCGTCAGCACCCTGGCCGGGACGCTACCGGCGGGCAACCGGTGGCTGAGCACCTCCCGCAGCCGGGCTTCGCTCGGCAGGGGTGCCGCGGCCGGGCCGCCCACAGGCACGACGTAGCCCACGAGGTCGCCGTCGTGCAGGGCGGCGGCCGCGTCGTGCACCCCCGGTACGGCGCGCAGCGCGGCCTCGACCTCGCCCAGCTCGACCCGGTGGCCGTGCACCTTGACCTGATCGTCGAGGCGTCCGAGGTACTCGATCATGCCGTCGCGGCGCAGCCGGGCCGCGTCCCCGGTGCGGTACATCCGCCCGCCCGGCACGAACGGGTCGGCGAGGAACCGCTTACGGGTCAGCTCAGGCCGGGCGTGGTAGCCGCGGGCGACGCCGGCCCCGCCCAGATACAGCTCGCCCGTGATCCCCGCGGGCAACGGCTCGCCGGCGGCGTCGAGCACGTAGGCGCGCTGGTTCGGGAAGGGGCGGCCGATCGGTAGCCGGGTCTCCTCTGGGCCGACCGTGCCCTCGAAGGCCACGTTGTCCACGGTGGCCTCGGTGACGCCGTAGGAGTTGACCACCCGCCCAGCGGGGCCGACCAGCTCGCGGGCCCGCCGGTACTCCGGCACCGGCCATTCCTCGCCGCCTCCGATCAGCAGCGCGACTCCGTCGAGCGGCCTGCCCAGAGCCAGGAGCGGACGCAAGATGCTCGGTACCAGCTCGGTGCACGCGACGTGCTCGCGCTGCATCAGCCCGAGCAGCGCCGGAGGATCAAGGGCGATCTCCCGGGGCACGACCAGGAGGCGGCCGCCGGTGCAGTGCGCGCGCAGCGTCTCCCCGACGAACATGTCGAAGGAGACACCGGCGACCTGCTGGTAAGTCCACTCTGGACGCAGGCGATAGTACTCCTGCCACATCTCGACGGCGTGGGTCAGGTTGCCGTGGGTGACCACGACGCCCTTCGGCAGGCCGGTGGATCCGGACGTATAGATCAGATAGGCGGGGTCCGACGGGTCCGGTTCAACGTCGAGCCGCCCGTCGGGCTGCGCGGCGATCGCCGCCCGTTCCTCGTCGAGAAGCACCGCGGGCACCCCGTCCCGGGGCACGCCGTGCACGTCGGAGCGGGTGATCAACAGGGTCGCGCCGCTGTCGGTGAGCAGGTGCCGCAGCCGCTCGCGCGGATGGGCGGGGTCGAGCGGGACGTAGGCGCATCCCGCCTTGAGCACCGCCCAGATCGCGACGAACAGGTCGGCGCCGCGAGGGAGCGCGATCGCCACCGGCCCGGCCGGCCGGCGGGAGCGCAGGTGCCGGGCGAGGCGGTCGGCGCCGGCGTCGAGGGCGGCGTAGTCGAGGGTGATCCCGTCGGCCACCAGCGCCGGGGCGTGCGGGGTGCGGGCCGCGACGTCCTCGAGGTAGCGGTGGACGGCCGGGAAGCGCGGCGCCCGGCTCGTGGCGCCGCCCTCCCCGTGCAGTAGCCGCCGGCGTTCGGCGGAGGGCAGCAGCGGGAGGCGCGCGAGCGGGGTGTGCGGTGCGGCGACCCCCGCGTCGAGCAGGACCAGCAGGTGGTCGAGCAGCCCGCCGATCCGCTCCGAATCGAAGAGCTCGGTGCTCGCGGTCACCGACAGCCGCGGCCCGGTCTCGGGGAAGTCCAGGCCGATCGCGGCGTCGACCATGAGCGCTGGGGCGGCGACCTCACCGGCGTAGCGCACCGGGCCTTCCTGGGGCAGCGGTGCGTTGTGCACGGTGAGCAGCACGCCGCCGAACGGGTTACGGCCCGGCGTCGCCGGGAGCCCCAGCTCGGCGATGATCTCCGGGAGCGGAAGCCGCTGGTGGTCAAGGTCGGCGAGCGTGCGGTCGCGGACGCGATAGATCAGGTCCTCGAACGTCGGGTCGGCGGAGAGGTCGCCGCGCAGCGGCAGCGTGTTGAGCAGCCCTCCGATGGCGGTCTCCAGGTCGGGCGTCGGCCGGTTGGCCACCGGCGCCAGCACCGTGACGTCGGTGCGGCCGGTATAGCGGGCGAGCAGGCCATGCACCCCGGCCAGCAACACCATGAACAGGCTGGCCCGGTGCGCGCGCCCGAACTCCCGCCACCTCTCGACCATTGCCGGGTCCAGCTCCCGCTCCACCCGGATGGCGGCGAACGTGCGGTTCGCCGGCCGTGGCCGGTCGGCCGGCAGCTCGGGTGCGGGCGCGGCGCCCGCGAACCGCTCCCGCCAGTACGCGACGTCGGCCGCACGGGCCGCGGCGTCCGGCGGGCCCGCGTAGCACGGCAGCACACCGACCGGGACGTCGGCCGGGTCCTTCGGGGCGGCCAGCAGCTCGCCGAGGTCGTGCGCGAGCACCCCCGCCGACCAGCCGTCGAAGACGAGATGATGGGCCAGGATCGTCAGGCTGGTGCCGTCGCCGCCCAGCACGGCCCGGGCGACCGGTCCCGCAGCGAGGTCCATCCGGTCCGGCGCCGGGTCGTCGGTCAGCGGGATGACGCCCGTGCCGTTGACGACCATCCGCGGTCGGCCCTCGTGCTCGGGGAAGCGCGCCCCCAGGGCGGGATGCCGACGGACGAGACCTTCCAGTGCCCGGGTGAGCGTCGCCCGGTCGATCGGGCGGGTCAGCCGGTAGCGCACGCCCAGGGTGTAGGCCGGGAGATCAGGGCACAGCTGTTCGGAGATCCAGTAGTCCTGCTGCAGCCCGGTCAGCTCGGTCGCCTCGGCGGGGTCGGTCAACTCGTCCGGGCCGGTCACGTCGGCGGCCGTGGGCGAGGCGTCCACCGCACCGGCGGCGTGCGGGGCGGCCGCGGCGACCCGGGCCTCGATCTCGCGGAGCGTGCCCGCCGCATAGAGCTCGGTGAGGGTGAGCTCCACCCCGTACTCGGACCGCAGGCGGGCCAGCATCCGCACGGCCGTCAACGAGTCGGCCCCGAGTGCCACGATGTCGTCGTCCCGTTCGATGTGCGTGCGCCCGAGCAGCTCGCACCACAGCGCCCGGACGGGGCCGTCCGGACCGGCCGCCGCCGGCGTGCGCTGGATCTCGCGCAGGGCGGCGACGTCGACCTTGCCGTGCTCGTTGCGCGGGAAGCTCGGGTGGAAGTGCAGCGCCCTGGGCACCATCGCGGCCGGCAGCAGGTCGGCCAGCGCCGCCCGGACCTCGACCTCGTCCGGCTCGTCGCGGTGGTGCAGCAGATGGGCGGTGAGGGTCGTCGTCGCGCCGGACCGATCGGCCAGCACGACGGCGTCGCGCACCCCGGCCAGGGAGCGCAGTGCGGCCTCGACCTCACCGATCTCGACCCGGACACCGCCCACCTGCACCTGCTGATCCAGCCGCCGCAGGTAGCCGAGCCGCCCGTCCGACAGGCGGGTCACCACGTCGCCGGTGCGGTAGTACCGGCCCGTTCCCTCGCGGCGGACGAAGCGTTCGGCCGTCAGCTCCGGGCGCCCCAGGTAGCCGGTGGCGATTCCGGGCCCGCCCAGCCACAGCTCGCCCGTCGACGCCTCCTCCCCGGTGGGCGAGCGGATCTCGGCGACCACCCCGGGGAGCGGGTCGCCGATCGGCACCGGATCGCCGCCGTCCCAATCGGCGAGGTCGGCGGTCAACGCGACGACCGTGGTCTCGGTGGGGCCGTAGCAGTTGAGCAGCCGCACGCCGGCGCCGACCCGCTCGCGCCACCGCCGCACGGCGCCGGCGTGGACCGCCTCGCCACCGATGATCACGAGCCGGATCGAGGAGGGCAGCTCCGCGTCCCCCCGCTCCAGCGCGGCGAGGATCTCGTGCCAGTACGCGGTCGGCGGCCCGATCACGGTGATGCCCCACTCGCCGCACCGCCGCAGGAACAAGTCCGGTCGACTCACCATCTCCTCGTCGCGGAACACGACGGTGGCGCCCACCGACAACGGAAGCAGGATCTCGTCGACACTCGCGTCGAAGCCCAGCGACGCAAATTGCAGTACCCGGTCACCGGGCGCCAGGCCGTACCGCAGGGCGGCCGAGGCGCAGAAGAAGTTCAGCGAACGCCTCGGCACCAGCACGCCCTTCGGCCGGCCCGTGGACCCGGAGGTGAAGATCACGTAGGCGGGATCCTCAGGGGACGCGTCCCCGGGCACGGCGGCACCAGCGGGGACGTCGGGCAGGTCATCGACGTCGCAGACGGCGGCCCGCGCTCCGACCAGTCCCGCCGTCGTGCGCTCCACGAGCACCACCCGCGGGTCGCAGTCGGCGAGCATCGCGGCCAGCCGGGCGGGCGGCGACCCAGTGTCCAACGGGACATAGGCCGCGCCGGTGCGCAGGACTGCCAGTATCGCGAGGACGGCACGGATGCCCCGCCGCAG
Source organism: Actinomadura geliboluensis (assembly GCF_005889745.1). Lineage (GTDB taxonomy): Bacteria > Actinomycetota > Actinomycetes > Streptosporangiales > Streptosporangiaceae > Spirillospora > Spirillospora geliboluensis. Next base: position 56,984 of record NZ_VCKZ01000003.1, read on the forward strand.
GCACACGGCGACCAGCTCGCCCGGCCCGAGCCCGTGGCGGCGCAGCACCGCGGCCAGCTCCTCGACCCGGGCGACCAGCTCGCCGTAGGTGACGGTCTCCGCGCCCTCGACCAGGGCGCAATCCTCGGGTGCGCGGAAGGCGTGAGCGAGCACCGTGGCCACCACGTCGCTCTCGCCGGCCTCGTCGGTGACGACCACGGCATGACCTCCTACACCAACGGCAGCGCCAGAATGCTCCACGAGCGCGGACGACCGGCGGGCGAGCGCCGCGTGAACGTCGAGCGAAAACGATCTCAATTGCCCGTGATTCATCTCGACCCGCCGCGATGTTCACCCGTTCGATCACCGCTGTTCGTCCGGAACCGTCCACGATCGAAGACCCCCCGGGACGACGAAGGAGCGCAGTGGACGCACCGGCACCTGACCCGGCGGCCCCCGCGAGGGCCTGCCCGGTCAGCACGCACAACGAGTGGGACCCCTCGAAGAGGTCATCGTCGGCACGATGGCCGGTGCCGCCGTCCCGTCCTGGGACCCCGCCGTCGAGGCCACGATGCCGCCGGACGCCCAGCCGCTGTTCCGCCGCCGGGCCGGCCGGCCGTGGCCCCGCGAGCACGCCGCGGCGGCCGCGGCCGAGCTCGACGCATTCGCCTCGACGCTGCAGGAGTTGGGCATCACGGTGACCCGCCCGGACGCCGTGGACCACACGCGCGGCTTCAGCACGCCGCGCTGGAGCAGCCCCGGCGGGCTCTACAGCGCCATGCCGCGCGATCTGCTGCTGATCGTCGGCGACCTGATCATCGAGTCGCCGATGGCGTGGCGTAGCCGCTACTTCGAGGCCGACGCCTACCACGGTCTGCTCACCGACTACTTCCGCCGCGGGGCGCGCTGGATCGCCGCACCCCGCCCGCTGCTGGGCCCGGACACCTACGACGAGGACTTCGACCGGGAGACCCCGTACGCGACCGGCCGCTACGCCACCACCGAGGCCGAGCCGACGTTCGACGCCGCCGACTTCACCCGGTGCGGGACCGACCTGTTCGTGCAACGCAGCCACGTGACCAACCAGCTCGGCATCGACTGGGTGGCCCGCCACGTCGGCCCCGCGTACACCGTGCACCCGGTCGAGCTGACCGACTCCTCCCCCATGCACATCGATGGCTCGTTCGTTCCGCTCGCTCCGGGCAAGCTGCTGCTGAACCCGGCTAAGATCAAGAAGGTCCCGCAGGTGCTCGACGCGTGGGAGGTCCGCTGGGCCCCCGAGTCGGCACTGCCCGCCGACCACAAGCTGTACATGTCCAGCCGCTGGGTGGCCATGAACGTGCTCATGCTCAGCGAGACCTGCGTCGTGGTCGAGGCCGGCGAGCACCCGTTGATCAAGATGCTCACCGACTGGGGCCTGGAGGTACTCCCGGTGCCGTTTCGGAACGTGATGCGGTTCGGCGGCTGCTTCCACTGCGTCACCGCCGACGTGCGCCGCCGCGGCGACCTGTCCAGCGTGCTATGACCCGTCCGGCGGCCTGCTCGGTCACGGACCGAGCCCACATCGACGTGTGGCGTGAGGTCTACGACCACCTCTACCGCGCGCCGTGGGGGGCGCTCGGCGAGGACTTCTCGGGATGGGACTCCAGCTACGACGGGAGCCCCATTCCCACGGACCAGATGCGCGAGTGGCGGGACACCACCGTCGCCCGCGTCCTCGCGCTGCGGCCCGAGCGCGTCCTGGAGATCGGGGTCGGCAGCGGGCTGCTGCTGTCCCGGATCGCGCCGCACTGCACGTCCTACACCGGCACCGATCTCTCACCGGTGGCCGTCGAGACGCTGGGGGAACGGCTACGCGCCGAACGTCCGGAACTGGCCGGGCGGGTGGAGCTGCGGACGCTGCCGGCGCACGAGACGGGACTCCTCCCGGCCGCGGCGTTCGATGTGGTGATCCTCAACTCCGTGGTGCAGTACTTCCCCAGCCTCGCCCACCTCGCCGACGTCCTCACCACCGCTGTCTCACGAGCCGGGCCTGGCGGGGCGGTGTTCGTCGGCGACGTCCGCAACCGCAGCCTGCAGAAGCATTTCGCCACGGCGGTGGCGCGGGCGCGCGGCGTGCCGGAAGCCGGCCTTCCCGACGCGATACGGCACACCATCGCGCAGGACCGCGAGCTCCTGATAGACCCGGACTGGTTCCCGGCATTCGCGCGCGACCTCGGGACGCCCGTCGAGATCCGGCTCAAGCAGGGCACGGTGGCCAACGAACTCACCCGCTACCGCTACGACGTCACCTTGGCCGGACCGAACCGGCCGGTCATCGGCACGGAGCGGGCCGCCCGCCTGCGGTGGGGCGACGACGTCACCTCCGTCGAGGCGCTCTCTCACATGCCGGACGTTCCGGTGGTGCACATCGTCGGGGTGCCCAACCGGCGGCTCACCGGCACCGGACCTCAGCTGGACGGCCCCGCAGGGCTGGACCGCTCGGTCCCGCCCGGTCGGCGCGCGGTGCTCACCTGGTCCGACACCGGCCCGGAGGCGGTCGACGTGCTGCTGGTCGACCGCCGCCTCGGCGACGCCGTGGTGGTCACCTGCTCCTGACCAGAGCGGCGCGAGGCTCAGCTCACCCGGGCACGTCGCCAGCCACAGGACGTCCGGTGACCAGCACCACGTGCCGGCCCTGCATGCCGTGGTCGCGGGCGTGCCGGAGGACTCCGGCCACGCCGGCCGCCCCGGCCGCCGTGGCCGGCAACCCGGCCGCGTTGAGAAAGTCACGGGCCGTCACCAACGCGTCGTCGTCGACACCGTGCACCATGCCCCCCGACGCCCGCACCGCATCCAGCGCCTGCGGACCGTGCAGGGCGTCCCAGTTGACGAGCGGCTCGTTGTGCTCGGTCAGACGCACCGCATCGGGCGGCAGCGGCCGGTACCGTCCCGGCCAACTCGACACGACGGCATTGTCCGCCGCGGCGCTGACCCCGTGGATCGGGGTCGCCCACCCCAGACGCCGAACCCCACGCGCGACGGCGACCAGGGTGGTGCCGTTGCCCACCGGAACCCAGAGCCCTGCGGGTGCCGCGCCGAGCGTCCGGGCCAGCGCCTCCACGACGGTCTCGTGCCCGCGCAGCACCGCGTCGGCCAACGGCCCGTCCACGTTGCCGTCGACCGTGCGCGGCGCCGACGACAGCCGGCGGGCCTCGGCCACCGCATCCTCGTAGCCGCCGTCGACGAACACTACCCGGGCGCCCATCGCACGCGCCCACGCCCCCCGGTCATGGCCCTCGGCGGGGAGTACCACGGTGCTCGCCAGTGCGGCGTCACGGGCCGCGGTCGCGACGGCCCGGCCATAGTTCCCGCAGGTCCCGACCACGACATGGTCGTAGCCGCCGGCAGCGGCCGCCGCCACCATCGCGCGCGCCGCAGGCTCCTTGTGGGTGCCCGAGGCGTAGCCCGCCTCGTACTTCACGGCCACGACCGGGCCCGGAACCGGGAACGGCACGTCGTGGAGGCCGGTGTCGTGGGCGTCGATCGGCGCGTCCGCGCCCGCGGGCGTCAACGAGCCCGGCACCTATGCCCCCAGCCCGGCAGAGTCGAGCCGCAGCGACTGCGGCTCGAAGGCCAGCGTGGCAAAGTAGTCGTCCTCGGTCTCGGCCCGCCGGATCAGGTCGACGCTGCGGTCGGGGTGGAGCATCAGTTCCTTCGGTCGGAGCCGGCCGTTGTAGGTGGTTCCCATCGCGTGCCCGTGCGCGCCGGCGTCGTGGATCACCAGCAGATCGCCCGCGGCGACCACCGGCAGGGAACGCTGCTCGGCGAGTTTGTCCAGGTTGGAGCACAGCGAACCGACCACGTCGACGGTCTCGATGCGATCGCTCGCCACGAACGGAGCGGTGATGTGGTGGTACGCGTCCGCATACACGAGGCGCCGCATCAACGCGTTGGTCCCGACGTCGACGCCGACCACCTCCCGCCACTTCGACATCCTGTTGACCACACGTGTCACCAGGACACCGTGCGAACCCGTGATGTAGCTACCGTTCTCGAAGCAGATCGTGGGGTGCCAGTCGGACGGCCAGCCGGCGGCCACTTCCCGGATACGCCCGGCGACCGCGGCCAGGTCGAGCGGACGCTCGCCGGGTCGAAAGGGGATGCCCATTCCACCGCCGACGTTGATCGTGTCGAATTCGACGCCCAGCCGCCCGCGCAGCCTGATCGCCTGGTCGGCCAGCACCCCGAGCGCGAACAGCGTGGGCTCCTCATCGAGAAAGTTAGAGGTGATCATCATGTGCAACCCGAACGAATGCACCCCCGCCCGGGCGGCCCTGCGACAGACCTCCTCCAGCCGGTCCATCCGGATGCCGAACTTCGAACTGCTCGGATCGCCGAAGAACGTGGCGTCGAACTGCGGCGCGTGCGAGCCCGGGTTGACCCGGAAGGACAGCGCACGGGGAACGAGGCCGGCGCCGATCAGCGTGTCCAGCACCGCCTCGTCGTCGATGTTCATCAACGCGCCCGAAGTGGTGGCCGCAGCCAGCTCCGCAACGCTGGTGTTGTTCGAGGTGAACACGGTGTCCCGGCCCGACGCGCCCGCCTGCCGGGCCAACGTCAGCTCGGGCAGAGAGCTGCAGTCGAACCCGAATCCGCGGCCGGCCAAGCGGCGCAGAACAGCCGGATTGGGCAGCGCCTTGACCGCGAAGAACTCTCGGACAGCCAAACCAGAGAAGGCCGCATTGAAGGCGCGACAGTTCTCGTCGATACCCTTGGCGTCGTATATATAGAATGGCGTGCCAAAGTATTCGGCCACACTCGGCAGCACCTCCAGCAACCGGTTTTCGAAATCAGGGCTCATCGGCATTCCTCGGCACCCCCTGACGCCCGACCAGTGCACCTGATTGACCGGAACACCCGCATATCCACCAACCCGTGCACGCGTTTCGGTTGACCCGACAGAGACGGACTTGAAAGAGCCATTCGAGCACAATACGCAAAGCGCATATTGCGAGTATGCAGTGAACCGGTGACAGCGTCCATCGACACGACGAGAATGTGCGCGCCCGACACTCGATTATCGGCTCGGCTTCGCCTCACGTTCACCCGGCGAGACGACATCGTCCCCAACCGACGGGCCGCGAGCCATCTGCCAGAGGCGGAGAGCAGTCGTGGATCGCCCCGGCTGGGTGGAGACCCTTATATCTGGAAGAATGAGGGGCCATGGCACCAGGAGGAAGCACTCCTCAGAACTGCGTGAACGTGCGGTCCAGATGGTCCTTGAGTTGTGAGGTGCCCTGCCCAGATCCCAGAGCTAATGCGTTCTCACATGGCCAGATGACCAGCGGGTGATCGGCGGCAGTCTCCTGGCCGGTGGGTGCCAGGCACGCTGCGCCACTGCGAGGATGTTGTCCCTTCTAACTCGCCGATGCCCGCGGGTGTCGGCCTTCCGGTGCTGGCCGGGGTGCTGGATCGGGTGCCTGACCGGCGTCCGGCTTTGTCAGGGCTGCTCCCACCCTCCCCGGCATCACCCGGATCAGGCTGCCCTCAATTACGCTGACCTGCTGCGACAGGCCACCGGCGAAGGTCCCCCACCTCCACTCGAATCCCAGCGCCTCACGGCGCACGCCGTTAAGTTGACACACCCCGCAAAGCGCACCTCAAATCCAGAATCTGGATATTGAAGCCCCACAGGTCGTCCAGATCAGGCTGGGGTTTCAGGGGGTGGGGCTTGTGTCCACGGCGAGGGCGCGTAGTTGGAGCATCAAGCCGAAGCGTTGGTCGGGGTTGCTGAGGTCGCACTGGGCGACCTCGGTCACCCGGCGGAGGCGGTAGCGGAACGTGTTCTGGTGGGCGTCGACCGATTCGGAGGCCGCGGCGACGTCGCCGAAGGCGTTCAGCCAGGCGTCCAGGGTCTGGACCAGGTTGCCGCGGTGGCGGCGGTCGTAGTCGATCAGGCGGGCCAATGCTCCCATAGGTTTTTCGCTTCGGGCCATGGCCAGGTCGCGTAGGTCCAGCATCAGTTCTTCGCCCTGAAGTTCGTCGAAACGGCCGACGCGGCGGTGGAGGCGTCCGTTGCGGAGCACGCGCAGGACCCGGTCGACGCAGGATCGGCTGTGGGCCATTTCGGCCAGGTCCAGCGCCACCGGGCCCACGGCGGTGATGGTGGGCAGGCGGTCTCCCACTCGGTCCAGAAATTCCTGGAGGATTCGCACCGCGCGGGTGGCGGCCTTATCCACGGGTCCGGCCGTGGGCAGTAGGCCGTAGGTGACCGCGCCGATCGCAGCCGCCGCGGATCGAGGGTGGGTCGCGGACAGGTGCATGGCGAACGCGTCGCTGAGCCGCTGCCGGTCATGCACCATGGTGGCGCCGTCGGAGTCGTGCACGCCCCGCTCGTCGAGGGCCACGCCGAGGACCAGCAGTGGCTGGTTCGACAGACCGAGCCGTTCGAGCGCTTCGCCGGCGCCAAGGCCGCCTTCCAGCGCGTCGCTCAGCAGGTCGGCCCGCATCCGGCGCTGCACATCGGCCCCGGCGCGGACCCGGAGCATGTGCAGCGCGACCAGCTTGGCCGACTCGCGCAGCGCCTCATTGCGCTCGTCGCTGAGCCGGTCGGGCACCGCCGCCCAGACGGAGCCGAGCATCTCGTCGCCCGCCCGCACGGTGATGGCGACGCGGGGCAAGGAGAATTCGCCTGGCCCATCGGTGATGGGTTCGATGTACACAGGTTGATCGCTGCGGAGCAGTTCCCGGAAGATGCCGCGGTCGTGCAGGACGCGCGCGAACCGCTCCGGCACCTGGCGGCCGAGGATGGTTTCGACACGGGACGGGTCGGCCTCGTCTTGGCGGCCGGAAAAGGCGAGCACGCGAGAGTTGCGGTCCTCGATGGTGATCGGCGCATCGAGGAGGGCCGCGATCGCGTTGGCGACCGCGAACAGATCACCCGCGGGCAGCCCGCCGAGCGACTCCTCCTCGGCGGGCCACGCTCCCGGGCTCTGGGTGAGCAGGGAGCGGAGCATCTCGCTGAGATGACCCCACGGGGCGCCGCGACGCAGGCCGAGCACGGTGACCGCGGCCTCGTCGGCGGCGGCCCGCACCTCGTCGGTGAGCAGGACCGGCTCGCGCAGGACGAGCGCCGCCGCGTCCTGGCGTCCCAGCGTGCGGAGGAGGGCCGCGACGTCGCGGGGGGCCTCCATCCCGACGCCGAGCACCAGCGCGCGGGAGGGCAGCACCGGCTGATCGAGCGGGTCGTGGAAGACGACGGCGCTGATCTCTCCGGGCGGGTCGGGGTCGCCGTGGACGAGTTCGAGCAGGGTTGCGCCCAGGTCGTCGACGACCCGCCCGAGATTCGCGCATGGACGGGTGGTGCTCACACGCTGGACGGTCTCACGGTGGACGCGCACCACGCCACTCCTCCTCGTATTCAGCCGGTCAGATACTCGGTCGCGGTGGTCACCTCGGCGAGCCGGTCCGGCACCGGCTCCAGGCCGAGCCCAGGGCCGGTGGGGACGTCGAGGTGGCCGTCGTCGTCGAGCACGAAGGGTTCGGTGATGTCGGCCGCGTAATACCGCCCGGACGCCGAGGTGTCGCCGGGCAAGTTGAACCCAGGCATGGCGGCGAGCGCCACATTCGCGGCGCGGCCGAGACCCGTTTCCAGCATTCCGCCGCACCACACCGGTATGCCGTGTGCCACGCAGACATCGTGGATCCGGCGGGCCTCGAAGTATCCGCCGACCCGGCCGGGCTTGATGTTGACCACATGGCAGGCGCCCAGCCGGATCGCGGCCGCGGCGTCGCGGGCTGAGGTGATGGATTCGTCCAGGCAGATCGGCGTCCGGAGCTGCCCGGCCAGCTCCACATGGCCGAGCACGTCCTCCTCGTCGAGAGGTTGCTCGATCAGCAGGAGGTCGAACGGGTCCAGCCGGGCCAGCTGCCGGGCATCGGCCAGGGTGTAGGCCGTGTTGGCGTCCACCTGCAGCGGCAGGTCGTCGCCGAAGCGCTCGCGGACCGCGCGGACCGGCGTGACGTCCCATCCGGGCTCGATCTTGAGCTTGATGCGGACGTAGCCCTCGGCGAGGTAGCCGTCGACGGCGTCGAGGAGTTCGGGAACGCTGTCCATGATCCCGACGGAGACGCCGCACGGGACCCGTTCGCGCACCGCGCCGAGTTCGCGCGCGAACGAGCGGCCCTCGGCGCGCAGCTCGGCGTCCAGAACCGCCATCTCCAGTGCCGCCTTCGCCATGTGATGGCCCTTGAACGGCGCGAGGATCTCGGCGACGGAGTGGGCGGCCTGCGGCCCGGCCACCAGCACCGCCGGCACGAAGAACCGGCGCAGCACGTCCGCGGCGGCGTCGACGTACTCGGCGGAGTAGCGGGGGCTGGTCATCGCGACGCACTCGCCCCAGCCTTCGACGTCATCGGCCAGCACGCGCACGAGCAGGATGTCCCGGGTGGTCTCGGTGCCGAACGAGGTGCGGAACGGCGCCACCAGTGGCATGGCGATGCGCCGCAGTTCGACGCCTGTGAGTTTCATGATTCTCTCCGTACGATGTACCAGCCGGCGCGATCGAAGCCGTCGATCCGGCCGCCGTCGGCGGTGAGGCCGGTCAGCGCCTCGCGCACGGCGAGCCGCCAGCGTCGTGCCAGATCCGGTTCCGTGCTCCGCAGGGAAGCGATGTCCTGGGGCACCGCGACGAGCACGGTGTCACCGTCGAGCGTGCCGGGCACCGGGCCGCCGTCCGCGCCGACGCTCAGTGCGACGGTGGCGCCCGCCCGGAGCTCGTCGGCGGCGACGGCTTCCGCGCCGCCCCCGATGCTGGACAGCACCACCGCGCTGTCGCGGAGCCGCCAGTGCACCAGGAGCCGGTCGGAGTCCCCGTCATCGTTGATTGCGTCGGCCATCGGACCGTAGAAGTCCGGCAGGTATTCGACCGGTCGCGCGGCCAGCTTCACGAGGTTGAAGTAGGCGTTGCGGGCCACCAGCGGATCGAACGTCCAGGCGATCTCGGAGACGCCGCGCTGGAAGGCCCAGGCCCGTTGGTGCAGTTTGAGCGCGAAGCCGACGCTGCGGCCGGCGACGGCCGGCGAGACGCCGGCGATGTGGCTGTGGAGCATGGCGCCCCCGGGGGCGTGGAAGAAGCCGACGCACGCGCCGACCAGACGGTCGCCCTGGAAGGCGCCGGCCACGTAGTTGCCGGCTTTGGAGAAGGCGCGCAGCAGTTCGACGCTCACTGGCGGGCTCACGGAGCGTCCCCAGATGGCGGCGAGCAGGCCGACCGCGCTGGTGAGCTCGGCGATCTCGGTGAGCTCGCGCACCGAGACGGCGGCCGCCCTGGCGGCGGCCTCCGCGGCGCTGACCGCCTGGTCCGGCATCGGCTCCGCGGCAGACACCCTGCTATCGGTCACGACGTTGTTGCTCCTCGGCTCGTCGGGGGCGGGGGGTGGTCACGGTCTTGTCGCAAGGGACGCGGTGCGCGGGCCCACCAGCAGTTGTTCGACCAGCGCCCGCAACAGCGCGGTTCGCGGGGGCAGCTCCGCGGCCAGCGCGTGTTCGTCGGCGGCATGCGCGCCACCGCCGACCGCGCCGAGACCGTCCAGGGTGGGCGTGCCGACTCCGGCGGTGAGGTTTCCGTCGGAGGCGCCGCCGACCGCGGCCCGGGCGGGCACGGGCCATCCGCGGCGGGCGGCGATCTGGCACAGCAGCTCATACAGCGGCGCGGACGCCGCCGCCTCCAGCGGAGGGCGGCTCGGGCCGGCGGTCGTCTCGACGCGCGCACCGGGCTCCGTGGGTCGTAGCGCGCGGATCGCCCGGTCGACCCGCTCCTGTTCCGCCACGGTCCGGGCCCGCACGTCGACCGCGAACGTTCCCTCGGCCGGGACGGTGTTGGTGGTGGTGCCGGCGTGGGCGGCCGTCGGTGTGACCGTGGTCCCGGCCGCCGGGTCGCCGAGCGCGCTGACGGCCAGCGCCTGGCGGGCGAGTTCCAGGGTGGCGTTCACACCCCGTTCCGGTTCGAGCCCGGCGTGGGCGGCCCGCCCGGTGACGCGCACTTCGTACGACGAGGCGCCCTTCCGCTCGGTCTTCAGCGCGCCGCCGGCGGCGGACGCCTCCAGGACCAGGGCGGCGGCCGCCGCCCCGGCCTCCCGCTCGATCAGGGCGCGGGAGCTGGGCGAGCCGATCTCCTCGTCGCCGGTCACGAGCAGGGTGACGCCGTCGAGGCCGGCGGCGGCGTGGAACGCCATGACCAGTCCGGCCTTCATGTCGAAGCAGCCGGGGCCGCGCAGGATCCCGTCCTCGACGGTGCAGGGGTGCCGGGCCAGCGTGCCCAGTGGCCAGACGGTGTCGTGGTGGCCGAGCAGCAGCACCCGTGAGGGTCCGGTGCCGAGACGCCAGCGCAGGTGGGTTCGGCCGTCCAGCACGATCCGTTCGGGTGCGGCGCCGAGGCGGGCGGTACCGACCCGGGCGGTGACCTCGGCCGAGCGTGCGACGGCGTCCAGGTCGGTGGAGGGCGACTCGCACTCGATGAGGGCGCGCGCATCGGCGAGCAGGTCGCTCAGGCTGGGCGTCATCGCTCCGCCTTCGGTGTGGCGCGGACTCCGTAGTGCAGGTAGCGCTCACCGGTCGGCAGCTCGTAGAACGTGACCGGTGCCCAGGTCTGCGTCCCGGGTGCCTTGACGGCGAACAGCGCCGGGCCGACCGGGACCAGCGGGTGCTCCTCGACCGGGTCCGGCACCATTTCGGCGATCGGACCGGTGATGGTGGTCCGCAGCAGCGGCCCCTCCGGACCGTTCTCGACCTCCACCCGCACGCCGGCCCGCTCGTAGGCACCGAGGTACGGCGTCACGTCGACGGTCACCGGTTCCGGCGGCGGCGCGAACGGCGGCGGCATCGTGACGCCGGCGACCTCGGCGAAGATCTCGCCGTACAGGTCCGCGTAGAGGTCGCGGGAGTGCCCGCCGTTGGTGAGCAGCGCGACGGCGAGTCCCTGCTCGGGCAGTATCCGCAGGAACGCGTCCTGGCCAAGGGTGCTGCCGTCGTGGCCGATCAGGCGGTGCCCGTCCCAGCCGAACCGGATCCAGCCGAGCCCCCACGAGTCGCCGAGGATGTACTTGTCGGGCAGGTCGGCCTGGTGGGCGGTCATGGCGGCGGCGCTGTCCGCGCTGAGCACCCGGGTGCCGTCGGCGGCGAGCCCGCCGGTCAGGTGCAGGCGCGCGAAGGCCAGGAGGTCGGCGACGGTGGAGGTGACCAGCCCGGCCGGGCCGATCGAGCGGGGCAGCCCCCACGCCTGGGCGAGCACCGGCTCGCCGTCGCGCTCGTCGTGGCCGACCGCGGCGGCGAACAGCAGCGCCTCCTCCGGCAGCGTCACCGTGTGCGTCAGCCCGAGCGGGGTGAACAGCCGTTCGCGCAGTGCCTGGTCCCAGGTCTGCCCGGTGACCTTCTCGATCATCCGGCCCAGCAGCGAGTAGCCCGAGTTGCAATAGGAGAAGGTGGCGCCCAGCGGGTGGTTCTGGCCGGCCTCGGCGAGCAGGCCGACGTACTTCTCCAGGCAGTCGTCGCCGCGGCCGGTGTCGGTGAACACGTCGCCGTCGATGCCGCTGGTGTGGTTGAGCAGGTGCCGCAGGGTAACCGACTTGGTGACGTGGGGGTCGGCGAGCCGCAACTCCGGCAGTACCTCGATGACCGGGGCGTCCAGTTCGAGCAGCCCCTCGTCGACCAGCGCCATCGCGACGGTCGCGGTCCAGACCTTCGTGATCGAACCGATCTGGAACAGCGAGTCGCCGCCGACGGGTGCGCCGGTGCGGACGCTGAGCACGCCGTGGGCCGCCTCGACCAGCTCATCGTCCGACCCGTTCGTCCCGAGGCGGAAGATGCCGAGCTGGGCGCCGGGCACCTTGTGCCGCTCGGCGAGCCGGGCCAGTCGCCGCTGCCAGTGGGCGCCGTCGACGCGGGCCCGGCCGGCCCGGGTCGTGTGCTGTTCGAGCCAGTCCAGGACGCGGTGGTTGAAGTCGAGCCGCTGCGAGGGCGGGCCGAGCAGGACGAACGCGTGCGACGCTTCCGGGTAGACGACCAGCCGGGTCGGAACGCCCTGCTCGTACAGCGCGGTGTGCCACTGCTGGGCCTGCCCGAGCGGGCAGGTCAGGTCGGCCGCACCGTGGATCACCAGGGTCGGCGTGCGGACGTCGGCCACGCGGGTGAGCGGTGACATCGCCGCGTACTCCGCGGGCTTGCGCCACGGGGCGCCGCCGAGTTCCCAGGCGCTGAGGAAACAGCAGTCGTCGCTGGTCCCGCCCATGCTCACCAGGTCGCTGACCGTGCCTCCGGCGACCGCCGCCGCGAACCGGTCATCGTGGCCGGTCAGCCAGCACGCCATGAAACCGCCATAGCTGTAACCCGCCACCGCGAGCCGGTCCGGGTCCGCGAACCCCTCGGCGACGAGCTGGTCGAGCGGCTCCAGCAGATCGGCCGCGTCCGCGACGCCCCAGCCTCCGAGGGCTCCGTTGTAGAACTCTTCGCCGTACCCGTCGCTGCCGCGCGGGTTGACCAGCAGCACGGCCCAGCCCCGGTCGACCAGTTCGTGGTGGTACAGGTGGATCTCGTCCGCAGCACCGTTCCACGCGTTGTGCGGGCCGCCGTGGATGTCGAGCAGGACCGGCCGCGGGCCGCCGTGGGCGGGGTCGTGCATCAGCCACGCTTGGACTTGTGCGCCGTCGGAGATGGTGAACCACCGCTCCTCGCGGGGGTGCGGGTCCACGTCGGCGAACGCGGCGCCGTGGTCGGTCAGCACGGTTTCGGCCCCGGTCGTCAGGTCCACGACCGCGATCTCGCCGAACGACGCGGGTGTGCCGAGCGCGACGGCCGCCCGGCCGCCGCCGACCGACAGCCCGGAGACGACCCGGCCTGGACCGTCCACGACCGGGCGTGCGTCTGTACCGTCGGTCCTGACCGACCACAGGTGGGTGCACCCACGATCGCGCAGGCAGAACCACACCCGGCCCTCATGCTCGTGCGGCAGGCCGCCGGGATAGGCGGGAGCCCCGCGCATCACGTTACGGTCGAGGGCGCCCGAAAGATCGGTGACCTCGCCGTCGGCCGCGCCGACCCGGTACAGGCGGGTGTGGCCGACCGGATCGCCGGACCAGCCCACCACGAGAAGCGCCGAGCCGTCGCCGACCCAGCCCACGGTGAGGGCCGCTCCGTCGGCGAAGGCGAGCACTCGTGGCCGGGCGAGCGGTGCGTCAACCCGCAACAGGTATACCGGGGATCGCAGGTTTCCGCCGGCATCGCCCCCGCGGGTGAACGCGAGGGTCGTGCCGTCCGGCGACCAGGCCACGGCGCCGGCGCTGTGCGGTCCGTCGGTGAGCTGCCGGACCTCGCCGGTGTCCAGGTCGAGGACGTGCACCTGGGTGCGGACCGGGCCGAACATCCCCACGCCGTCGGCCTGGTAGTCGGGGCCGTCGGAGACCATCGGCCCCGGCGCGCCCCCGGTCGGGTCGACCGGGGCGGTGAAGGCGAGCCGGCGGCCGTCCGGGCTCCAGCACGCGGGCCCGGCCCCGAGCGGCAGGTCCGTCACCTGCTCGGGCTCACCGCCCCCGGTGTCGAGCACCGCGACCTGCCCGCCGCGGAGGAAGGCGAGCCGGCGGCCGTCCGGCGACCAGGCCGGCGCGGTGTCGGACGAACCGGAGGTGAGGCGGCGGGGCGTGCCATTGTCGGTGCCGACCAGCCACAGCTGGTCGAGGTTGCGGTCGCGGGCGGCGTCCAGGGTCCGGAGCACGTAGACGATCCGGCTGCCATCTGGGGACATCTCTGGTTGTGACGGGACCGCCAAGTCGGTGAGGTCTTCGATGTGCGGTCGTCGACTCATGGCTTGCTCCTCTGCAGGGTTCGCCCGGGTACGGCGGCGAGCAGTTGGCGTGTGTAGTCGTGGCCGGGTTCGGTGAGCACGCGTGTCGTGGGTCCCTGCTCGACGACCTGGCCGTGCCGCATGACGGCGACCTGCGAGGCGACGTAGCGGACGACCGCGAGGTTGTGGGAGATGAACAGCATCGACAGGCCGAGTTCGCGCTGGAGCTCGCGGACGAGGTTGAGCACGGCCCCCTGGACCGAGACGTCCAGCGCGGAGGTGATCTCATCGGCGATGATCACGCGGGGGCGCGCCGCGAGCGCGCGTGCCAGCGCGACGCGCTGCCGCTGGCCGCCGGAGAGCCGGGACGGGACGGCGTCGGCGCAGCCCGGGTCAAGACGCACCAGTTCCAGCAGTCGCTCGGCCTCGGCCCTCCGGTCGGCGCGTGCGACGCCCGGCGGCATCGCCTCGGCCACGCTGCCGCCGACCGTCATCCGCGGGTCGAGCGACGAGTAGGGGTCCTGGAAGACCATCTGCAGCGGACGCGGCCGGCCCCGGGTCGGGACTGGCGCGCTGCCGAGGGTGATCCGGCCGCGCGTGAGCGGGGCCAGGCCGACGGCGGCCCTGGCGAGGGTGGACTTGCCGGAGCCGGACTCGCCGACGAGCCCGACCACCGCACCGTCCGGGACCGTCAGGCTCACGCCGTCGACGGCGGTCGTCCGGCCGTAGCGGACCGTGACATCGTCGAAGCGCAGCTCACTCACAGCGACTCCATTTCGTCGGCGTTCCGATCGGTCGGCAACGGTTCGCCCGCGTGCCAGCACGCCACACGGTGGCGCGGCGAGTCGTCCGGGCCGGCCTCCAGCGGCGGGTCCTCGGCCCGGCAGCGGGTGTCGGCGAGCGGGCACCGATCGGCGTAGGCGCATCCCGGCGGCACGTGGGCGGGGTCGACCGGGCGGCCCGGGATCGTCGCGAGCGGCTCGTCCAGGTCGGTGGTCATGTCGGGCACCGCGTCGACCAGCGCCTTGGTGTAGGGGTGCCGGGCGGTGGTGGCCAGTTCGGCGGCCGGCAGGTCCTCGACGATCCGGCCGGCGTACATCACCAGCACCCGATCGCAGACCTCGCCGACCACCGCGACGTCGTGGCTGATCAGGACCAGCGCGACCTCGTCGGCCTCGCGGATCGCGGCGAGCAGGTCCAGCACCTGCTGCTGCACGGTGACGTCGAGCGCGGTGGTCGGCTCGTCCGCGACGATCAGCGCCGGGGTGCCCATCAGCCCCATGCCGATCATCGCCCGCTGGCGCATTCCGCCGGAGAACTCGTGCGGGTACTGGCGCACGCGCATGCCCGCGTCCGGGATCCGGACGGCGGTCAACCGGTCGACCGCGCGGGCCATCGCGTCCCGGCGGCTCAGGCCCTGGTGATGCGTGGCCACCTCCGCCAACTGCGCGCCGATCCGGCGGGTGGGGTTGAAGGCGGTCATCGGGTCCTGGAAGACGACGGCCAGCCTGGTGCCCAGCGCCCGGCGCTGGACGGCGGTGTCCGGCGCCAGCAGGTCATTGCCGAGGAACTGCAGCCGCGACGCGTCGACGTGGCCGTGGTCGGGGAGCAGCCGGGTGACGGCCAGCGCGGTCAAGGACTTGCCGGAGCCTGACTCCCCGACGATGCCGACCGCCTCGCCGCGGCGCACGTCGAAGGACACCCCGCGGACCGGCCGCACCGGACCCGACGGCCCCGAGACGGTGACCTCCAGGTCGCGGACATCGAGCACCACATCGGACGAGGAGTCCCCCGCCTCCTCGACGTGCCGGGTGGGCTCCGGCTCCTTCGCCGACGCGGTGCGCGCGGACACCACCGCGCCCAGGCCGATGCCGACGGGGACGCCGAACCCCTTGGCGACCGACTCGCCGAAGAGGCTGAACGCCAGTCCGGCCACCAGCACGGCCGCCCCCGGGGTGAGGGCCGCGGCCGCGTTCACGTAGATCGCGCCGATGCCGTCGTAGAGCAGCCGGCCCCAGTCGTAGGACGGTGACTGGACGCCGAGGCCGAGGAACGACAGTCCGGCAAAGCTCAGGAGCACGGTACCGGCGCCGATGGTGGCGTTGACGACCAGCGGTTCGGCGATGTTGGGCAGCACGTGGCGGACCAGGATCCGGAACCGGCCGATCCCCACCGTCCGGGCGGCCGCGATGTAGTCCCGGGCGGCGACACCGGCGACGAGCGTCTGGGTGAGACGCGCGAAGGCCGGGGCGCCCGCGAACCCGAGGGCCAGGACCGCGCCGGTGGCGCCGACGCCGAAGACGACCGCGAAGAACAGCGCCAGCAGCAGCCCCGGGAACGCGACGGCGATGTTCACCACGGCCGACACCAGCCGGCCGGACCGGCGGCCGAGCACGAACGGCGCCGACCCGAGCAGCAGCCCCACGACGACCGCGATCGCGGTGGCGAGCAGGGCGAGCACGATCGACAGCCGGGACGCGACGAGGACCCGCAGCAGGATGTCCCGGCCGAGGTTGTCCGTCCCCGCCCAGTGCCCCGCGGACGGCGTGGCCAGGATGTTGTCGGTGTCGACGGCGTCGGCGGCGGAGCCCCACACGACCGGTCCGAGGACGGCCAGCGCGACCACCGCCACCGCCAGCACGGTCGCGGTGAGGCCCACGGGGGTGCGGACGACCCGCGTCCAGCGTCCTTGCATCCGTCAGTCCTCCCGGATCTTCGACCGAGGATCGAGCAGGGCGAGGGCGACGTCGACGACGACGTTGACGATCAGCACGCCGACGCCGTACACGAGGACGATCGCCTGCACCACCGGGTAGTCCTTGGTGAGAATGGACCGCACGATCGTGCTGCCGAGGCCCGGCCAGGCGAAGACGTTCTCGACCAGGACCGTGCCGGCGACCAGCCCGCCGAGCAGGAGCCCGCCCAGCGTCAGCGCGGCGGTGACGGCGTTGGGCAGGGCGTGGCCGACGTAGATCTTCCAGGGCGGCAGGCGTTTGGCGCGGGCGGTGCGGACGAAGTCCGCCTCCACCACCGCGACCATCTCGACGCGGACGATCCGGGCGAGGATCGCCGCAGGCCCGATCGCCAGCGACAGCACCGGCAGCACGTAAGCCGCCGCCGTCTCGTTGCCGGCGACCGGCGACCACCCGAGCCTGATCCCGAAGAGGTAGACCAGCGCGACACCGATCAGGAAGTCCGGAATGGTCGCCACGACGATGCTGGTCGTGGTGAAGGCGAGCTCGGTCCGCCGCCCGTGGCCGCGCCGGGTCAGCACGCCCATCGCGACGCCCAGCGGGATCGCCACGGCCACGGCCGCCAGGAACGCGAGCCCGGCCAGGAGAAGCGTGGCCGGCAACCGCTGGGCGACCACGTCGGAGACCGGCAGCTGCGAGGCGAGCGAGGTTCCGAGATCGCCGCTGAACAGTCCCTTCAGGTAGCGGACGTACTGGGTCGGGATCGGCTGGTCCAGCCCCAGCGCGTGCCTGCGCGCCTCCACCAGGGCGGCCGGGGCGGTGGGCCCGAGGGCGCCGCGGACCGGGTCCCCCGGGATGAGGTGGATCATCGCGAAGGACGCCGTCACCAGGACCCAGAGCGAGACCAGCAGCCGTCCCAGGCGCCGGGCGCCGAACCGTGCCCACGGACGGGCCCAGAACCGCTGCCGAACCGGGTCCTCGGACGGGCGCGGGACGGTCGGCTTCACCAGCGTGTGCGGACTTCCCACCCCGCTACCTCGCCAGCATCCGGATGCTGGTCGGGACCAGCTGGCCGGGCGTCTCGAACCGCGCCGCCTTGCCGAACATGCGCACGACCCCGTTGGCGAACGGCACGATGTCCGCCTTGGCGATCAGTCCGGACTCGGCGGCGAGCCACTGGCGGCACCCGGCCGTGCCCTGGGTCGCCATCGCGGACCGCACCGCCTTGTCGTAGTCGGGGTCGGAGATCGCGGCGAAGTTGTTGCCCTTCGGCGCCGCCGGCCCGGAAAGGAACGGCACGAGCTGGTCGGGGCTGTTGACGTTGAGCGAGACCCAGGCGACGTCCCAGTTCCCGCCACCGAAGATCGTGCCGGTCAGCGTCGTCTCGTTCTGGCTGCGCGCGGTGGCCTCGACGCCGATCGCCTTCCACTGCTTCACCGCGAGTTCCGCCGCGGCGTCGCCGGCACTGCCGTTGGTGTTCCGGTAGAGGAAGGTCAACGACAGCGGCTTGCCGCCCTTGGCGCGCCGCCCGTCGCTTCCCCGCTTCCAGCCCGCCTGGTCGAGCAGGGCACCCGCCGCCCGCGGATCGGTGGCCGGCAGGGAGCGGGAGACCGAGTCGCCGGGACAGGCGACCGGCTCGTTCGCGGCCAGCGTCATCGCCGGCCCGCCCTCCCCCGAGGTGAGGACCTTCTGGAGCTGGTCGAGATCGAGTGCCCGGGTCAGCGCCATGCGGACCTTGGGGTCGCCGGTGGGCCGGCCCGCGACGTGGTTGTACCACTGCTCTCCCGCCAGCTCGGGGGTCTTGGCGGCGAACAGGCCCGCCTTCTCCAGCCGCTTCGCGTCCGGCCCGATGATCGTGGCGGCGCTCAGGCCACCGGAGAGCAGCAGGTTCGCCGCGGTCGTCTCGTTCTCGACCACCTTCACCACGACCGTCTTCGGCAGCCCCCTGGTCGCGGTCGTCGCGCCGTTCGGCCCCCACGTATATCCGTCGCGGATCATGTAGGTGTAGTGGTCGCCCGGTGCGGCCTCGGTCAGCTTGTATGGCCCGGTGCCCGCCGTCGCCGTCTTCAGCGAGGCGCGTCTCGCCATGCCTCCCGGGCAGACGATCGGCAGGCTGGCCAGTCCGGTGAGGACGAAGGGGGCCGGCTGGGCCAGGGTGAGGGTCACGACGCGGGTGGCGTCGTCCCCCTTCGCCTTGGCGCCGGGCGGGAGGAAGGTCCCCAGGAGGGGGCTCTTGTTCTTCGGGTCCCCGACGAAGTTGAGGTTGTCCGCCACGTCGGAGGCGGTGAGGCGGCTTCCGTCGGAACACGTGATGCCGTCGGCCAGCGTCAACGTCACCGACGTCCCCTTGGCCTGCCAGCTCTTGGCCAGCGCGGACCGGATCTCGCCGGTCTTGCCGTCGGCGCTGACCAGCGTGTCGTAGGCGAACTGCGTGACGGTGAACAGCGTGCTGCCCGCGCCCATCTGCGGGTCCAGGTCGCCCGGGTCGGAGGAGAGTCCGAGCGTGAAGGTGCCGCCGTTGACGACTCCCGCCGTCCCGCCGCTGCTCGACGAGCCGCCGCAGCCGGCGAGCGCGGTGGCGGCCAAGGCCAGGCAAAGCCCATAAGTGCCCGCAATGGTTTGCTTCATGGCGATTCCCGTCCGAACGTTCTCGTCCCGTGGTTCCAGTGGTGGATGGGTCAGGCGCCGGCGCGGCGGACCGCTCGGCCGAGGTGCAGGTACAGCGCGTGCCCGGTGCCGTCGTCGCCCAGGAACGCGTGCGGCATGTGCATGCCGCGGTCGGCGTCAACGGGGATCAGCATCTCGTCGCGGTAGTGGACGAGTTCGGTCCGCTCGACCTTCCCGCCCATCTCCTCGAAGACCCCCTTGGGGATCTGCTCGATCCAGATCCGCTGGTCCTCGTCCTGGCTGACAGTGAGGTCGAAGACCTCAGCCGAATAGGTGCCGACGTACCGATCGGCGTCGATCCGCCGCGGCTCAGCGGGCGGGACCGGCAGGGCGGGCAGGCCGACGCCGGCGAGTTCGCCGAGGACGCGGCCCACGACATCGTGGTAGAGCGAGACGGCAGCGCCGCCGTTGGTCACCAGCGCGACGGCCACCCCTGCCTCGGGGACCATCCGCAGGAAGGCCTGCTGCCCGATGGTGCTGCCGTCGTGACCGATGATCGCACCGGCCGCCGTGTCGAACCGCTCGAAACCCAGGCCCCACGACGTGCCCATGATGCCGAGTTCGGGCAGGTCGACCTCCCGGGCGTGCATCCGGGCGGCGGTCCCCGGGGCCAGTACCCGGGCGCCGTCGGCCGCCACGCCGTCCGCAAGGTGCATCCGGGCGAAGGCGACCAGATCCCGGGGCCGCATCGCGAGCATCGACCCGGCCGGCGCGTTCGAGCGCGCCAGCGCCCACATCGGGGCAGGCACGTAGCCCGTACCGGGCTCCAGTTCGACATGGCCCACCGCGGCGCGGAACATGATCGCCTCATAGGGGCCGGTGGCGGTGTGGGTAAGCCCGAGCGGCGTGATGAGCTGCTCGCGCAGGCACACGTCATACGGCCGTCCGAGAAGCACCTCGACGAGCCGGCCGAGCACGCAGTAGCCGGCGTTGTTGTAGGAGAACTGCTCACCGGGCGGGAACAGTTGTGGCACCTCGTGCAGCGTCGCGACGTACTTCTCAAGACAGTCGTCACCCACCCCGGTGTCGGTGAAGATGTCCCCTTCGAACCCGGCGGTATGGTTGAGCAGTTGCCGGACGGTGATCCGCTCGGCCGCCTCCTCGTCGGCCACGCCGAACTCCGGCAGATAGGCGCGCACCGGCCGGTCGAGTTCGATCTTGCCCTCGTCGGCCAGTCGCAGGACCAGCGTGCTGGTCCAGAGCTTGGTGACCGACCCGATCTGAAAGACCGAGTCGGGGGTCGCCTCCACCCCGGTCGCCTTGCTGAGCAACCCGGCGGCACCGTCGGCCACCTGATCGCCCTGGATCACGGCCCAACCCGCACCTGGAACGTCGTACTCCTCGATCAGCAGCGGAAACCGCTCATCGAGCCAAGCTTGGATGTCGCTGAGATTGCCCATGCGTGGTGATATTAAGCACAAGAACCCGCAGGCGGTTCGTCGTCCCCGACGAGTTTTGGGAAGTCGGTTGGTCGCCGACGACAAGGTTGCAACCGGGGGCGTTCCGACTTCCGCGAGAATCTGTGCACGAGCGACTAGCTTGAAGTCGACAGAGGCCCGGGATTGCGTTGATGAGAAACTCCGCGCCGGAGTGCTACGCCGCGGAATGGCGCTCTGTGTGCAACCTGATAAAGCCAGCCCAGGTGGTGGAGGCGCGCTCGGGGCTGGATCGGTGCCTGCGTCCTTGAAAATCTCCCATGCCGTGGATGCGGCAACCTGAATGCCGAGCACCAGCAGTTCACCGTGCACCCGCCAGTCGCTGCCGGAAGACGCGAACGAAACCATCTGGTCACAGACAGGCCCCTCGGAATTTGAAACCGGAAGGCAGGTATCGGCCCCATTCCTGGGGCGTCAACGTGCGTCCACGTCCAACTGCCGCGCAGACTGAGCCGACAAGGTCGGTGGGGTGTCGCCATGTCCCACAGCCACGTCATTTCATCGGACATACTGGAGGTGGCGGTGACCAGGGTGCGACCGTCCGGACTGAAGGCCGTCGAGGTTGCGTAACGACTAAAGTGCCCACGCTGAGCGCGGAGATCCGCTACTACTCGCTGAACATGCCGGGGGCATGAAGCGTATGTCTGTGGCTGTAATGCAGTGACCTGGCGGGCTTCGGCCGACTTCGACGTCCCCGGCGTAGCGCATGGGCTCGTCTGCGCAGACAGAGACCCGGGGTGCGCCGGCTCTGCCTACGGGATTCACTTGCGCGGTGGTGGGGTGGTTGGGGGCCACAGCCGCAGCAACCACAGTTCGCGGCCGGTCAGCTTGGCGACCTCAGTCTGGTAGGCCGGGTCGTCGAAGTCGGAGGATCGTTTCTGGGCGTCGTCGGCCAGTTGCCGTGTGTCGGTGTTGAAGGCGTTGACTCGCACCCGGTAATGGCCGGGGGCGGGCAGATCGAAGGCCTAGGGATCGGCCGATGCGGAGTCGGCAACGGTGATCCGGCCGGCGGGGATGTGGAGAGTCCAGGTGGCCGCTTCGATGTCCAGGCATGGGTCTCCGGTCAGCGGCTCACTGGTCCACGACTCGGCGCGGATGTGGACTGCGAGGTCGCTTCCACTGGTGAACAGCAGCAGTTTTGTTCCCTCGCACGCGCTGCTGCTCATGGGAGCGGCGGTGGGCATGGCATCTGTGGGCGGGTCGGCGCCGTTGACCTCCACCTGCGAATACCAGGGCTGCACCAGCCAGTCGTGCGAGGCCATCAGACTCGTGCTCATGGGAGCGCCCCTCCGTGCGGGGGCGTGCCCAGTGGGGCGGCGGGGCGCCCCACTGAGCACGCCGGGTTCTGATCGATCGGCGGTCAGTCGACCTTGATGTAGAAGGCTTGGTGCTCGGCGATTCGGTCCCAGTCATACCAGTTGCCGAGCAGGGTGCCGGCAGCTTGGTTGTCGCGCCAGTACACCGGCTTGGCGGAGAACATGTTCTTGTACTGGTCTCCGTCGGTCTTCCAGCGCGCAGCGCCTTCGTAGGTGGAGGCGAAGGGGTACTCATCGCACTCTTGGACCGGTCGGCCCTGCGGGTACTCCGGCGGGTACTCCGGCGGGTACTCCACCGGGACGTTCCAGTTCGGGAAGTAGGGGTTGCAGCCCCATGCCTTGGCGTAGTAGCGGTTGCTGTTGACCCGGGTGTTGTTGGCGTCGGAGTAGGACGGCACCAGCCGGTGCAGTGGATTGTTGATCGTCTTGCCGGGCAGTTGCTTGTCGGAGAAGGGCTCGAGGTCGACGCGCTCGCCCTTGATGTTGACCTTGGTGGCCGCCTCCCGGCGCCGCCGGACGGTCTTGTCGGTGATCTTGGCGTAGTGGGCGATCATGTGGGTTGACTCGTGGTCGAGGAGGACGCGGATGACCTCTTGCGGGACGGCCCGATTGATCAGGCGATTCGGTGGCACGACTGGCGAACGACTCTGCGTCGACCGACGGGGCGGAGAGGATCAGCGGTCAGGTCGCTGGCTCCCGAGGGCGGGTTCCGTCGCTGACCGCGGGTTCCTGCTCCGCGGTGCCGCTGTGCGGTCGGTCGGACACTTCCACCGTCTGCTCGGACGGCGCGCCCTCTGCGGTGCGGAAGCGCGTGAACCGGCTGCGGACGAGGTCGATCAGCGAGGGACCGCCCTGCAAGCACCATAGGGCGATGACGGGATCGCAGATCGCGCAGCCGAGGGAGGAGGTGTGGGCGAAGGGCACGATCGGGTTGCCCTGCAGGTGGTGGAGCACGTCCCAGGCGGTGTGCAGCAGCCAGGCGATGCCTATGAACGTCCAGGACTCCAGCCCGCGGTAGGCGACATACGTGGCGACGGCGGTGAAAAGGAACTCCCAGCCGCCGAAGCCGCCGCCGCTGAGATAGGCGGCGCCCGCTCCCGCCACCATGATCGCGTTGAAGCGGCGCCGGTGCGGTTCGCGAATCAGCGACATCAGCAGCGCGTACAGAAGGCCGATCAGGATCGGCACGACGTAAATCATGCCCGGGTGACCTTTTCGAGATCCGGACGGGTGGGGCCAGAGCGGCCCAGCAGTCGCAGGGCGAGGAGACCGCCGATGCCGGGAATGATGGCGACGGCCTTAGCGGTGGCCGCGGCCTGCTTGAAGCGCCAGGTTGCGATCACGACGAACAGGTAGGCACAGCCGTGGGTGGGTCCCATCAGGGAGGAGATGGGCTTGAGGTGGGCGGTGGCGATGTTGGCCAGCATGATGACCAGTGAGAGGAGTTCTATGTGTGCTGCAACGCGCAGTGGCCGCAGGTGCACGGTCATACTCCTGTGGTGGAGCCGGGGCGGATGATCATCAGGACGGTGACCGTGGCCCACAGCAGGTTGAAGACCCCTGTGAGCATGGCCAGGCGGCCCGGTACGCGGGAGCCGGTGCCGGAGCCCGGTTCGGGAGAGCCGACCTCGCGTAGGAAGATGCCGTCGCCCGGTACCGGGAAGCCGGCGCCGGACTCTTCCGCCGCGGTCAGAGCCTCCTCCTGAGTGGGCAGGATCAGTAGGGCCAGAACGCCGGCGGCCACAGCGGTCAGAACAATCGAGGTGATGAGCCACGCATTGCCGAGCACACCGAGGCTGCTTGCGGTGGCGAACCCGAAGACGGGCACCGCGAGGCCAAAGACCGCATAGGCGCGGCAGATGCGGTGCAGCATCCGCAGGGTCGTGAGCAGCTCCACAGCGCCCGGTTCGCTGTGCGCGCGGCGCAGCGCCTTGGGGAACATGCTGGCGGCGACGGTCACCGGGCCGATGGACACTACGGCGGCCAGGACGTGCAGGGAGAGGAAGAACTTCGCCACGGTTAGCGTTCCGCCGCCGCTCGAACCGCGCGCCGCTCGCCGGTGACCTTCGAGGCCGGCAGGCGCCCGGCCTTGGAGGTCCCCTTCATGGTGTCACCCTCGACCGTCACGTCGAAGGCCAGATTCAGCCGCAGGGGCTTGGTGATGGCTTGATGCCACGTGAGCCGGTCGCTGTCGAGGACGACATCGCCGAGCGGGACCTCCTCGCCCGCTCCGTGGGCGAGGCCGGTCAGGACCCCGCCCTCCCGCCGGAGATCGATCACGGCCTTGATCCTTCCGATGGGAGTGGAAATGGACAGGTCCCAGATGCCTTCGACGGACATGCTGCTGTTCTTCCTTACGGTGTATGCGAACGAAGAGGGCGAACGAGAAGCGTGGCGTGCGGCGCCGAACCTCGTGTGCGTACGGCGCACGATCAGAAGCCGGCGGGCACCGGACCCAGATCACGCCAGACGGTGCCGCGGCGCTCATGGGCGAACAACTCCTCTACGGCATGCGCGATACGGGGCCCTACCTCGCGCTCCAGCAGGTACAGACCCAGATCGAGCCCGGAGGTGACGCCCGCGCCGGTAACGAGGTCACCGTCGTCGACCACTCGCGCACGCACCACGTGGACGCCGGTGGCGTCGAGCATGTCCAGGCCCATGTGGTGCGTCGTGGCATGGCGTCCGTCCAGCAGGCCGGCCATGGCCAGGATCAGCGAGCCGCCGCACACAGTGCCGACCGCCACCTCCGGGTTCTCCATGGCCGTCTTCAGCAGCGCGGCAAGCTCGGTATTCAGGGTCCTGCCCAGCAGGACGGGGATGGACTCGTCCTGCCGCCGCTCTCCGTCGCCCGCATCCTGGTCGGGGACCTCACCGGGCTCGCCGACGCGGCCCGACGCGCCGGGCACCACGATCAGGCCCGCACGCAAGGGGTTGAGGGCAGCCGTGGCCCGTAGCGCCAGGCCCCCAGTGCCACTGACCACCTCGCGCGCCCCTTCCGCGGAGACCAGCTCCACGCTCACCGCGCCCGCGGAGGCGATGCCGCCGGCGTACAACACTTCGTAGGGGGCGACGACATCGAGCGGATCGAAGCCGTCGAACAGGACAATCTGGACGTGCATGGGGAGTTCCTTCGTGTGAGGGCGAACCGGCTCAGGCCGTGGGACGCCTCGAAGGTATGGGCTCGCCGCCCTGCCCGCCCAGTGGCATGAGTGACAGTCTTCAACGGGATATTGCCACGACCCGCCACGAGGACTCTGAGCTCGGATGGATAACAGATTTCGGAGATCGGAGCCGGGTTTCCTCGCCCGGTGAACAGATAGGTTCTCGCCATGCACACCGTCGCCGTTCTCGCCCTGGACCAAGTGATCCCGTTCGACCTGTCCACCCCGATCGAGGTCTTCACCCGTGCCCGCCTCCCGGACGGGCGCCCGGGCTACCAGATCCGCGTCTGCGCCGAACAGCCGGAGATCGACGCGGGCACCTTCACCCTGCGCGCGCCGTGGGGCCTTGAAGGGCTCAAGGGCGCGGACACGGTCATCGTGCCCGGTACGGCCACCCCCAGGGCGTGGGCGCGGCCGGCCAGGACGGCGCGAGCGGCGGCCAGGCATCGATGGTGTCGTTCTTGCCGCGGCGTCGACGGTTGGCCTTGTCGGGCTGGTTGACCTCGAACACCTGGATGTGGGCGGCGGCCAGGTGGCGTGCGAGCGCGGCCCCGTAGGACCCGGTGCACTCCACACCTGCGCGGCGCACCGAGCCGAACCCGCGAGCCCACGTCACCAGTGCCCGATAGCCGGCCTGGGTGGTGGGGAAGGTCTTGCTGCCCATCAAGACGCCCAGCGTGGTGATGGCGGCGGCGACATGGAAGTCCTTGTGGGTGTCTACTCCCACGATCACTTCCTGGCCATCGACGGAAGGAGGGGTGAGACGAGTTCGGGGGTGCCGAGCATGGTTTCTCCTGATCAAGGCGCGGACGGGCTTGGCCGTCGCCGGGCCGATCAGGCGGTCAGTACTGTGATGATGCTCGGTGCGGCAAGGCCCCTATCGGGACACGTCTGATCGGTCCGGCGGCAGCAAGCACCGCCCCGGAGCTGCAGCCGACAGATCAGTCCGAAGGCACACGGGAGGGCCAAACGGTTTTCGGGTCAGACCGCGCCCGAGGCGGCACCCCAAGATCCTCACAGTACGGTTTTCGGCACCTCTCTGTGTCAAGCGGCGGTGAGCAGAGAGGTATCCGTTAACTGGACACTCCCTTTCAGTGCGCCATGAAAGCGCTGTTTGTCCGAACGGGGGTGAAAGACCACCGTCGCCGCTAGGTGTGGGACCTGCAACCTTGGACGGTGTAGTCGGGAGTGCCCGCGAGATTTACGTGGTGACCCAGTGCGCGTGGCCGTCGGGGCGGATGAGGGCTGCGCGGACGTCACACCATTCCGGGGGTGCATCGTCGCCTAGCGCTCCTTCATGCGTGACCGCTTCCAGTGCACGGGCGCAATCCGCGATTGCCACGGGAATGCCTCCGCCCAGGTCGAGCAGTACGGGGTGAGCCTGGCGGAGGAGTTCGTAGACGGTGCGGCCGTCGCGCAGCGGAAGGTCGGGGAGGCGGGCACCGGTGAGGGGA
>NZ_VCKZ01000363.1 GCF_005889745.1 Actinomadura geliboluensis
GGCGGGGGTGGTGCCGCCGGTGAGGGTGTCCAGGTCGCAGATGACGGTGACCTTGGTGGCCTTGTGCCCGCCCGACAACACGCTCGTCAACGCCGCCGCCGTCCGCTCCGTTAGATCACGCCGGTCGTCGGTTCCCGCGGGCTTGGCCAGCGGCCCCAGGGTGCCGTCCCAGATCGCGGCGTCCTCGGCATTCAGCCAGCCTTTGATGTAGCGGCCACCGTCCAACGACCGGGTCGAGTCGATCCACGACCGCTCATACCCCCGCGCCACATCGTCCGGGGCCTGCTCACGCCCGTCGCGTTCGGCGATCACCTCACGGATCCGCTTGCCGAAGGAGGCGACCTTCCCGGCCGAGAATCCTTGGTCGACCATGCCCAGCAGGATGTTCTCAGCGACCGGGCAGTCGGTGTCGTCGAGTCGGGTGACGGCGTCGGCGATGGTGGCGGCGTACCCGGCCGACAACTCACCGGCAGCCCATCGTCCGGTCATCTCGGGCAGGCGGTGCCGTTGGCGGGCCAGGGTCAGGCGTTCCTTGGCGCGGGATTCGCGCATGCCCAGGCGGGACCGCAGCCAGGACCGGGTGGAGGGGAAACCCCACCGCTGTACCTCCCGGGCGCCGTCCACCACGCCGACGTACCCGGCCAGCGCGGCCTCTTGCAGATCGGTGGCGGCGGCGAGTCCTTCGGCCAGTTCCAGGCAGGCGGCTGGGGAGTCGGGGGCGGTGCGGGAGGCGAGTTCAGCGGCGATCGCAGAGGCCGCGTTCACCAATTCAATGGTGGACGCGGCATCAAGATCGACCGGAATTGAACTCATGCTCCTATGGTATCCGAACGGGCGCTGGCTTGTGCTTTCGAGTCGAAATTCCACCATGATTCTTTTTGTGACTCATGATCGCTGCCCGCAGTTACCTCGGATACCTCATTTCGGGCATTTCGATTTCATTGTCTTGCGGATTGTGGAGCGCGTGTTGTGCGTTCCTGCATGGGGTGATCGGACAAAGGCGGTCGGAGCAGGCCGCGACTCGACCGAGCACCGCTGCCATTGGATGGACGTGCAGGTCGTTGCCGGATCCCGGCGGGTCAAGCCTCTGGACATCGGGGGCGATCCCCGCTCGCATGTCAGGCGGAGAGGCGGCGAACGCAAACGCTCGGCTCAAGCAGCTTAAGAACTGGCGAATCCTCCGCAACTCTGCGGCAGCCCCAGCCAGGCCGGCCAATTCGGCCAGGCCATCGCCGTCCAACAGCACTACGAAGCCACCCCCGATGATATGCAACCCCGCTGATCTGCGGCTGTCCGGGCTGAGTGGTGAAGTGGCGCTCGCCGGGGGTCAATTCGGCAAAGCGAACGACAAGGCGGGGGTCGTGGGCTGATGGATCCGTTGGGTTCCGTTGGCGATGCTCAGGCGGAAGGTGTCCAGGGCGGGGCGGTCGGCCTGGTCCCAGGCGTCCCAGGTCGCCTCGATGGCGTCCCATAGGCGCACAGGGCCCGCTTGGCGGACGCCGTCCGAGGTGAAGGCGGCGGTGGAGCCGGTGGTGACGTCGATGAGTTGCGCGGTGCCGTTCAGCAGCGTGAGTTGCGCGTTGGGTGCGGCCAACTGGGCGAGGAAACGTCCGGAGAAGCCGTCCTCCGTCGAATCGTCGAGGCGCTCAGGGCCGTGGCGGACGGGACGGGGTTCGGCGTCGTGTGTGAGCGACGCCCAGTGTGCCGGGTTGCCCGGCTCCGGCCGTTCCTGCACTCGTGCGGCCATGAACGAGATGGTCCCGGGAAGCAGCGGTCCCTCGGCGGTCCCGTCGTCCTGGACGGTCAGCAGCACCCGCGCGTACCCGTACAGCCAGCCGGACAAGGTGGTGAGGATCTTCCCGCGGCCACCGCGAGGTCCGGTGCGTAGCCGCACTCGTAGAGCGCGGCCGCGGCCCGGCTCAGGCGGTGGCCGTCCACCTCCACGGATGTGACGTCCCCACTGTCGCCGAGCCTCTCGCACGCGAGCGCCGTCGAGTAACCGGTGCCGGTGCCGATCTCTAGGACGTTCTGGCCGTTCCGGACATCCGCGTCGGCCCACATGCGCACCACCAGGGAGGGCAGCGTGGACGACGAGGTCGGCGCCCCGCCGGTCCTGGGGGCCGGACGGTCCCAGTCGGTCTCGTCGCCGTCGAACTGGGTGATCAGAGTGGTGTCCGAGTAGACGGCCGTCAGCCATCGCGCCCGGTCGATGGCCTCGGTGACCGGCTCCCAGACGGTCAGCCCGTCCCGGGAACGCTCGCCGGAGTCGGCATAGAAGCCCGGAATGAACCGGTGCCGAGGCACGGCCCCCACCGCCTCGCGCCAGGCCCGGTCGTCGGCCGCGAGCAGTCCGGCAAGCTCGGCTCGCAGCCGTACGGTATCCGTGGCCGAAGACGTCATCGGTCATCGACTGATCTGGTGGTTCTCGGTGTCGAGCCATACGTGCTGGGCGTCGGGTGTGACGGTCAGGCCCCAGCGGTCGGCGGTGGGACGTCCGAGGCCGTCCCACCACTGAAGGGCCGCCTCCACCTCCTGCCACAGGTTGCGGTCGCCCGATTGGCGGACGGGGAACTTCGCCGCGCCGGGCTCGTGCTCCAGACTCGCCCACGAGCCCGACCAGGGGTCGACCAGCCACACCGTGTACGCCTCGCCGTGATGGGTGACGATCGGCTTGCAGCGGGGCACCCTGAGCCCGATCGCCAGCGAGGCGTCGTATTCGCCGAGCACCTGGTAGGGATGCAGCTCCGTCGAGGACCGGCGGGCTTCTGCGACGTTGTGCACGTCACGGTCCAGTAAGGCCCGCCTGCCGCGCTGGGACCGCAGGCGCATGAACGACGTGTCGCCGACGATGCGGCCCCGCATGGTGCCGTCCTTGGATACCGCGAACGCCACTAGCGCACCGTTGTGAAAGTCGGTGGTCCACGGCACCAGGACCCGTCCGCCGGGCCGAGTCTGCTCCGCCCACGCGTACGGCACCCGAGCGGCCGCGGCCGTTGCGATGACCCGGTCGAACGGCGCGTCCGGTGCGTATCCGAGCGCGCCGTCCCCGGTCACCACCGTGACGCCGTATCCGGCCCTCTGGAGCGCTCGCCGGGCATGGTCGGCCACCGCGGGGTCGACCTCCACCGAGGTCACCCGGCCGGGGCCGAGCCTCTCGGCCAGCAGCGCGGCGTTCCATCCCGTCCCGGTGCCGACCTCCAGTACCGACATGCCCGGGGCGACCTCCAGCGCCGTGAGCATCTGGGCGACCACGTCAGGGCGGCTGGCCGAACTGGTGATCTCGTACCCGGCTCCGCCCGGCGCGGACGGGGCGCCGTCGTCCACCTGCGTGATCACGAAGTCGTTGCGGTAGCACAGCTCAAGCCACGCGTCCTCGTCGGCGGCCCGGTCGACCGGCACCAGCAGGTCGCCGTCCTGGACCCACACCGTGTCGGGAATGAAGCGGTGCCGCGCCGCCTTCTCGAACGGTCCGCGCCACTCCGGCGTCATCTCCCCCGCCTCGGAGAGCGCGGAGACGAGCCGGGCCGACAACTCAACCGCGTCGGCCACCTACGAGCCCTTCTCATGCTTCCCGCCCCCGGGCGGGCTCTTGGGGTCCGGCGGCGGGATCGGCTTGTCCCATCGGCCGTCGCCTTCCTTCTTCTCATCGTGCTTGCCCACAGTGCTCCCTTCCAGAGCTGTCACTACTCATCGAATTGGAGTGCTCACGGGCGGGGCAAGACGACAATGGGGACACGTGCGGGGGAGGTCTTCGCACGACACCAACGGCCGCGTCCGCGCCGTACTCGCCTACCTGAACGAGCCTTAGGCCGGGCGATCTGGGGAACCGTCCCGGTGCGGGGGAGTCCGGATTGGGGGCGGGGAGAGGTGCTCGACTCGGTCACGTCCTGGTTGGGCGGTCTGTCCGGGCCGGTCGTGTACGGGGTCGTCGGCGGGCTGGTGTTCTGCGAGGACGCCCTGTTCTTCGGCTTCGTGCTGCCCGGCGAGACCGCCGTCGTCCTCGGCGGGGTCATCGCCGGGCAGCACCGGGTCTCGATCGTCTGGCTGTGCGCGGTCGTGGCCGTCGCGGCGATCGTCGGGGACTTCGTCGGCTACATGATCGGCCGCCGGGTCGGCCCGGCGATCCTGGACACCCGCATGCTCCGCCCCCACCGCGACCGTGTGGACAAGGCCCGCGATCTGATCCAGCGCCGGGGCGGCGTGGCCGTCTTCCTCGGACGGTTCATCGCGTTCTTCCGCGCGGTCATGCCCGCGCTGGCGGGGATGTCGCGGATGCCCCGTCACGTGTTCCTGCTGTACAACGCCGCCGGCGGGCTGCTGTGGGGCGTCGGCTTCACCCTGCTCGGCTACTTCGCCGGCTCCGCCTACAGCCGCATCGAGCACGTTGCGGGACGCGTCGTCGCGATCGTCGTTGCCTGCGTGGTCGTCGTGGGCGTCATCGTCTGGCGCGTCCGCCGCAGGCGCGCGCGTTAGTTGTCTTGGGTGCGCAGGCCGTTCAGTAGGCGGTCCAATGCTTGCTCTGTCTGCGCCAGTGCGTGCGGGGCCGGTGAGCGGGCCAGCCATAGGGCGGCCTCGTTCATAGCGCCGGACAGCAAGCGGGCCAACGGCTCTACCGGCTGGTCGGTTATTACTCCGGCTTTTACGAGGTCCTCAAGGGCTTCGGCTAGGTGGCGGGCTGAGGAGTCTTCGTCCATGGCTCGCCATTCGTCCCAGCCGAGGACGGCCGGGGCGTCGATCAGCACGATGCGGCGCACCACCGGGTCGCTCCCGGCGGAGAGGAAGGCCCGGCAGCCCGCCCGCAGCTGCTCCCAGGGGTCGTCGTGCTGGTCGGCGGCGGCCGCGACGCGCGCGCCGAGTTCCTGCTGCACCTCGGCGACCACGGCCCGGAAGAGCCCCGCCTTGCTTTCGAAGTGGTGGTAGGCCGCCCCCTTGGTGACGCCGACCGCCTGCGCCACCTCGGCCAGGACCACGTCGTGGTAGCCGTCGGCGGCGAACCTCCGGCGTCCCTCGGCCAGGAGCGCCCGCCGTGTCGCCGCCCGCTGCTCGGCCCTCGTGCCAGCCATCGTCGGTCCGCCCTCCCTTTCGCATACCCCGGGTATGCTACCGTCCGTCTCACATACCTCGGGTATGTGAAATCGGACTACGGACGGATGGAGACGTGCTCATGAAGGTCCAGCTCGGAGGCTTCTACCCGGTGATCGCCACCCGCGACGTCGCCGCGTCGCGGCGCTTCTACGTCCGGCACTTCGGGTTCGAGGTGACCTTCGAGGCCGACTGGTACGTCAGCCTCCGCCGCCCGGACGCCCCGCAGTACGAACTCGCCCTGCTCGACCACGCCCACCCGACCATCCCCGAAGGACACCGCACGCCCCTCCAGGGCGGCCTCCTGCTCAACTTCGAGGTGGACGACGTCGACGCCGAGCACCGCAGGCTGGTCGAAGGGGCGGGCCTGCCTGAACTCCTCTCCCTGCGCACGGAGGAGTTCGGCCAGCGTCACTTCATCGTCGCGGCACCGGACGGCGTCATGATCGACGTCATCACCGTCGTCCCGGCGACCGGGGAGTACGCCCAGCAGTACGTGCAGGGCGGCACCACGGGAACCTAGGCCGGGGCTACGGGTCTGTTCCCAGACCGGTGAGCTGGAGACGTAGGGCCAGGCGCGTTCGAGGGGACGACAGGTCGAGCGGCGCCACCTCGGCCATGCGGCGCAGGCGGTAGCGCAAGGTGTTCGGGTGGACGGACAGCGCCTCCGCCGTGCCCTTCGGGTCGCCGTAGTGGTCCAGCCAGGCGGCGAGGGTCGCGAGGAAGGCGGTTCCGTGCTTCTCGTCGTGAGTGATCAGGGCCGGGAGGGGGCTGCCCAGGAGGCCCTCCTCGACGCGGGTCGCCTTGCGGGCGCGTTCGATGACGACCGCGTCCCAGACGTCCTCCAGCAGGAGAAGGCCGGGGGCGAGGCGGCCGGACGTGATGAGCGCGTCGAGTTCGGCGGCCTCCGCGCGGGAGCGGGGGAGGTCGGCGGGGGAGCGGGCCGGGCCGCCCGCCGCCGCGTACAGGGTGCGGTCGTGGGCGCGGACCTCGGTGAGGACGGGCCGCAGCCACGGCGTCGACCCGGCTTCGCCCCGGGTGCGGGGCGGGTCGGTGAGGAGGGCGTAGAGGGCGCCGTCCAGGTCGGCGAGGAGGGGGCGGTGCCAGCCGAAGCGGTGGGTGATGGCCTCCCACAGGTCGAGGCGGCGGCGGAGGTCTTCGCCGCCGCCCAGGATCACGGCCCGGTAGGGGAGGTCCGCCGGGACGGGGGTGCCTTCGCGGAGGGCGGTGCGCAACTGGTCGGCGGAGACGCGGCGCGCCACGCCCGCCTCGGCGCGCAGGCGCAGCAGGTGCAGGGCCACGACGGACGCCAGGTCGGTGAGGCGTCGGACGCGGTCCTGTGAGATCGGCGTGCGCGCGACCACCCAGATCGAGCCGAGCCACTCGCCCCCCGCGCGCACCGGGATCACGAGGCGGGGCAGCATGTCGTCCGGCCCGGCGGGGACGAGGATCGGGTCCGAGGAGCGGGCCAGTTTCCGGAACACCCCGCAGGCGCGGAGATGCGCGATGACCTGCGGCGGGACGCGGCGTCCGACGATCGTGGAGACGCGGGCCGGGTCGGTGGTGTCCTGGCGGCCGGAGTAGGCGAGGACGCGGGAGCGGGCGTCCTCCAGGGTGACGGGCGCGTCGGCGATCTCCGCGGCGGTGTCGGCCAGGGCGAACAGGTCGTCGGGGATGCCGGACGGCTGCGGCGCGTAGGCGCGGTCGACGGCGCCGCGCACCAGCCAGATGACGTGCGTCCAGGACGTGTCGGGCTGGAGTTCGATCACGGCGGGCTTCAGGCCGGCGGCGGCTTCGGCGACCTCCGGCGCGACGGGCGCCTTCAGGACGACGCCCTCCGCGCCCGCGGCGTCGGCACGTTCCAGGAGCGCGACGGCCTCGGCCGGGCCGGTCACGCCCACGGCGAGGACGATCTCGCCGGGCTGCCCGGCCGGCTCGCCCGGCTCCGCCAGCACCACGTCGTGGACCTGCCCGCCGCGCCCCGGCGTCACCAGCCGGAGCAGCCCCAGCGAGTCGACGAGGTCGGCCACGTCGAGCTTCACCATGCGTCCATTGTGCCGTTCGCACGATGGGCCCCGACCGGATTGGCCGATCGCGACAGAGACGACGGCTTCACCACGGCGCACCATCGAAGTGTCACGCGTAACAGCGAGGAGAGGAGTCGCCATGGCTCTCGACGCAGCGCCGCGCCGAGTCGCCGTCGTGGGCGCCGGCATGGTCGGGCTGTCCACCGCCTGGTTCCTGCAGGAGCACGGCGCCGATGTCACCGTGTTCGACCGCCGGGACGTCGCCGCGGGCGCGTCCTGGGGCAACGCCGGCTGGCTCACGCCCGGCCTGGCGACCCCGCTGCCGGAGCCGGCCGTCCTCTCCTACGGCATCCGGGCGGTGCTCAGCCCGTCGTCGCCGGTGTACGTCCCGCCGAGCGCGAACCCGCGCCTGCTCCGCTTCCTCGCCGGGTTCGCCCGCAACAGCACCGCCGCCCGGTGGCGCCGCGCGATGGAGTCGCTCGTGCCGATCAACGGCCGCGCGCTGCCGAGCTTCGACGCGCTGCTGGACGGCGGCGTCAAGGCGGAGACGAACGAGGCCGGGTCCTTCCTCGCCGCGTACCGGACGGCCGCCGAGCGGCGCGTCCTGCTGGAGGAGATCGAGCACATCCGCGCGGCCGGCCAGGAACTGGAGTACGAGGCCCTCACCGGCGACCAGGCCCGCGCCCTGGAGCCCGCCCTGTCGGACGAGATCGGCGCCGCGATCGTGCTGCGCGGCCAGCGGTTCATCAACCCGGGCGCGTTCGTGCACGCGCTCGCCGACTCCGTCCGCGACCGGGGCGGCAAGATCCGCGCGGGCGCGGACGTCACCGAGATCGGCCACCGGCGGGGCAGCGTCTCCGTGCGCACCACGGGCAGCGACTCCGAGCAGTTCGACACGGTGGTGCTCGCGAGCGGCGTGTGGCTCGGCGACCTCGCCCGGCAGTTCGGCGTGCGGTCCCTCGTCCAGGCGGGCCGCGGCTACAGCTTCAGCGTGCCGATGGACCGCGTCCCGGACGGCCCCGTCTACTTCCCGGCCCAGCGCGTCGCCTGCACGCCGCTCGGCGACCGGCTCCGCGTCGCCGGGATGATGGAGTTCCGCGCCCCGGAGGCCCCGCTCGACCCGCGCCGGATCAAGGCGATCGTCGAGGCCGCCCGGCCGCTGCTGCGCGGCGCCGACCTCGGCGCCCGGCAGGACGAGTGGGTCGGGTCCCGCCCCTGCACCCGCGACGGCCTGCCGCTGATCGGCGCGACCCGCTCGCCGCGCGTCTTCGCCGCCGGCGGGCACGGCATGTGGGGCATCACCCTCGGCCCGGCGACCGGGCGGCTGCTCGCCGAGCAGATCGTCACCGGCCGGCGGCCGGTGGAACTCGACCCGTTCGACCCGCTCCGCTGACGACTGGGGGATATTGCCGGTTTCGTCCGGGACGGCGCGCTACCGTCACGGGGTGATCCAGACACCCCGTGACGGGAGGGACGCGATGGACCGGACGACGATGCCGCTGACCCGGGCCCAGCGCGTGCTGGCCGCGGTCGGCGGCGTCTTCTTCGCGGGCCTCGCCGGCCTGGGCGGATACGGCTCGTTCGCGTCCGTCCGGGACGTGGCCGAGCCGTGGTTCGGCGACGAGGCGTGGATCGTCCCGGCGGGGGTCGACCTGGGCATCCTCGCCCTCGTCTCCGTCGCGCTGCTCCTGGAGTGGCTGGCCATGCCCATGCCGGCGCTGCGCTGGATGGCGTTCGCCTTCACGGCCGCCACCGTCTGGCTCAACATCTCCGCCGCGCACGGCGACGTCACCGGCATGGTCATGCACGCCGCCATGCCCGTGCTGTTCATCACGTTCATCGAGGCCGTCCGGCACGCCATCCGCCGCCGCGCCGGGATCGCCGCCGGGACCGTCCGCGAAGGCGTGCCCATCGCCCGCTGGCTGCTGGCGCCCTTCTCCACGTTCCGCCTGTGGCGCCGCATGGTCCTGTGGCAGATCACGTCCTACCCGGACGCCCTCCAGGCCGAGCAGCGCCGCCGCCACGCCCTCGCCCTCCTGGACGACCACTACGGCCGCAAGTGGAAGTCGAAGGCCCCCGCGGACGTCGTCTGGATGCTCAAGGACGGCGTCATGCTCGACCAGGCCCTCACCCGCGTCACCACCCTCACGGC
>NZ_VCKZ01000364.1 GCF_005889745.1 Actinomadura geliboluensis
GACCACCCCCGCTCGCGCGGGGAGAACGCGCCCTGCGGCAGCTGCCCGCCGTCATCGAACGGACCACCCCCGCTCGCGCGGGGAGAACCTGACGGTGCCGGTGTTGACGTCGAGCTTCCACGGACCACCCCCGCTCGCGCGGGGAGAACGCCATCACCGCGCCGGAGATCTGCGACCAGTACGGACCACCCCCGCTCGCGCGGGGAGAACGGGAACGTGGTCGCGAAATCGATCGACTCCGACGGACCACCCCCGCTCGCGCGGGGAGAACGCCGGGTCCGCCACCGAAACCCAGGGCATTTTCGGACCACCCCCGCTCGCGCGGGGAGAACTCCTGCAGGAGATGCCGACCCAGTCGTTCATGCGGACCACCCCCGCTCGCGCGGGGAGAACCGGTGACCGCGACCTCGCCCAGTTCCTCCAGTGGACCACCCCCGCTCGCGCGGGGAGAACGACCGCGACGGCGGCCCCGAAGCCTACAGCGGCGGACCACCCCCGCTCGCGCGGGGAGAACTGCCCGTACCGCTCCCACATCAGCGCCTGGGGCGGACCACCCCCGCTCGCGCGGGGAGAACGGGATATCAAGGATGAGGCCAACGAGCCTCGCCGGACCACCCCCGCTCGCGCGGGGAGAACACTTCGCGACCTGCAGCTATGCGGTGCCGTTATCGTTCTGAGATGTGGATCTGAGTTGCCAAGCGCTGGCCATGAGGCGAGCCTACGGTACGACCGGGGCGATGCCTTGGCTGGTCGGTTGTTCGCTGCTGGCGTGCCGGAGTGTCCGGGTGGCGGATGGTTCGCCGGGCATGTGATGGAGGCGGCTGAGGTTCCGAGTCCATCGACCTGGTCATCGTCCCTAGCAAGACTTCCGCGCAGCTTAAGCCACTCGCAGCCGCTTAAGTCTCGATCGAACCGGCTTCCAATTCGTGTCGACTGGGAGGCAACACGCCGATGGGCCTGCTGGTCACCTGGACTAACTCAGGGCACCATGGAGCGCAAACAGCTGGACATCACTTGAAGTGATCTCAGTCTTCCTTACTTATCGCCTACTGAGAGGGCTGCTGCATGACCGAATCTTCTTCGATGCTGGAGCGCAATCCACATGGACGATCAAGAGACCTCAACCGACGAGGACATCGAGCGGCTCGCCGGCGAGCTGCATGAGCGTGTCCGAACCCTCAACCACCTGACACAAGGCCCTCCCGGGCTGTCCGAACCGGCGGCGGCGTACACGGTTCTCGGCAACCTCGCTCAGACGTCCTTCCGCATGGCGCAAACGGCCGAGCAGATCGACGCGTTCCTGACGCGGGAGTTGGACGCGAACAGGCTTGGGAATGATCGCGGTGACGATCCCGCTCCCGCCGTAACCGCGGCGCACAATGCGCTCGGGCGGGTCACCGAGCAGGCGGCCGAACTCGGCGACGGCTTCCGCCGGGCGGCAAG
Source organism: Actinomadura geliboluensis (assembly GCF_005889745.1). GTDB lineage: Bacteria > Actinomycetota > Actinomycetes > Streptosporangiales > Streptosporangiaceae > Spirillospora > Spirillospora geliboluensis. Next base: position 1,444 of record NZ_VCKZ01000364.1, read on the forward strand.
TGCGCTTGCTCCTATCCATGCCGTGGACGACAACGAAGAGGCGTCGCACGACCAGCATGTAGAGGCAGACCTGGCAGATCGAGGGGACGCCCAAGTGGGCTCTGCAAGTGAGGACTTCCCCAGAACGATCAGCGAGGTACTCCCAAGACCGGGGCCAGCCGAAGACGTGCCGCCGGAGCTTCGCTCGCCGCCGCAGCCGCCGCATCCACGCCGCGGTCGGTAGGCCGAGGACGGCACGCGGCCGAGCTCAACTGGACCCCTGTCCGTGCGGAACGACCACCTTGTGCTCTTCAACGGCCGGGCCGCGGCCCCTTCATCGTGTCGCGCCCATCCCGTGAAGTGCTGTGATGTCGTCCTCTCTGACCTGGAGGAGCACCCCGACTTGCCCCGCGCTGGTGGTCCCACGGCGCGGGGCAAGTAATGGCGTAAATGACACTTACGGGCTTCGGGACCGGGCGCGGTCCGAAGAAGTGACGGGCGAAGTCCAACCAGCTCGATGGGAGGCCGGGTGGCGCCTGATGAGCAGGAAGGCCCTCTCCAAGGGGGGCGGGGGAGTGGTGCTGGAAAGCATCGAAAAACGCAGGGACATCGTCGGGAGCGACTGCGTGGTCAGCGGCGAGATACGGGGCTGCGGGTTCCCCTGAGCAGCGAAGAGTATGCCGTGGTCCGAGCGGCGGCTGGGCGGGTCGGCATGGCGATGAGCGCTTACGCAGGTGAGGTCGTGGTTGCCGTCGCCACACAGGCTGATCCTCCGCAGTGGTCGCCGCTGACAGAGTTGCTGGGCGAGGTCATGCGCGCTGCCGGGCAAGCCCGTCGCATCGGGATAAATCTCAATCAGGCGGTTGCGGCTCTGCACTCGGTCGGCCAGCCCACCCGCGCGCTGGAGGAGTACGCGCGGGTTGCGGCGGCCTCGACACAGAGCATCGATGCGGTTGCTGAAGAGATCAGAAGGGCTCTCCGCCGCTCCAATACGCCGAGGCCTCGGTAGTGAGATCGAGGTGGGCTCGCGCTCGCCCGCTCCGGGGCGGGCTTGTGACATGCGGTGGTGCGCACATCTCGATCGCCATGGTTGTGATTCGCCAGATGTGGCCGGGCGAGGGTGCGTGATCGCCAAGGTCATGCGCGGAAAGCGCGTGCCGGGCCTGATCCGCTACCTGTACGGGCCGGGGCGCCGTAACGAACATCGTGATCCACATATCGTCGCGGGCTTCGATTCGCCGGCAGCGCTCGAACCACCTACAGGGAGGGACGGGAAGCGCGACTTCCGGCGCCTGGACGCTCTGATGCAGCAGCCGCTCGACCTGCTGGGTGAACGCAACCATCCCAAGCCGGTCTGGCATGTAGCCGTCCGAGCACATCCGGACGACCCGATGCTGAGCGATCGTCAGTGGGGAGAGATCGCCGCAGAGATCATGGACCGGACGGGGCTCGCTCCGTCCGGCGATGATGAGGCCGTCCGCTGGTTCGCCGTCCGGCATGCCGACGACCACGTTCACATCGTCGCCACCCTGGCCCGCCAGGACGGGACCCGCCCCAATGTGTGGAATGACGGCTACCGACTCCGCGCCGCCTGCCGGGCGGTCGAGGAGCGCTACCGGTTGCGGCGGACGGCGCCGGCGGACCGGACGGCGGCGCGGCGGCCCAAGCGCGCCGAGACCGAGAAATCCGAACGCGTCGGCCGGACGGAGCCGGCCCGCAGTGCGCTGCGGCGGCATGTGGTCACTGCGGCGGCGGGGGCGCGGACGGAGGCCGAGTTCTTCGCCGCCCTCGCGGCTGAAGGGGTTCTGGTGCATAAGCGCCACAGTGAACGCACCATCGGTCAGGTCACGGGCTACGCGGTCGCATTGCGTGATGATGTAGGGCCGTCCGGACGGCCCGTGTGGTTCGGCGGCGGGAAGTTGGCCAGCGACCTCACGCTGCCCAAGCTTCGACGTCGATGGGTTCCGGAAGGCCTTGATCGTCCGGGGTCTCGTCCACTGTCCGGACGGCATCTGTCAGAGCGGACGGCGCGCGCCGTGTTGCGGACGACCGTCCGCCGCGCGGCGGACGAAGCCCGGACGGTCCACGAGTTCCTCGATCTGCTCGAAGCGCAGAACTTGCTGGTGCGGCGTCGCTTCAGTCAGATCGATCCCGATCAGATCACCGGCTACGCCGTCGCGCTGCCCGGCGGCGGTGAGGAGCCCACCTGGTATACCGGTGGGCGACTCGCCGACGATCTCACCCTGCCACGCATCCAGCGACGATGGGAAACCTTGATATGGGATGCCGGCGGCGGTCTGGGCCCCGCGCTGTACGATCTCACGCCCGAAGAGCGGCAGGCGTTCTACGACGATGCGACTCGGGCAGCCGCCTACGCCACGTCCCAGATCCGACGGCATTTGGCCACCAATCCCTACGAGGCCGAGGATGCCTGCTGGGCCGCGTCCGACGCCCTCCATATCGCAGCCAAAGCCACCGGCAATCCACATCTCCGCCGCGCCGCTGACACCTACGACCGGGCCGCGCGCGCACCCTATGGCCGCATTCCCCGTCCCAGTTCAGCTGGCAACGCCGTGCGCACCATGGCCCGGTTGCTGTCCCTGGCTGGGCCCCAGACCCGCACCACCGCGTCCATCCTTGGGCTGGTCGCACGCTTGATCGCGTTGGTGGAGACCATCACCCAGATCCGCCTGCTGCAACAACGGCAAGCTCAAGCCGAGGCGGCCCGCCAAACGAGATACCACCTCGACCATGCGGCGGCGGGCCACCACGCCACCGTCCGGCCTGAGAATGCCGTTCTGCCCACGCAAGCTCGGTTGGCCATGGCCGGGTTCCCCAACCCGTGGGCCCCTATGACCCCACAGACACAGGCAGACCAGGTCCCGAGCCTGCCGCCGCGTGAGGTGAGCCGGCGGCGGAGCCTGTGACGGCGGAGCCATCACTCCGAAAGTAACCAACACGCCGGTCGCTCACTGTAATTGACCAACGTCTAGTCGTGCTGCATCTTCTGATCAAGGACTTTAGTTGATGGCCGCTCGGATCATCGGCTGACACCACCGGGAGACGCGATGCAGAAGCAGGTAACGACCACGCAGGCTGAGCTGGAAGAACGGCGTACCAAACTGCTTCGGCTGCACTGGGAGTTGAGGCGGCTGGGGGCCTGCGTGCGGGCTCGCAAACCGCGCAACGGACGCTGGCGCCTGCGGATCCGGCACAACGGGTGGTCCGAAACCGTCCTGTGCGCCGGAGCCGACGGCGTGTACGTCTACGTCACCGCCCACGGCCGGCTCCTCGGGACCACCAACGAAGCACGGTACGTCGCGCGGCTGCTGGTCTGGATGGTCGAGAGGCGTGTTCGATGACCCCACTCCGGCAACCGAAAGCGACGACTGTGGCCGACGGCACGGACAAGGCCCCGAGCGTGCCTCGGGACATCCAGGTCGTCAGGTGGACGGCCGCCGGGATCGCACCGCTGATCGCGGCCCTCGCCGTCCTCGGTGGACTCGGATCCTTCACCACCATCAAGCAGATGGCCGCCCCGCACTTCGGTGGCCTGGCCTGGATCGTCCCAGTCGGGATGGACGTCGGGATCTTGATCCTGCTGGCCTGGGACCTGCTGATGGAGTACCTCGACCTGCCATGGCCGGTGCTGCGCTGGGTCGCCTGGCTCTACATCGCCGGCACTGTCCTGGTGAACGTGTCCGCCGCGCACGGGAGCTTCGCCGGAAGCGTGATGAACGCCGCCATGCCCGTCTTGTTCATCACCGTGATCGAAGGTGTCCGACACCTGATCCGGCGGTGGGTCGGGCTAACGTCCGCCCGCCGGGTCGAACGAGTGCCGACCGCGCGCTGGGCGCTCGCACCCATCTCCAGCCTGTTGCTCTGGCGCCGCATGATCCTCTGGCACATCACCGAATACCGGCAAGGGCTGGAACTGCAGCAACGCCACCTCGCGGCCGTGTCGCAACTCCAGCAGGACTACGGACGGTGGTCGTGGCGATGGCGGGCACCACTGGCCGACCGACTAGCGCTCAACCGGCTGTCGGACGCAGAGACCGCCGCATATGACGGCACTGGCGAGAACGCAGCAGACGGCAAGCAAGACGGCCAACTGATGGCCATCGCCCGCCAACTCCAGCAGGAAGCGGAAAGAGAAGGCGTCCTACTCGGCCGGGATCGGCTCGGCCACCGCCTGCGCGAGCGGGGCTTCACCATCGCGAACCACCGGCTCACGCAGATGATCGCCGCTGTGCGCGCGGAATCGGCAAGGCGCCAATCGTGATGGCCGACGACGAACAGCAGCGACACCGGATCGACGTTCTGCACGGGATCACCGACCACATGGTCGTCCGTCTCGTCAGCGGACACCTTCCATGGGACGAGTGGCTGCTGCAGGCGAGTCGACATGGACGATACGGATTCACCAACACCCTGCTCATCACTGCGCAACGGCCCACCGCCACCGACGTGCGCTCCTACGACTCGTGGCAGAAGCAGGGCCGGCAGGTCCGCCGCGGCGAGACAGGCGTCAGGATCATCTCCACCCGAGGGAGAGGCCGAACCGTCTTCGACGTCGACCAGACCGACGGAAAAGCGGCCGAGAAACACCTGGCCTCCCCGTCGGAAGGACTGCGCCGGCTGTCCAAGCTTGCCGCCGACCTCGACCTCTACGTCGATCGTGGCCAAGGTTGGACCTACCTTGGCCAGCCAGACCGCCGCATCCACCTTCCCCCCGAACTCGACGACACCACCGCAGCGTCGTGCCTCGCCCACCAACTTGCACATGCGCTGAGGACCGGCGGACATATCGATGCCGCCGGTTCCCACTCGGCACCCTGCCACGGTGTTCGGCGCGTCCTGGCGGACTCGGTCGCCTACCTCGTTCTCGCCGAACTGGGGATGCCCGTCGCGCACCTGTCCTTCCCGGCACCGCGCCTGTGGGCGGGAGCAGACGTCCGAGCGAACTCGTCGGCGGCGGTCCGTGTCGTCGGAGACCAGATCGTCCGGACGGCCACGCGCATCAGGCGCCGCCTCACAGAAGCGCCCCCGAGTGACGCTCCTTCCGCGCTCACCGCGACCGCGCCCGCGCCCAAGAAGCCCACTTCCTCGCAAGCAGCTGGTTCTACCAAGCCCGCGCACCCCGAACCGGACGTCTCCGTGTCAGAGATCCGTGCCGCGTTGAGCGACGCTCACCAGTTCTACCGGCGCGGCCTCCGTGGAAGCTGGGGAGCCCGCTACCTGGCCTCCCGCGGCTTCACCCAGCCGATGCAAGAGCAGTGGCAACTCGGCCTTGCCCCCCGTTCCCGCCAGACCCTCCTCCACCACCTACGCAACCTCGGGCATCAAGACGAGACACTCATCCAAGCCGGCCTGGTGAAACGCAGAGACGGCGATAGGGACCTCTTCGACCTGTTCCGCGACCGCGTCCTGTTTCCCTTCCGCGACCAGGACGGCGAGATCACCGGCTTTATCGGCCGCCGACGTGACCACGCCCCAGGCCCCAAGTACCTCAACAGCCCAGAAACACCGCTCTTCCACAAGAGCAGCATGCTCTTCGGTCTCCACGAGGGGCGCGCAAGGCTTTCCGGCACGACACGCCCCCTTCTGGTCGAAGGTCCGCTCGACGCGATCGCGGTCAACGCCACATTGCCGGACACCTACACCGCCATCGCACCCTGCGGTACCGCGATCACTACCGCGCAGATCGAGGCCGTCGCCGCCCACACCGATCTCGACACTTCCGGACTGGTCATCGCACTCGACGGCGACCCCGCAGGGCGAGCCGGAGCAGTCCGAGCCTGGCGAACCCTGCGGAGCATCACCGGCCCGGTCGATGCGGCCATCCTGCCCCACGGCCAGGACCCGGCAGACCTGCTGTCCCCGGCAGGACATACGGCTGTCCGCGAGGCGCTACTTTCTGTAACTCCCCTCCCTGACCTGGTGATAGATGAGAGAATCCAGAAGTCTGGGGGACAACTGGAGTTCGTCGAGTCCCGCGTGGCCGCCGCCCAAGCCGCCGCCGCATTGATCGCTGAACTGCCACTCGACCAGATCGCCCGGCAGATCACTCGCGTCGCCGCCCGCACCGGCATGGCACCCGCTGGAGTCACCGCACTCGTCGCCTCAGCGATCAGCCCGGACCCGCTCCCGGACACCGCGTCGATCCGGCGCTCAACCAGCGGGCAGCAGCCACCCGCCATCCAGCATCCGTCTCGGACGACCGCCCCCAGACCGACCAACCGGAGGACCGTATGACCCAGCAACACCCAGACCCGATCACTGAAGGGTTCCAGCACACTGGGCAGCGACTCATCCAGCTGATCTCCGCCGCCACCGGAGTTCAGCAGATCGTCGCCCAGCGCAAACACCGCTTAAAGGCCGCCCGGCAGGCTCTGAAGGAGGAGACCAGACGAGCAGAAGCCGAGAAGGAACGAGTCGTACGCGCCCAAGCCCGTTCACGCTGGGGCCGAGCCCACGACCGCAAATGGCTTCGTCACGCCAACCTGCTGGACGTCGCCGATGCGTGGGCCGCCGGCGTCCCATACGCAACGGGCAACGCCTCAGCGGCACGCGCGGTCCACCAATGCGAAGAGCAGCTCCGCCGCCTGCATCCACACGCGATGAGCCACTACGACCGGTTCCGCGCCGAAGGCAAGGAGCCGCTCGAAGCAATGACCCACGCCGCACCCTTCTTCACCCGAGACCCCAACGTCCGCACCGGGGACCCGGCGCCTCAACGCGAAGAACTCCTCGAAGGCACCGGCGCGGAGTGGGGTGCGCGCACCCACGGTCCGGACCGCAGCGAATGGGAGCAGGCTCGCCAAGAGCAGCGCGCGACCCAGATCGCCGACCAGCTACGAGCCAAGCTCCGCCTTCAGGGACACGAACCTCAACCCGAAGAGATCCGGACGGTCCTTGAGATCACCACGAACCTGCCCGGGGACATCATCGCCAAAGCCGTTCCGGCTACATCGCACGCAGGACTGCTCCGGGGCTCGGACGTGGAACGCGCAGCCGAAGACTTCCCCTTCCCCATCGACGAGGCACTGGAGATGAGCGGAAGCAAGCCTCACGAGACAGCGTCCGCACGGCGAGCCCCCTCCCAGATTCCCGACCGGAACCGACGACGGACACTCTGAACCAGGAAGGAATGAACCGATGGCCGTTCTGATGGACAGCATCTTCTTCTGGCTAGGGCTGATTGCCCTACCCGCCTTCCTCGCGGTGCTGCCGACCCTCATCGCCCTTGTCCGCGGTGCCGACGACATCGGCTACATCATCCTGATCAATGCCATCTGCTGCGCCATCGGCTTCGCCTGGCCCATCGCGCTGATCGCCGCCATCACCTGGCCCCGCCGTGAGGTGCACGTTGCTCCACTCTGTTACCAGGCCTCACCCGCGCCGCCCGACCATCACCGCGGGAGCCATGCCTACGGGCAGGACCTCCATGGGTGACCGCCCAATTGTCGACAGGCCACTCACCGCGACGATGTGCTTACAGGGAACCTCACCGAACTGCGGGGCAAAAGAACTGCTGACGACCACGAGCGTGCGTACACCTGACCCGGCCCGTTCTCGACTGACCGTCTACCACTACTGGTGAGGGACGACGTTCTCAACCGCCTCATGCCGATGTCGACAGGTGCCCAGAGCTGTGAACAGGCTGACGGTGCGGAGGAGCACATTCCCCTTGGTACGCAGTAGTTCCCAGCGGATATCCGGCTTGGCTGCGAGTCGCGGAGGACGCTCACGGCCTTCGCAGGACGCCGCCGTATTCGCAGACGTCTCGTCCCATCCGGGAGGCGCCGACGAACTGGGCCAGTTCGTCGGGGA
>NZ_VCKZ01000782.1 GCF_005889745.1 Actinomadura geliboluensis
GTCCCCTAGGGGGTCACGGATGCGAACGGGGCACGGGCCCGGGGAACCTGTCTTCATGCGCAGATATCCGGTCGTCAAGCACGTACCGTTCGGATCAGAGGAGAAGGAAGCCCGCCGCATGGCCGACCTGGACTATGGGTGGCGTCTCCGCGAGGTCATGGCTGAGCGCGGCATGTTCTCCACGACGGAACTGCGTCCGCTGCTGGCCGCTCGCGGCGTCGAACTGTCGGCGAGCCAGGTGTACCGGCTCGTGGTCGACAAGCCGGAGCGGCTGAACCTCCGCACGCTGATGGCGTTGCTGGACATCCTCGACTGCGCGATGGACGACCTGATCAAGCCGCCGTCCACGCGGGCCCCGCATCGACCGGAGTGACGCGGAGTACCGCCTCACTGACGGTGCGGGAGTCGTCGCAAGGTGAGCGTGTGGTTCGCGTACCCGGGCGGTGCCCCGGGTCTTCCTAGGGAGACTGCCCAGGCTGTCCCTGATGCGGCCGCGCCACGTGTCCGCACAGAGTTGTTGTGTCGGCGAAGGGTGTCCACCGGCGGGCTGAACGGAGGGGTCATGGCGGTCGAGCAGATGATTCGGGGGCGGAGCGGCGACCTGGGGCGTACTCCCGGCACGGTCGGTGATCTCCCGCTCCGCGGCCGTGACTCCGAGCTGGGACTGCTGCTGGAG
>NZ_VCKZ01000365.1 GCF_005889745.1 Actinomadura geliboluensis
GGTCGGGGGAGGTGCTGGCGCTCGTCCTGCGCGCCGACCCCGCCGAGGCGGCCCCGGCGCTCGTGGACGGCCTGCGCCGCCGCCGCCCGCCGGGGGACGGGACGAGGATCGGGGTCGCCGGAGGCCCGGCCGGTCCGCGGACGGGCACCGAGGTCGTCGCCGAGGCGGTCCGCCTGCTGCGGCGGCCCGGCGTCCGGGACGCCCCCTTCACCGTGGTGATGGGGGCGCTGCTGCACTGGCGGCTCCGGGACGCGCCGTCCATGCCGACGTTCCAGCGGGTCAGGGGCGAGGCGTGCGGGCCCGACCACTGGGTGTGGCCGGCCGGGGCCGCGCCCGGCGAGCCGCGCGGCCCGGTGTGCCCCAGCCCGGAACCGTGCCGAGGCCCGTGCCCCGGCCCGGAGCCGCTCCTCGCGCTCGCCCGGCGCCAGCGCAGTCTCGGGCAGCGGCGCGCGGCCGTCGAGACGTGCCGGTACCTGCTGCGCCGGTATCCGCTGACGCCCGCCGCCTACCCGCTGATGGACCTGGAGGAGCACGACGACGTCGCGTCCGCCTACCTCGCCGACGGGCTCCGCGTCGTCCGGGCGCGCACGGGGCCCGACCGGGAGCGCCTGGAGCACGAGCTGCTGCTCGCGCTGGCGGACCGCGCCTACCACCGGGGGCGCCGGGACGAGGGCGACCGGCTGGTGAACGCGGCGGCGGAGGTGTTCCCGGCGGGCGGCGCGCCGCTGCGCGTGCTGGCCCGCGAGGCCGCCCGCCGCGGCGACGGGCAGGGGGCGCGGGCGCTGCTCGCCGCCGCGCTCGCCCGGACACGGGAGGCACCGTAGATATGTGTCTCATGACCGGATCGGCCGGTGAAGAGGCTGCCATACTGAATGCCCGTCCGGGCGGCCCGGCTCCGCGGGGCCGGAGCGGCGACACGCACGTGCGCTGAGGAGACGTCGATGACGAGCTCCGGTTGGCATCATCTCTCGTTCCTCGGCCGGCTGACCCCGCCGGCCCGCAACGCGGTCCTGCGGCTCGGCATGCCCCGGACCGTCCAGCGCGACCGGCCCCTGATGCGGCAGGGCGAACCGGGCACGGAGGTGCACCTGCTCCTCGACGGCCGGGTGGCGGTCGCGCGCGGGGTGGAGAACGGCAGCGTGTCGCTGCTCGGCATCAGGCACCGCGGCGACCTGGTCGGCGAGATGGCGGTGCTCGGCGACGGCGTCCGCACCGCGACGGTCACCACGCTCGACCGGTCGATCCTGTCGGTGATCCCGGCGCAGCCGTTCATGGCGTGCCTGCACCGGCACCCGGAGGCGCTGATCGCGCTGAACCTGATGACCGGCGACCGGCTCGCCCAGGCCAACACCTACCGCGCCGACGCGGCCGGGTACGAGGTCGAGGTGCGGCTGGCGCGGGCGCTGCTGTACCAGGCATGGCGCGCGCCCGAGCGCGAGGACGGCCGGCTCGTCGTCCGGCTGCGGCAGAAGCAGCTCGCGATGCTGATCGGCGCGCAGGAGGGCACGGTGCAGAAGGCCCTCAAGGGGCCCGCGCTGCGCGACCTCGTGGTCTGCGCGCGGGGCCGGGTGGTGCTGCTGGACGTGCACGAGCTGGCCCGGCTCGCCGAGATGAAGGCGCCGTCCGAGTTGTGCGAGTGATGCGCCGCCGCGGCATCTGAGGCGATCTGGCCTTTCCCGCACTGGTGCGGGTTCCTCCGTCCGCCGGGCCGCGACACTGCGGTCACGGACGGAAGGGGGACGCATGGGGGCACGGTCGCGGCGTTCGCTGTGCGCGGCGCTCGACATCAAGGGGTGGAGCGGCCGGCTCGTACCCGAGCAGATCCGGGCCCAGCAGGCGCTGGTGACGGTGGCGATGGCGGCGTGCCGGGAGGCGGGGCTGCCGGAGCAGATCGTGCAGAGCAGCGGGGACGGCGTGCTGATCCTGCCGCCGAGCGACATCGACGAGACCGCCGCCATCCCGGCGCTGGTGGCGGAGCTGGAGGTCGCGCTGCGGCAGGAGAACCGGCTGCTGGCCGAGGACGCGCGGATCCGGCTGCGGCTCGCGCTGACCAGCGGGCTGGTGACGCCGGGCCCGGCCGGGTTCAACGGCGCCGCGGTGATCGACTGCTTCCGGCTGCTGGACAGCCCGCCGGTGAAGGAGGCGCTGGACGACCACCCGGCCGCGCAGCTCGCGGTGATCGTGTCGGACCACCTGTTCCAGGACGTGATCCGCAACGGGTTCCGGTCGCTGCGCGCCGAGGACTTCTGGCGGGTGCGCAGCTCGCTGCCCGGCAAGGGCTTCGCGATGGACGCCTGGCTGTACGTCTCGGACCGCTCCGGCGGCCCGGCCCGGGCGCCGTCCGGCACCGCGGGGGCGCCGGACAGCGCCGCCGAGGCGGCGGCCGCACCGCCGGAGGGGGTCGCGCGGGCGTGGGCCGCGCTGGAGCGGGGCCTGCCGCAGGAGGCGGTGCGGCTGCTGGCCGGCGTGGCGACCGACGATCGCGAGGGCTGGGCCGCGCTGCTGGACGTCCGGGCGGAGGCGCTGATGCGGCTCGGCGAGTTCGAGCGCGCGCGCATCGACCTGGAGGAGCTGCTCGGCGTCCGGGACGACCCGGTCACGCCGCCCAGCCCGTCGGCGCTGCTGCGGCTCGGCCGGTGCCACGTCGCGCTCGGGGCGGTGCAGGAGGCGCGGCAGACGCTGCTCTTCCTGCTGGAGCACGTCCCGTCGTCGGCGGAGGCGCACCTGGATCTCGGGCAGCTGGAGCGGCGGGCCCGGCGGTTCGCGACGGCGCAGAGCCATCTGCTGGAGGGGCTGCGGCTGATCCGCGAGCAGGCGAGGAAGGCCGAGCCGGGGGCGCAGGAGCGGCTGCTGGACGCGTTCCTGCGCGAGCTCTCGGCCCTTCCCGTCATCGACGACGCCGCGCTGGACGACGCCGCCCTGGACGGCACGTCCCAGGGCGGCGTGTCCCAGGGCGGCGTGTCCCAGGGCGGCGTGTCCCAGGGCGGCACGGTCCTCGACGGCACGGCGCTGGACGGTGACCCGCCGAGAATGGCGTCCGAATCCGGCCAGTGGCGCGGTCATTCTGATAACCGATTCTAATTCGGTGTCCGATTTAGACCGATAAGCCAATCATTCAAGCGGGGCAATCTCCCTCGCAAACGGAAAAATTAGGACAATAGGCAGCTTTTGATCTTCCTTCATCTGGAAGATCGTTAATCCGTAACAGTCGGATAACTAGCGTCGGGTCGCGAGATGCGGCCCGGTCATCATCGGGAAAGTTCGGGGCGTACGGGGGACGATCCACCATTGCAGGGGCTCTGGAGAATGATGCGAATGACGGGGCGTGCCTACGCGTGCCCGGTGCGAATCACCATGGCGGCGGTGGTCACCGCCGTCCAGTTGGGGCCGCTGGCCGTGCCCGCCGCCGCGGCGGGCACGGCCGGGCCGGCCGCCGCCCCCGAGCCGACCCTGATGGACGTGTCCATCCTGGTGGACGAGTCGGGGAGCCTGTCCGACGCCGACGTCCGCGAGGAGATCGAGGCCGCCACCTCGATCGCGCTCAGCGGGCTGAACCCCCGCAGCCGCGTGTCGGTCTACGGGTTCGGCAGCCAGAACGAACCGGGACAGAACGCGATCACCGAGGCGTGCCCGCCGACCGTTCTGGACAGTTCCGTGAAGAAGGACGCGCTCGGCGCGTGCATTCGCAAGATCCATCGGCGCGCCGACGGTGAGGGAAACGACACCGATCACGCCGCCGCGCTGGCCAAAGGGCTCAGCGCGCTGAACGGAGGCGGCCCGGAGGGGGCGCTGAAGGTCGTCTTCCTGCTCACCGACGGCCGCCTCGACGTGCACCGCAGCCCCCATTACGGACGCATCGAAAACGACCGCAACCGGGAGGCGCAAAAGCAGGTCGAAACCCAGCTGGCGCTCGCCGCCGCCGGGCGCGTCCAGGTATGGCCGCTCGGCTTCGGCGACGGCATCGACCGCGCGGCGCTGGACCGGTTCGCCGCCGGCGGGTACCAGGGCGCGTGCGACGGACGGACCGCGTCCCGGCCGAAGGCCCGCGTCGTCCGCGACTCCGGGGACGTGGTGCGCTCGCTCACCGACGCGTTCGCCGCGGCGGGCTGCGCCGGTGTCAGCCGCAGCGACGAGACGACCCTCGGCCCCGGCCAGACCCGGGAACTGAAGATCGACATCCCCATCATCGCGACGGACGGCAACATCACCGTCGCCAAGGGGGACCCGCGCGTCCGGGTGGACTACGTCCAGCCGGGCGGCGCCGCCGTCGTGCCCAACGGCAGGTCCGGGCAGTCGGAGTTCAAGCGGGCCGGGGAGAACGCGGGCGTCGAGACGCTGCACATCGTCAACCCGCGCAACGGCACCTGGACGATCCGCCTCACCGCGCCCGACAAGCTCGCGAAGCAGCTGGTCAGCGCCACCGCCATCTGGCAGGGCGCGGTCAGCGCCTCGCTCGTGGTCGAGCCGCCCAGCGCGCGGACCGGGCAGCCGCTCACCGTGCGGCTCTCGCTCGTCACCCGGCAGGGCGCGGTCACCGACGCCAAGGCGCTCAGCGGGCTGAACTTCACCGTGCAGGCCACCGGGCCGTCGCTCGGCGCGCCGCAGAGCATCGTCATCCGCGACGACGGCAAGGCCCCCGACGACCGGGCCGGCGACGGCCGGTACGCGGGCACGCTCACCGCGCCGAGCCAGCCCGGCGACCTCACCTTCACCGGGGTGGTCAGCGGGTACGGCGTCCACGCCGACAGGCTGCCGGTGACCGTGGCGGTCAGCGCGCAGGCCCCCGTGCTGCAGGGCCGCGTCGAGTTCTCGCCCGACCCGGTCGTGCACCCCGGCGCCGAGGTGCGCGGCAAGGTCACGATGGAGAACGCGGGCGCCCCGGTCCGCGGCCGGATCATCATGGACGGGGCCGGGCAGGCCGGCGGGGCGACGCTCGGCGGCGGCACCGACCTGGCGATCGGGACCGGCACCAGCACCCGCCCGTTCACCGTCCGGTTCCCGGAGGACGCGGCGCTCGGCGGCACCTCGATGACCGTCAAGGTGGTCGACGCGGCCGACCTGTCGAAGGTGTACGCGAACGGGCAGCTCACCGTCACCGTCGAGGACCCGCCCGGCTGGCTGGAGCGCCACCGGTACGCGATCGCGGGCGCGGTGCTGCTCCTCCTCGCCCTGGCGCTGCTGCTCCACCTGCGCCGCCGCGCCTGGAAGGCCGGGGTGGACGTCCGGTGGCTGCGCGCGTCGCTCCGGCAGGACGGCGAGGAGCTGGCCCGCCTCAAGGCCCCGTCGAAGTGGGCGCAGGAGTTCCGGTTCGTCGTGCACGACGGGACGGCGGGCGAGCCGGGGCTCGACTACCCCAGGGCGGGCGACCGGCCCGTCCGGGCCCGCCGCGGCGCGCCCGGCAAGGTCGTCGTCCAGCTGCCGGACGGCCCGCGCTACGAGATCGCCGTCGGCGGCGACGGGGAGCCGCTGGAGGAGACCGGCCTGACGCTCGCCTTCAGCGACGACCGGCCGCGCCGCGCACGGCCCGGCCGCGGCGCCGCGCGCCGGACCGGCACCCGGCGGGACGCCCCCGGCCGCACCGCCGCCGGCCGTACCGCGTCCGACCGAACCGCGTCCGACCGCACGGCGTCCGACCACACCGTCCCGGACCGGGGCGGCGACACCTCCGGCGAGGCGCGGACCGAGCCCGCCACGACCGCGAAACCGGCCTACGAGGACGACCCCTGGCTCTAGCCCGCCGATGACAAGGAAGCCCCCCATGAAGCTCTACCAGTCAGTTCTTTTCGTGGGACTCGGCGGAACCGGCTGCCTGATCGGGGCGGAGCTGGAGCGCCGGCTCCGCGAGGAGTTCTGCGGCCCCGACGGCACCGCGTTCCAGCGGGTCCGCGAGGACGCGCTGCCCTACCAGCTGCCCGACTGCACCCAGTTCGTGTACGCCGACGTCAACCAGGCCGACCTCGACCGGCTGCCGGCCAGCGTCGTGCCCGGCCCGCAGCACGTCCCGGCGGTGCAGCGCACCGCGCACTACGTCCGGGGCCTCGTGCCTCGGGTCGACACCTACCCGGAGGTGGCCCGCAACCTGCGGCTGACCGCCGAGCGCGAGGTCGCCGCGTGGCTGCCGCCCGACGTCGGGGAGCCGCGGGTGACGCCGCTGCAGCGCGGCGCCGGCCAGCTGCCGACGATCGGCCGGGCCGCGCTGTTCGAGACGTTCCGCAGCGGCATCGCGCACGCCACCGCCGACCTGAACAACGCCGTCGGCCGGCTGTCCGGGCCGCAGGCCGCCACCGACCTCTACAAGATCGGCGGCAGGTCGAGCAACAAGAACGCGGTGGACGTGTTCGTCGCGTTCTCCGTGGCGGGCGGCACCGGCGCCGGCATCTTCTACGACTACCTGCACCTGATCGGCGAGCTGTTCGAGCGCACCGACCTGCGGCCCAAGATCTACCCGCTGGTGCTGATGCCGTCGGCGTTCGTGGACGGCCTCGGCGGCGGCCGCCCCGCGCAGCTCAACGCGGGCCGGGCGCTGCTCGACCTGTTCCGGCTCGTCGACCGGCAGAACGGCGGCGGCGCCCGGCGCGACCTGCGCGGGCACACCTCGCACGCGCCCGTCGACCCCGACGAGGTCGCCGTCCACTACCCGGTGGACGGCCGGATCGCGCTGCGGCCCGGCACCGCGCAGACCGGGTTCCTGTTCTGCCGCCCGGTGGGCGCCGAGCCGGGCGACCTGCGCCGGTCGGTGGTCTCGCTGATGCTGTCGCTGATCGGCACCGAGCTGGACCAGCGCGCCAGCAAGGACGGGGAGCAGCACCAGTCCTTCGCCGACAGCTTCATCAACGCCAGCGTCGACCGGCAGATCCCCGCCGAGAACGGCATCGGCGGGCGCGGCGTGTCGACCGCGCTGGTCGCGTCGCTGACCGTCCCGGTGGACGAGCTCGCCGACCTCGTCGCCGGGCGGCTGCTGCGCGCCGGGGTGGACGACCTGCGCGGCGCCCCGTCCGGCCAGGAGTCCAACCGGTCGCTGATCCAGGAGTTCCTCGCGGTCGCGAACATCTCCGAGATCTTCACCCGGCCCGCGCAGGACCACGCCGAGCCGGAGCCCGTCACCGGCGCGAAGGAGGTCACCGCGGCGCTGAACGACCGGGCGGAGGCGATGCGGGCGGCGCTGGCCCGGCTGCGGACCCGGCTCGACCGGGAGATCCCGGACCGGGTCAGCGGCTTCGACCCGCGCGACGCCGTCCCGCGGATGCTGGCCGCGACCGACCCGTTCCGGCTGACCCGGGCGCTGTTCGGCAACCCGGACGCCGCCGACGAGGTGGAGCGCGGCGGCGCGGTCGGGCTGCTGCAGCGCCGCCGGGTGGAGCCGCCCGCGCCGGAGGGCCTCGGCCCGAACCCGCCGCCGCTGCCGACGCTGCGGGACCGCTCCCTCGGCATGGTGAAGGTCAAGTGGACCGACCCGGACCCGGTCGAGGCGCGCGAGGACCAGGACCGCTGGTATCGCTGGCGCACCCACGTGCAGTGGACGGAGCCCTGGTCGCAGCTCGCGCCGCGCTGGCGCAAGCCGCTCGACCAGGTCGAGGCGGTGCTGCGCGGCCTGACCCGCGCGCTCGGCGAGCAGGCCGCGCAGGACCGCGACCGGTTCCGGGACCGGGCCGCGGACCTGTCGAAGTCCCGCGTCGGGGTGTCGTACCTGCTGCCGCCCGGCGGCGAGCTGGAGCAGTTCTACACGCGGGTCGTCCGGCGGATGACCGACGACCTGGTCGGCAAGGGGCAGCTGCGGCCCAGCGCGTCCGGGGCGGAGCTGCTCGCCCTGCTGATCGGCGGGGACGGCTGGCGGGAGGCGTACCGGACGGCGTGGGACAGCAACCCCGAGGCGGCCGTCGCGCAGCTGCGCGAGCGGGTGAAGGCCGAGGTGAAGACCTACTTCCGGATGGCCGGGCAGGGCCGCGCCCCGCTGCTGCCGACGCTGCACGACCTGCTCGCGCAGGCCGCCGGGCAGGCGCCCGGGGAGCTGAGCGAGGCGGAGCTGGAGGAGTTCCGCGGCAAGCTCGCCGGGCTGGTGCCGGCGAACTTCAGCCCGCAGGGCACCGGCCGGCTGAAGGTGCTGGTGTCCTACCCGGCCGGGGCCGACGACCCGGCGATCGAGGCGTACCTGCGGGAGGCGGTGAACCTGCCCGCCGGACCCGACCTCGTCTACGACTTCACCCACACCACGGCCGAGTCGATCACCGTGGTGCTGTTCCGGTCGTCGATGGGCATCACCGACGTCCGCGAGGTCCGGGACGTCCTGCGGACCTGGGCCGACGCCATGGACCGGCCGCAGCGGCAGGACTACCTGAAGTGGCGGCAGCGGCTCGGCTACGACTTCGGCTACCTCGCCACCCACGAGGAGCACCGCGTGCAGATCCTGCACCGGCTGCTGTGCGCCATGTGGAACGACAAGGTGACCGTGGACGGCGACCCGGCGTCCCCGATCAGCGTGTCGGTGCGGCTGTCCGGCGGGGTGTCGATGACGCTGGAGCTGAAGCCGCTGGAGCACGCCTCGTCGTGGGGGAGCCTGCTCCAGGCGTACGAGCTGTGGACGTTCGCCGACAACGCCGGGATCCGCCGCGACTTCTGCGCGCAGCTGATGCGGGAGGCGCCCTACGGGGTCGGCAGCATGCCGAAGCCGCCGGGCGAGCTGTACCTGGTGCTGCGCGACATGGCGGACGCGCAGGTCCGCCGGATCGACGGGATGATCGGCGAGCTGCACTCCTCCAGCCGGGCCCGCGCGCTGCAGCTGCGCGACTTCTGGGTGCGCACCTACCCCGCCGCGCTCGACACCGAGTTCACCGAGGTGTCGGCCGTCCGGGCGAACCTGCGGGCGCTGGAGAGACCCGCCCTGCGCGACCCCGACGGGCCCGCCGGAGGGCCGGAACCGACCGGGGCGGAGCCGACCAGGCCGGAGTGGGAGCGATGAGCGCCGGCCCTGCCCGCGTCGCCCACCTCGACCTGCGGGACCGCGACGCCGCCGAGGCCGCGGACCTGGTGGCGGAGCTGCTGCACACCTCGCAGGACCTGGAGCTGCTGCTGGTCGTGGACACCGCGGCGGCGGTCGTCCGGCACCGGGCGGCGTTCGAGGCGCTGGACACGTCCCGGCAGGTGTCGCGGCTGCTGTGCCTGGTCGCGGGGCGCCCGCCCGCCGCGCCCGCCGCCCCCGGCGCCGACCCGGCGGTGCTGCGGCTGCCAAGTAACATCCAGCGC
>NZ_VCKZ01000366.1 GCF_005889745.1 Actinomadura geliboluensis
TGGGATGTTCATAAGAGCCAGCCCTTGAGGTCCCCCGCCTCATCTGTCATGTCGACGTCCCGCGCCCGGAACAGGGCGGTGACCACGGCGAAGCCCATCGCCATCTCCAGCGCCATCACCGTGATCGCGACCAGTACGAGGACCTGCCCGTCCGGCAGGCCGGGCGACACCCAGAACCAGAACCCCGCCGCCGCGACCACCACACCGTTGATCATCAGTTCGAGGCCCATCATCAGCATCACGACCGACTGCTGGGAAAGCGCCCCGAACAGCCCGACGCAGAACAGCGCGGCGGCCAGCAGCAGGAACGTCTCAAGCGTCATCGCCGTACCGCCCCCGGTGCGTCGCCAGCACCACCGCGGCGATCATGGTGGCCAGGATCGCGATCCCGATCACCATCATGACCAGCATCTTCGCCCCCATGATCGACTCGCCGAGCGCGAACGTCGGGTCGCGGGGCGGGCGGCCCGACCGCTCCGGCCACGGCACGGCGAAGATCCCGGCGGCCAGCGCGGCGAACAGCCCGGCCGAGATCCCGGCCGCGCCGCGCGCGTTGTGCATCATCGTCATCGGCATCAGCCCGGCGGGGTTCATCATGTACATGACCATGAAGACCGCCATCACCAGCATCTCCATGATCATCATGAGCACGACCAGCACGCCGAGGTAGTGCAGGTCGATCAGCAGCAGCTCCGCGCCCACGCACAGGAAGGACGCGAGCAGCGCGAACGTCGCCCGCGCCATCGAGTCGACGACGAACACCGCGACGCCGGCCGCGACCGCGAGCACGGCGAGCACCCAGAACGCGGCGTCCTCCATGAACTCCCTCCTCTCAGACGACGACGATCGCGACGACCAGCATCTGCAGCAGCACGGCGGGGATCAGCACCGTCCACGCCGCCGCCATGGCCCGGTCCATGCGCAGCACGGGCACCCGGCCGCGCGTCCACACCAGCAGGGCGAGGACGGCGCACGCCTTCACCAGCGACCACAGCCACCCGGGCAGCAGCGGGCCCGCGCCGCCGCCGAGGAACAGCGGGACGGCGGCGGCCGCCGCCACCGCGAGCAGCCCGTACCGGCCGGCCAGGAACACGAGCCGGTCGGGGCCGGACAGCTCCGCCATCGCGCCCCCGGCGAGGTCGCCGCCCAACGGATGCCCCAGCGGCCCCCAGAATGCCATCGCCAGCGCCGAGAGCAGGTAGACGACGAGCGCGACCGGCATCCAGACCGCGAACCACAGCCCGTGCTGCGCCGCCGCGATGACCCGCAGGTCCAGCGAGTGGGCGCCCAGCGCGGCGGTGATGAGCGCGAACATGTGCGGCAGCTCGTAGGCGAGGCCCTGCGCGAGGAACCGGTACCCGCCGACCAGCGCGTACGCCGAGTTGACGCCCCATCCGGCGAGCCACACCGAGGCCCAGGCCACGACCTCCATCGCGTTGAACCAGACGACGCCGACGCCCGACCCGACGGCCGCCCGGTCGCCGAACGGCACCACCAGCGCCGCGAGCGCCGCCGCCACCGGCAGCGACACCACCCCGACCGCGGTCAGCAGCCGGTCGGCGCGGTGGGTGGCGCGCCGCTGCACGGTCAGCAGCCGCACCGCCTCCTGGAACGGCGCGGCGGGACGTCCGGCGAGCGCCCCGCTCAGCGTCGCCGCCGCGACCGCCAGCGCACCGATGACGACCACCTCAACCATCGGCGAGCGTCCCCAGATCGGGGTCGAGGCTCGCCACGATCAGCCGTGCCTCGCCCAGTTCGGCCCCCTCCAGCAGCGCCGGCAGCGCGTCGAGCGCCTCCCCCGCCGGCATCGGCCGCGGCGCGTCCGCGCCTTCGATCTCCCTGAGCCACCCCTCGACCCGCTCCCGCACACCGCCGGCGCCCCGCGTCATCCACCGCAACACAAGGGAGCGCCGGATCCTGCGGGTGAACGGCGCCAACCGCTCGGACGGGACGCCGCCGGTCAGGGCCTCGTCCCGCAGCGCGGCGGCCCGTTCCGCCGCCGCGTCCCAGCCGGCGACGCGCAGGAACCGCGAGAGGCTGTCGAGGCGGGCCGCGACGCGCCGGTCGTCCGTCCAGAAGGTCGCGTCCGCCCGGTCGACGGCGATGGCGTCCGCGGCCTGGACGACGTCCCCCTGCAACGTCAGGTCGACGCGGAGCCCGGCGGGCCAGTAGGGCAGCACCGGCCCGAGCGGCACGTGCAGGACGTCCAGCCGCAGCCCGTCCCGGTCGTCGGCCCGGTCGGCCATCTCCGCACCGGACTCCAGCGGAGCGCGCTCCCCGCCCCCGGCCGGGCCGTCCAGCCCGCGCCGCCTCGGCTCCGGCATGTCCCGCCAGACGGTCTCGATGGCCTCGGCCAGCGCCGGTCCGGGACGGCCGCAGACGACGAGCGTGCCCGTCTCGGCGGGGGCGAGCGCGGGCCGCCACCGGCGCCGCCGCAGCTCGGCCTCGACGGCGAGCCGGTCCGCGGTGCCGTCCGCCGCCGCCACGACGAACGGGCGCGGGTCTCCCGTCACGCCCACCGCAGCGCCCCCTCCCGCCACGCGTAGAGGACGCCGACCAGTAGCAGGGCCAGGAACACGAACATCTCCACGACCGCCTTCACGCCCACCGACGCGACGACGAGCGCCCACGGGTACATGAAGACCATCTCCATGTCGAAGGCCAGGAAGACCATCGACACCGTGTACCAGCGCACGTGGTAGCGGGACAGGGCGTGCTCGGCCGGGCGCGCCCCCGACAGGAACGGCCCGCTCTCGAACCCGCGCGGCGCCAGCGCGAACGAGACCGCGTACACGCCCGCGACGAGCGCCAGGACGAGGCCGACCACCGAGAGGGCGACGGCGTACGGCGGCATTGCCCCTCCGGGGTATCGGTGGACCGGCTAGTCCGCCTCTACCTGATCGGAAGGGCCGCGAAACATCGCCTCACCCCGAGATGTCCACCCCCTCCGGCCGGGCCGCGCGGCGGCGGCGCAGCCGGGCACCGAGGGTGACCAGGCCGATCCCGACCCCGTAGATCGCGACGTTGACCGCCGCGTAGCTCCACGGGACGGCGTCGGGATCCTTCACGAAGGCCCGGGTGTCGCCGCCGACCCACGCCCGGGTCAGCGTCATGGTCTGGAACGTGAACGCGAACGAGTGGACGGCGACGTAGGACAGGTAGGCGGCCACCCGGTCCCGGACGAGGTAGCCCAGCGGGAGGGGCAGCAGCAGCATGAGGATGAGTTCCATGCCGCACAGCGTCGCCCGGCCGGCGCGCACCGCACATCCAGGGCAGCGCTGGAGAAAACGCACGTGGTGGCACGGATGTGCACGGGTCCGCCGGAGCTGCATGATGGCGGGATGCGCATCCGCCCCGGCCTCGCGTTGCGTCCCCGAGTGGCGCTGCCCGCGGGCGTGTTCGCGGCGGGCGCGGCGGCGCAGGCCGTGCTGTCCGCGCGGCCGGGGCAGGGCGACCCGGCTCCGGTGCTGGCGGCGACGCTCGCCGTCCTCGCGATCCCCGTGCTGTTCGGCTGCCTGGTCGGGTGGCGGGTGCCGGACGGGCAGGTGGGCGCGGCCCTCGCCTGGGTCGGTGCCGCGCCCGCCGCCGTGTTCGCGGTCGAGTTGTGGGGCGAGACCGATCTGACGTCGCGCCCCCTGCCGGGCGCGCACGCGCTCTACGCGGTGAAGCTCGGCGCGTGGGTGTGGAACCTCGCCGGGTTCGCCGCGCTGTGCCTGGTGTTCCCGTCCGGCCTGCCGCCCGGCCGGCGGTGGCGCGCGGTCGCCTGGACGGCCGCGGCGACCGGCGTCGCGGTGAACGCCGCCGTGTCCTGGACGGCCCTGTCCCTCCGGGACGGCCCGTTCGAGGTGCCCGCCACGCTGGCCGCGTTCGGGGCGCTGCTCGCCTGCCTGTGCGCGGTCGTCCTCGGCCCCGTCGCCCGCTACCGCGGGGGCGGCGAGACGACCCGCCTGCAGCTGCGCTGGCTGGTGCTGGGCGCGGGCTCGGTCCCGGTGCTGCTGGCGTGCGGCTGGGCGGCGCAGACCTGGTGGGACGCGCCGCCCGACGTCGCCTACTCCGGTTTCCTGCTGGCGATGCTCATCGCGGTGCCCGCCGCCGTCGCCGTCGCCGTGCTGCGCCACGACCTGTTCGACGTGGACCGGCTGCTCGGCTCCTCCCTCGCCTGGCTGCTCACCTCGCTGGTCTCCGCCGGGGTGTTCGCGTGCGTCGGCTACGCGGCCGGCGGGCTGCTCGGCGCGGACGGCCGGCTCGGGGTGAGCGGCGCCGCGTTCGCCGCCGCGCTGGTGCTCGTCCCGCTGCACCGGCAGGTCAACGACCGGGTCGGGCGCCTGGTGGACCGGGAGCGGTTCGTCCTGGACGCCCGGCTGCGCCGGTTCGTGCGCGAGGTGCGGGACGGGACGGCGCAGCCGGAGTCGGTCGAGGCGGTGCTCCGGGACGTCCTCGACGACCCGGGGCTGCGGCTGCTCGTGCGGCTCCCGCACGGGGCGTCCGGCGAGTACGCCGACCGGTCCGGCGCGCCGGCCGTCCCGGAGCCGGGCCGCGCGCGGGTCCCGCTGCGCACCGGCGAGGTCGAGGTCGGCGTGCTCGTCCTCGGCGCCGCGTCGGCCCGCCGGCTGCGCCGCGCCCGGCACGCGGCCGTGGAGGCGCGCCTCCCGATCGAGGTGACGCGGCTGCGGCTGGAGCTGCGGGCCGCGCTGGAGGAGGTGCGGACGAGCCGCGCCCGGCTGCTGTCGGCCTCCGCCGAGGAGCGCCGCCAGCTCGAACGCGACCTGCACGACGGCGCGCAGCAGCACATCGTCGCGGCCGGCATGCGGCTGCGCTCCCTCCAGCGCCGCCTCCCGGCCGGGACGCCGGAGCACCGGGACGTCGACGCCGTCGTGGAGACCCTCGAGTCGACCGTCGCCGAGCTGCGGCGGCTGGCGCACGGCGTCCGCCCCGCCCGGCTCGACGACGGCCTCGCCGCCGCGCTGCGCGCGCTGGTCGCGGCGAGCCCCGTCCCGGTGCGGCTGTCCGTGCCCGCGGAGCTGCGGGCCGGGGAGGTCGCGGCGACGACCGCGTACTTCGTCGTGTCCGAGGCGTACGCGAACGCGCTCAAGCACGCGGACGCCGCCTCGCTGGCGATCGAGGTCGCCGAGTGCGGCGAAGCCCTGCGCGTCGCGGTGTCCGACGACGGCGTCGGCGGCGCCCGCGGCGGGTTCACCTCCGTCCGGGACCGGGTGGCGTCCGCCGGCGGGGTGCTGACGGTGTCCAGTCCGCCCGGCGGCGGCACGGTGGTGGAGGTGAGGATCCCGCATGCGGATCGTGGTGGCCGATGACTCGGTGCTGTTCCGGGAGGGGCTCGTCCGGCTGCTGGCCGAGGCGGGGCACGACGTCGTCGCCGCCGTCGGCGACGCGGACGCGCTGGAGGCGGCGGTCGCCGCCGCCCGCCCGGACCTCGCCGTCATCGACGTGCGCATGCCGCCGACGATGACCGACGACGGCGCCCGCGCCGCCCGGAGGCTGCGCGCGGCGGTCCCGGACCTGCCGATGGTGCTGCTGTCGCAGCACGTGGAGACGCGGCACTCGGTCCCGCTGGTGGCGTCCGGCGGGTTCGGCTACCTGCTCAAGGACCGGGTGCTGCGCGTCGACGACTTCCTGGACGCGCTGGAGCGCGTCGCCGGCGGCGGGTCGGCGCTCGACCCCGAGGTCGTCGGCGCGCTGCTCTCCCCCGGCGGCCGGGGCTCCCTGGCGGCCCTGACCGGACGCGAGCACGACGTCCTGGCCCTGGTCGCCGAGGGCCACACCAACGCGGCCGTCGCCGCGCGGCTCCACCTCGCCGAGCGGACCGTCGAGACCCATATGCGGTCCGTCTTCCAGAAGCTCGGCATCGCCGACGACGGGGACCGGCACCGGCGGGTGCTGGCCGTCCTGGCGTACGTGTCGCGCTAGGTCCGGAGCGCGGCTAGGCGTTGCGGTCGCGGTCGGCCGCGGCGGCGGCGAGGATCATCTCGTCCACGACCCAGCGGGCCCGCGGGGACAGGTCGACGAGGGCGCGCAGCACCTCCGGCCGGATGACGCCCTGCTCCACGTCCCGCCGCAGCGCCTGGATCGTGAGGTCGTCGCCGATCGGCGCGGACTCGCCGGCGAAGCCGAAGTAGCCGATCGGCACGCCGAAGAACGTGGCGAGCGCGGTCAGCGTCCTCAGCTGCGGGTTCTCCTGCCGCCCGGTGCGCAGCTTCCACACGGTCGTGGACGAGATGTCCTCGCCGGTGGCGCTCGCGATGGCGGCGGCCGTCTCCACGTTGTTGCGCGGCGGCGGGGCGTCCGCCGGCCACAGGTTCCGGATCAGCCACTCGACCTTCTCGGCCAGCGACGCCCCCGGCGAGACCCCGTCCGCGTGCTCGCGCATCATGCCCCTCCCCATGTCAGTGATTTTAGTTGACCACATCAATGCTCGTCAGCCAAGGACACGCGCCGTCCCGCCGGCCGGGACCGGAGAGGGAGGCGGCGGCTCCCCCTCAGGTCGGAACCCGCTCCGCCCCGCCGGCGAACTTTGCCGAGGGCCGTTGCAAAGGGTCTTTGCAACTCCTAGCGTCGGCGGCATGAAGGAGCAACCGGCCCCCGAGGTGATCACCGACCCGGCGCAGGTGCGGCTTCTCGCGCACCCGCTGCGGCGGCGGATCGCCGAGGTGCTGCGGCGCGGCCCCGCCTCGTCCACCACCCTCGCCCGCGAGCTCGGCGAGAGCACCGGGTCGACGAGCTACCACCTGCGGCAGTTCGCCAAGCACGGGTTCGTCGAGGAGGTCCCCGAGCTGGCGCGCGGGCGGGAGCGCTGGTGGCGGGCGGTGCCCGCCGACCGGCGGCTGCCGCCCCACCGCGAGCAGTCGCCGGAGATGCGGGCGGCCGTGGCGGAGGTGACCCGGCTGGAGTTCGCGAACGAACTCGACATGCTCGACCGCTACCTGCGCGAACGCGACGGCCTCGGCCCCTGGGCGGACGCGCTGCTGTACTCGTTCGGCACCGTCACGCTGACGCCCGACCAGGTGCGCCCCTTCTTCGAGGAGTACATCGCGCTCCTCTACCGCTACAAGCGCGCCGACGACGACCCGCCGCCCGGCGCGCGCACCCTCCACGCCAGGTTCCTGGCGTTCCCGGAGGTCTAGAGCCCGGGCCGCCGAGTTGCCCCTCGCCGGCCCGGACGGGCGGAAGCCCGCATCACCACGCCGAACGGCGTGTTCCACGCAACGCGAACCCCCACCGGAAAGGAGAGCACCTCATGCTGCTCTCACGCAAACGCCGCCTCCTCACATGGGCGGTCCTGCTGACCTGGGTCGTGGTCACGATCCTCGCGACGCCCCTCGCGGGCCGCCTCTCGGACGTCGTCCAGGCGAACTCGTCGGCCGAGCTGCCGCGCGGCGCCCAGTCCACGCGGGTCGAGGAGCTCGTCTCCCGCTTCCCCGGCGGCGAACTCGCGCCGGGCGTCATCGCCTACGTCCGGCAGGCGGGCATCACCCCGGCCGACCGCGCGAAGGCCGAGGCCGACCGGACCGCCCTCGCCCCGCTCGCCGCCGGGCCGATCGGGCGGGCCGTCCCGTCCGCCGACGGCAGGGCGCTGATGCTCACCGTGCCGCTGAAGGACGACGACGCCCTCACCGACCGGGCCGAGCAGCTCCGCGACCGGGCCTTCTCCAACGCCCCGCCCGGCCTGGACGTGCGCCTGGCCGGCCCGGCGGGCGCCGCCCTCGACGTCGGCGACGCCTTCGAGAAGGTCGACAAGCCCGTCCTGATCGCCACGGTCGCGCTGGTCGCCGTCGTGCTGCTGCTCACCTACCGCAGCCCGGTCCTGTGGCTGCTGCCGATCGTGAACGCGGCGATCGCCCTCCAGGTGACCGGCGCGGTCGTCTACCTGCTCGGCAGGCACGCCGGCCTCTACGTCGCGGACGGGACGTCCACGATCCTCAACGCCCTCGTGTTCGGCGTCTCGACCGACTACGCGCTGCTCCTCCTCGCCCGCTACCGCGAGGAGCTCCGCCGCCACCCCGACCGGCACGACGCGATGCGGGCCGCCCTGCGCCGCGCCGCCGCGCCCATCGCCGCGTCCGCCGCGACGGTCTCGCTCGGCCTGCTCTGCCTGCTCGCCGCCCGCATGGGCTTCAACTACGCGCTCGGCCCGGTCGGTGCCATCGGCGTCGCCGGCGGCCTGCTGGTCGTCATGTCGCTGCTGCCCGCGCTCCTCGTGATCCTCGGCCGCTGGGTGTTCTGGCCGCGCATCCCCCGCTACGGCGACACCCCGTCCGGCCGCGGCGCCTGGGACCGCATCGGCCACCGCATCGCGGCCCGGCCCCGCCTGGTCTGGATCGGCGGCCTGGCCGTCCTCGGCGCGCTCGCCGCCGCCTGCCTCGGCATCAGCACCGGCTTGGACCGCGCCCACTTCCTCACGAGCACGCCCAACTCCACCGTCGGCGAGAGGCTGCTCGCCCAGCACTACCCCGGCGGCCAGGGCCGCCCGCTCCAGGTGGGCACCGAGAAGCCGGACACCATCACCGCCGCGCTCCGCGACGCCCCCGGCGTCGCCCGCGTGGGAACGCCGCAGACCTCCGCGGACGGCACCCTGGCCAGGTTCGAGGTCGTCCTCACCGCGCCGCCCGACAGCGCGGCGGCGAAGCGGACCGTCCGCGACCTCCGCGCGGCCGTCCCCGACGCGCTGTTCGGGGCGAGCACCGCCGCCGAGATCGACCTGGCCGACGCCCAGGCCCACGACCGCACAGTGGTGATCCCGCTCGTCCTGGCCGTCGTGCTGCTCATCCTCATCGCCCTGCTCCGCGCGCTCGTCGCGCCGATCCTGGTGGTCGCGACGGTCGTCGGGTCCTACTTCGCCGCCCTCGGCGCCTCCTGGCTGCTGTTCAGGCACGTGTTCGGCTTCCCCGCCCTCGACATCCAGGTCGCGCTCATGGGCTTCCTGTTCATGGTCGCCCTGGGCGTGGACTACAACCTGTTCCTCGTCTCCCGCGTCCGCGAGGAGACGGTGCGCGCCGGCCACCGGACCGGCGTCCTGCGCGGCCTGGGCGTCACCGGCGGCGTCATCTCCAGCGCCGGGCTCGTCCTCGCCGCCACGTTCGGCGTCCTCGCCGCCATGCCGGTCACGATGATGGTGCAGATAGGCGTCCTGGTCTCCCTCGGCGTCCTCCTGGACACCTTCTTCGTCCGCTCGGTCATCGTCCCCGCCCTGGCCCTCGACG
>NZ_VCKZ01000367.1 GCF_005889745.1 Actinomadura geliboluensis
GCCAGGGTCAGCCCATGAGGTCGCGGGCGACCTTCGCGGCGCCGAGTCCCGCGCAGCCGCCCGCGATGCCCACGGTGGCCGCGGTCACCCACAGCGGGAGCCCGGGACGCGTCTTGGCGGCGCTCAGCGTGTCCAGGACGTCGATGCCGAAGCCGAGCCGCGTCCACAGGCGGCGACCCGACTCGTCGCCGCTCAGCAGGTAGCCGGCGCCCAGCGCGACCTCGCGGGCGCCGAACGCCCGGACCAGGTAGTCGCGGCCCGCGTCGTCACCGGATCCCATCTGCATGAGCCGGACGGTCAGCTTCGGGGCGGTCAGGGCCGCGAGACCGAAGGCGATCCGGCCGCGCGCCAGGTTCTTCATGGCGCCGTCGAGCCGGTCCCTGCCCTCGGTTTTGCCCCGGTCGTCTATTTCCATCGCATCTGCCACAAGGGGAGGCTATCTGTGCGGTGCCGCGTTGCCGAGACCCGGGTAACCCCCGCCTTACACGTCTATCGTTTCAAGGAGGCGGCACCCCTCGGCACTCCCCCGGGCGCTCCCCCGGCGCCCCCGGACAGAAGGTGACCATGGAAGGCATCCTCGCGCTCGTCGTCGTGTCACTCCTCGCCACGTTCTGCGTGCGATGGGTCGCGGTGCGGCTCCGCCTGCCCATGCCCACCAGGGTCGCGGTGCTCACCGTGTTCGTCCTGGTGGTGCTGACGATGTACGGCAATTACCTGCGCACTTGAGTGCACGTTCAACGAATTGGTGCCCGGTCGCCCGAACCAACCACCCCGACAGCGAGTCATAACTGGCGAAACCGGCTTCACGCCCGTTCGCCGTCCCTGCCCGGACGAGAGCGGTACCCCGTCCGATGAGCCGGTCCGAAACAAGGGAGTGCACCAGTGCCGCTGCCGCATCCCGCGACCGCTATCCAGGGGACCGGCGGCGCGATCGCCCCGCATCTGCGGCGGCTGCTGGAGTTCGTCGAGCCCGACCAGAACGACATCTGCCTGGACGTGGCGCGCGGCCACGGCCCGATGCCCGCCGCGCTCGGCCCGCAGGTGCGCCACCTGACCGCCGTGGACGCGATGCCCGCGCCCGCCGACCCCGCGCCAGGTACGTCGCGGCGGATGGCGACGGTCGAGTTCGGCACTGGACCGGTCCGCATCACCGACGGCGACTCACCGCCGCCCGCCACCCGCGCGGCGGCCACCACCCGCGAGGACCTGCGGCCCCGCACCATCGACCCCGACCGTCCGACGATCAAGGCGGACGCCACCGCGCTGCCGTACAGCGACAACGCGTTCTCCCTCGTCACCGCCCGGTTCTCGCTCTACACCCTGGGCGACCCCGACGGCGTGCTGCGCGAGCTGCTGCGGGTCTGCAGCCCGGACGGGCGGGTCGTCGTCGCCGACCTCGTCCGCGGCAACCTCGCCGGCCCCGAGCGCGACCGCATCGAGCGGCTCCGCGACCCCGACCACCCCGGCACCCCGTCCATCGCCCGGCTCACCGAGATGATCACCTCGGCGGGCGGCAGCATCCGCCGGCTGGACGTGTTCACCGTGGAGCGCCCCATCGAGCCGTGGCTCGCCAGCGCCCGCGACGAAGCGGCGGCCGACCGCATCCGCGAAGCCCTGCTCGACGAGGTGGACGGCGGCCCCAAGACCGGCGCGAAGCCGCGCGTCATCGGCGGCGAGCTGTGGTTCACCCAGACCTGGGCGCACGTCGCCGCCGAACCGATCCGCTGACCCCGCCGGCGTCTGAGCCCTACGGAACGAGGACGGCCGCCCCGGTGAACCGGTCGGCGGCGAGGTCGGCCAGCGCACAGTCGGCCTCGTCCAGCCCGTAGGCGTGCGTCGTCACGGCGACGTCCAGCCGCGCGGCCAGCGTCAGGAACTCCTCCCCGTCCGCGCGCGTGTTCGCCGTCACCGACCGGACCTGCCGCTCCTGGAACAGGTGCCGCTGGTAGTCGAGCACCGGGATGTCGCTGAGGTGGATGCCGGCGACCGCGCACGTCCCGCCCCGGTCGAGGCGCTCCAGCGCGGCGGGCACCAGTTCCCCCGCCGGCGCGAAGACGATCGCCGCGTCGAGCAGAGCGGGCGCCGCGTCGAAGGAGTCGCCCGCCCAGGACGCCCCGAGCTCGCGGGCCAGCTCCCGCGCGGCCGGGCTGCGGGTGAAGACGTGCACGTCGGCACCCTCGGCGAGGGCGACCTGCGCGGCCAGGTGCGCGGAGCCGCCGAACCCCCAGATGCCGAGCCGCCCGCCCGGCGGCAGGGCCGCGCGGCGCAGCGCCCGGTAACCGATGATGCCCGCGCACAGCAGCGGCGCGGCGCGGACGTCGTCCAGCTCGGGCGGCAGCGCGTAGGTGTAGGCGTCGACGGCCGTCGCGTACTCGGCGTAGCCGCCGTGCGCGTCCCAGCCGGTGTAGACCGACGCCGGGCACAGGTTCTCGGCGCCGCGGCGGCAGAACCGGCAGGCGCCGCACGTCCCGCGCAGCCACGCCACCCCGACCCGGTCGCCGGGACGGTGCAGGCAGCCGGGGCCCGCGTCGGCGACCTCGCCGACGATCTCGTGGCCGGGCGTCACCCCCGGCAGGTGGACGGGCAGGTCGCCCTCCGCGACGTGCAGGTCGGTGCGGCAGACGCCGCACGCCAGCACCCGGACCAGCAGCTCGCCCGGGCCGGGCGAGGGCACCTCGCGGTCGGCGCGGTGCAGCGGCCCCGACGCGATCGGGGACGGCCGCTCCACCACCCAGGCGCGCATCGCTACGGCGTCAGCGGCAGCTCGAACCAGACGGCCTTGCCATCGGCCGTGGGGCGGGCGCCCCACCGGGTGGCGAGCTGGTCGACCAGGTAGAGGCCGCGGCCGCCCTCGTCGGTCTCGCCGGCGCTGCGGATGCGCGGCAGCCGCATGTCGGAGTCGAACACCTCGACCCACACCATGTCGTGGCCGCGCCGCAGCCGGAGCCGGAACTCCTTGGTCGGCGGCTCGCGGCGGCCGAGGTCGGCGCCGAGGTTCCAGTCGTCCTCGTCGAACGCGCCGCCCTCGAACGGGTCGCCCTCCAGCCCGGCGCCGAACTCGGTGTTGAACTGGACGGGCGGCGGCGCGCCGAGCGGCTCGCCGCCGCGGCCGGGCGGCCCGGCCGCGACCGGGACGACCATCTCGCGGCGCGGCGTCGGCGTGGTCGTGGCGTGCAGGACGACGTTCGTGACGACCTCGGAGACCAGCAGGCACGCGAGCTCGGCCTGCTCGTCGAGCATCCCCCAGTCCGCGAAGGTGTCGGCGGCCATCCGGCGCGCCTCCGACACCATGATCGGCTCGGCGGTGAAGCTGCGCTCCGCCACGCCCAGCTCGTCGCCCGCGGTGCGGATCACCACGATCGCGACGTCGTCGTCGATGTCGCCGGGCACCGCGTCGTAGGCGGCGTTGGCGACCGCCTCGACGCCGCCGCCCGCGGCCTTCGCGACGGCGGCGCGGACCATCTCCCGCGACTCCTCGCGGGTGTAGTAGTCGCCGTCGTCCTTGGGCCGCCGGTCGATGAGGCCGTCGGTGTAGAGCACGAGCGTCGAGCCCGGCTTCAGCTCGGTCGTCTCCTCGTTGAAGAGGATCTCCCCGCCCATGCCGGGGGCGCGCAGGCCGAGCATGCCGCCCTCGCTCTCGAACTCCAGCTCCCGGACCTCGCCGTCGACGACGAGCAGGGGCGGGTCGTGCCCGGCGTTGGCGAACTCCAGCACCCGCGACCAGGCGTCGTACACGAAGTAGGTGCAGGACACGAGCGGCGGCCGGACGAGGTCGTCGCTGTTCCACCCCGAGCGCATCCGCTCCGGGCGCGTCATCGTGCGGACCCACTCGTCCAGCTTGCGCAGTATGTCGGCGGGCGGCTTGTCGTCCTGCGCGAAGGCGCGCAGCGCGGCGCGCAGCTGGCCCATGACGGCGGCGGCGCGCGCGCCGCGCCCCTCGACGTCGCCGATGACGAGCCCGACCCGCCCCGCCGAGAGCGGGATGACGTCGTACCAGTCGCCGCCGACCTGCGTCTGGATGCCGTGCCCGTGCGACTCCAGCGGCCGGGCCGGCTCGTACCGCCAGGCGATCTGCAGGCCGTCCAAGCGGGGCGGCCGGTCGCCGGGCAGCAGGTGCTTCTGGAACGCGAGCGCGGTGTCGCGCTCCTCCTCGAACAGCAGCGCGTTGTCGACGGCCAGCGCGACCCGGCTGGCGATCGCGCCGAGCAGGTCGCGGTCGAAGCCGTCGTAATGCGGGTCGGGCCGCTTGGACAGGTTCGACAGCGCGAGGCTCATCACGCCGAGCAGCTCGCCGCGCACCAGCAGCGGCGCGGAGATCACCGAGGTGATGCCCATCTCGACGCCGAGCCGCCGGGACGACTCGGTCGGCGCCGCGAACCGGTGCTGGATCATGTCCTCGACGAGGACGGCGTCGCGCCGGTCCATCGCCTTGGCGCTGAAGTGGCCGGGCGGGTAGGAGACCGGCTCGCCGACCTCCGCCCAGGTGCCGGGCGGCGGCTCCCAGTCGCCGGCGTGCCGCGACACCCGCCGGTACAGCCGGTCGCCGCTGTAGAGGTCGATGAAGCAGTGGTCGGCGAACTGCGGGACGAGCGTGTCGGCGACGCGGCGCAGGGTGCTCTCCAGCTCCAGCGACCCGGCGAGCCGCTCGCCGATCCGCTCCATCAGCCCGTAGCGCTCCTGCTCGCGCTGGTTGGAGCGGAGCGCCTCGCGCGCGAAGATGACCACGCCGTCGACCGCGCCGGACGGGTGCCGCAGCGGCACCGCGTGCGCCCGCGTGTAGACGGTGGTGCCGTCCGCGCGCAGGTTGCAGAAGGTGCCCTCCCACACGCCGCCCTTGAGGACGTGCTTGGCGAGCTCGGTCGCCTGCTCGTGGTCCTCCTCGGCGATGCCCAGGGACAGGATGGAGTGCCCGATGATCTCGTCGCCGCCGAACCCGAACAGCTGCCGCGCGAACGCGTTGCCGTAGATGACGTTGCTGAAGCGGTCGCAGACGATGACCGCCATCTCCATCTGGCCGAGGACGGTCTCGGGTGGCAGACGCGCCTCGTCAGGCGCTTCCCCCCAGTGGTTCATCTCCCCATCCCGATCCTGCCGGCGGCCGCCGTCCCCGGCCTGCTGTTCACCGGGCGTGGCGGTACGGCCGGCGCATGAGTTCGTCTCGTCGTATTGAACGACGAACCCGGCGCCGGGATACGCCCGAAAGGCGCGATGGTATGGAGATCTTCGGTATAGACCGTCGGAACCGGTGCTCGCACGCCGATCGTGTCAGCGCCTGCTGACGAAGACGTGTTCGGCGATGTCGCGCGGCAGCTCTGTCGCGGGCCCCTCGTCCTCGTCGTCACTGATCACCCGTACCCCGTCATCGGTCGCCCGGAGAATCACCTCTCGTCCCGGTTGTATCCCTATCTGCTTGAGTCTAAGCATCAGGTCGCTGTCGCTC
Organism: Actinomadura geliboluensis; assembly: GCF_005889745.1. Classification (GTDB taxonomy): domain Bacteria; phylum Actinomycetota; class Actinomycetes; order Streptosporangiales; family Streptosporangiaceae; genus Spirillospora; species Spirillospora geliboluensis. Next base: position 5,441 of record NZ_VCKZ01000367.1, read on the forward strand.
TGCACCTGCTCGCTGATCCGCCGGATCACCGCGCCCGAGCCGCCGGGGCTCGCGACGGCGGTCATCACCGACAGCGGCGCGGGGTCGCCGTCCTCGCCGTGGCCGCCGAGTTCGTCCAGACCGGGGATCGGGTTGCCGTGCGGGCAGGTGGTCGGGTTGTCCAGCAGCGCGACCAGGCGGCGCTCGACGTCCTCCGACATCACGTGCTCCCAGCGGCACGCCTCGATGTGGACGTCCTCCCAGGGCAGGCCGATGACGTTGACCAGCAGGCACTCGGCCAGCCGGTGCTTGCGCATGACGCGCGTGGCGAGACCGCGACCGCTTTCGGTCAGTGCGAGATGCCGATCGCCCTCGACCCTGAGCAGGCCGTCGCGCTCCATCCGCGCGACCGTCTGGCTCACCGTCGGGCCGCTCTGGGAGAGCCGCTCCGCGATGCGCGCGCGAAGGGGAATGATCCCCTCCTCTTCGAGCTCGAAAACCGTCCGGAGGTACATCTCCGTGGTATCGATAAGGCCGTGTGAGGTCACAGCTCCCTCCAGTCTTATGGGCAGGAGTCTACTTGCTCGGGCACGGCCCCGCCGGGCCCCGCGAATATCCCCCTGAAGCCGGGTAAGGGGAACGCAAGATGAACGCGAAACCTTCCCAGGACGCGGAACCGTTCCTGCCCCGCACGCCCGAGGAGCGCGGCGATCTCGGCGCCCTGCGCCGCGCGGCGGACGGCTGCCGGGGCTGCGGCCTCTACGCCGACGCCACCCAGACCGTCTTCGGCGAGGGCTCGCCGGGCGGGCGGGTCGTGCTCGTCGGCGAGCAGCCCGGCGACCAGGAGGACCGCAAGGGCCGCCCGTTCGTCGGCCCCGCCGGACGCGTCCTCGACCGGGCGCTGGAGGAGGCCGGGATCGAGCGCGGCGACGTCTACGTCACCAACGCCGTCAAGCACTTCAAGTTCAAGCGGCAGGCGGCCGGGAAGCGGCGCATCCACGAGACGCCGAACGCCGGGGAGATGCGCGCGTGCCGCCCCTGGCTGCTGGCCGAGCTGCGGATCCTGGAACCGGACGTCGTCGTCGTGCTCGGCGCCACGGCCGGCAAGGCGCTGCTCGGCTCGTCGTTCCGGGTGACGAAGCAGCGCGGGCGCCTGATGGCGCTGCCCGACCTGGAGACGATCGGCACCCCGGCCGCCGGGCGCGAGCTCGGCGAGGCGCCGCCGGAGGAGGCCGACACGCGGCTGCTCGCGACGATCCACCCGTCCGCCGTGCTGCGCGCCGAGGACCGCGACGCCGTCTACGCGGGCCTCCTGGACGACCTGAAGATCGTCGCGTCCGCGCTCGGCTGAGCCCGCAGCGCACACATCCGCCGGGCCGCGGGGTCAGGGCTCGACCGTGACCGCCTCGGCCGTGCGGGTGTCGTAGCGGACGAGCGCCGGGACGGCGACCGCCGCGACGACCACCAGCGCCGCGCAGGCCAGGCCGCCGCCCACCCAGGACGCGGTCGCGCCGGCGACGCTCGCGGTCGCGCCCGCCCGCACGTCCCCGAGCCGGGGGCCGCCCGCGACGACCACGGTGAACACGCCCTGGAGCCGGCCGCGCAGCTTGTCCGGCGCGTACGTCTGGAGCATCGACTGGCGGAAGACCGCCGACACCAGGTCGGCCGCGCCGCCCACGGCGAGCAGCGCCACCGCGAGCCACAGCGAGCCGGCGAGCCCGGCCGCCGCCACGGCCAGCCCCCACACCACGATGGAGGCCACGAGGGCGAACCCCTGCCGGTGCACCCGCCCGATCCAGCCGGACGACAGCCCGCCGAGGAACGCGCCGATCGCGATCGCGGCGAACAGCCAGCCGACCGCGCCCTCCCCGCCGAACCGGGTCTCCGCCACCTCGGGGAACAGGGCGCGCGGCATCGCGATCGCCATCGCGATGATGTCCACGACGAACGACATCAGCAGCACCGGCTGCGTCGCCAGGTAGCTCAGCCCGTCGATCACCGACCGCAGCCCCGGCGAGCCGGTGACGTCGCCCAGCGGCGGGATCGGCGGCAGCCGCAGCGCCGCGTAGAGGACGACGGTGAACAGTACAGCGTCCAGCGCGTAGGCCGCCGCGTAGTGCCAGTGCGCGAGCAGCACGCCGGCGAACAGCGGCCCGGCCAGCATCCCGAACTGGCTGGCGGTGAAGTTGAGGGTGTTGGCCGCCGGGACGAGGTCCCGGTCCACCAGCCGGGGGATGATCGCGCTGCGGGTCGGCGAGGCCACCGCGAACCCCATCGCCTGGACCGCCACCACCGCCATGATCAGGGTGAGGCTCTCGACGCCGAGCAGCGACTGGACGAGCAGCAGCAGCGTCGCCGCCCACATCACGCAGGACGACGCGAACAGCAGCCGGCGCCGGTCCATGTGGTCGGCGATCGCGCCGCCCCACAGCCCGAACACGATCAGCGGGGCGAGGTTGACGAAGCCGAGCACGCCGACCCACAGCGACGACCGCGTCATGTCGTACACCTGGACGGGCACGGCGACGGCGGTGACCTGGAACCCGACGAACGAGACGCCCTGCCCGAGCCACAGCCGCCGGTACTCCGGCCGCCGCAGCGGCCGGACGTCGATCGCCAGCCGCCGCAGCCTGCCGCGGGCGCCCGGCCGCGGCGCGGCGGGCTCCTCCGGCCCCGCCCGCTCGCCGGGTTTCGCGGGTTCCCCGGGTTCCGCCGGCTCCTCTCCGGATGCCGCGCCCGTGCCGGAGCGCTCGGCGGTGTCAGGAGTGTCGGCGGGGGATGGCTGCTGTTCCGATGTCACGGGGACAGTCTCTCCGCCGTCCACTCCCCCGGCTCCTCCGCACCCCCCGGAGATACTTCGCGGCGGTAACGAATCCGGTCGTGCAGCCGGTCGCGGCGGCCCTGCCAGAACTCGATCGACTCGGGGACCAGGCGGTAGCCGCCCCAGAACTCGGGCAGCGGGACGACGTCGGTGCCGTCCCCGTCCGGCGCCCCCGGCGGCTGCCCGGCGGCCGGATCCGGCCAGCGCGCGGCGGCCTCGGCGTAGCCGCGCTCCAGCACCTCCCGGCCGGGGATGACGCCCGACTGGTGCTCGCTCGCCCACGCGCCGAGCCGCGACCCGTACGGGCGCGTCCGGAAGTAGGCGGCCGACTCGTCCCGCGACAGTTCGGTCACCGGACCCGCGACCCGCACCTGCCGGTACAGCGGATGCCAGGGGAACACCAGCGCCGCGCGCGGGTTCGCGGCGAGATCGCGCGCCTTGTCGGACATCAGGTTCGTGAAGAACCGGAAACCCTGCGGGCCGTACCCCTTGAGCAGCACGAGCCGGGCGCTCGGGACGGCGTCGGCGGACGCGGTCGCGAGCACCATCGCGTTCGGCTCGGCGAGGCCGGCGGCGTGCACGTCGGCGAACCACGCGGCGAACAGCGCGAGCGGATCGGCGGGGAGCGCCGACTCGGACAATTCGCCCGCCTCGTAGGATCTGCGGAGCCGTGCGGGATCGGGCGTTGCGGAATCCACAGCGTCAGAGCCTCTCACCTGGGCCTTGTGCAACTCACATGGCCCCTGGGTACTGGTCAGTAAGGCGGACAGGGTTCAATGGCACGGCACCGCCTTATCACTCTTGGGGACGAAAGGCAGGACGACATGTCCGACTTCAAACCTGGTCTCGAGGGGGTCGTGGCCTTCGAGACCGAGATCGCCGAACCGGACAAGGAGGGCGGCGCCCTCCGCTACCGGGGCGTCGACATCGAGGAACTCGTCGGCCGCGTCTCCTTCGGCGACGCCTGGG
>NZ_VCKZ01000368.1 GCF_005889745.1 Actinomadura geliboluensis
AACGCCCAACTGAAGTCATGGAAGCTACTCCGCAAGCTCCGCTGCAGTCCCTGCAAGGCCGGCCACCTGGTCAAGGCCATCGCTGTCCTACAGAACTACGAGGTCACCCGAGGATGAAAAAGGCTCAATGATCGCCGGGAAGATTTGAGAGCCTGCCAGTTCATCCCCGCCCGCTCGGACAGCATCATGACGGGCGTCACGTCCATCCCCCCGCCGGGGCCATCCGACAAGGAGCGTCATGCGCACCCCCCGTACGTCCGCAGCCCTGCTCGGCGCCGCCCTGCTGGCCGGCGCGCTGACCGCACCGCCCGCCCTCGCCGAGGCCCCGAACCGGGCGCCGGCCACGGCGACCCTGGCCGCCGCGCCCCGGCTGGCCACGGCCACCAACTTCCGCGACCTCGGCGGCTACGCGACCGCCGACGGCCACCACGTCCGCACCGGCGTCGTCTACCGCTCCAACTCCCTGGCCCACCTGTCGGCCGCCGACCAGCAGACGCTGCTCGGCCTCGGAATCACCCTGGACGTGGACCTGCGCAATTACAAGGAACGTTCGGAGGACCCCGACCTACTGCCTGCCGGGATCACTTACCAGGTCGCCGACGTCGAGGACCTCACGCACGGGATCTCCTTCGCCAATCCGGCGCTGGGCAGCCTGCTGTACGGGTTCTTGATCGGGCTGGTGACCGGGTCGTCCAACCTCGGCCAGTCCATCGCCTATCCGTTCATGGTGGACTTCAGCGGTGCGAGCCGCGCCTACCACGACCTGCTCACCTCCATCGCGGCCAACCCCGGCGCGACGGTGTTCCACTGCACCGCGGGCAAGGACCGGACCGGCTGGGGCGCGGCGGTGCTGCTGACGATCCTCGGCGTCCCGAAGGCGACGGTGTACCAGGACTACATGGCCAGCAACACCTACCTCGGCCGGTCGGACGCCGTGGAGTCCGCTTGGCTGGACGAGGCGTTCCATGAGGTCGACCAGGCCTACGGGAGCTTCGACAACTACGTCCGCAACGGCCTGAAGTTGAGCGACGCCACCGTCGCAGCGCTGCGCTCCCGGCTGCTTACCTCCTGATCCGCTCGAAGCCGACGGCCGTCGGTTCCACGATCGATCAGGTGCCACCGTTAGTGCTTGCTGAGAGGTACGTCCGGGGCCGTCGTGGAGCCGCTGGTTCCAGACGTCCGGTTCTTGCTTGGACCCTCGTTGGGCAGTGGCGGCTGACGGGTTGGTGGAGCAGATGGGCATTTCCGAGACCCAGGTCAGCGAGATGTCCAAGATGCTGGACGCCAAGGTGACCGTCTTCTTGGGCGTGCTGGCGGCCACCAGTAGGGCGTCGGCACACATCGCGAGAGCCGCCGACCGGAACGTGTCCGATCGGCGGCTCTCGCGGGCGGTGGCGGCAATCAACTTCTCAACCAGCAAACCGAATCGCTGGCATCGTCGGGTTCAGGCGCTATGTCTACCCGCCGGTCATGCGCCGCTGCCTTGGCCTTGGGAGCACATAGAGGAGAAGGCGGCGTTTGATGAGGCGTACGTGTAGCGCTCTAGCCCTGCCCGCCGTGGTCGGGGCAGAGCGTTTTGATCCATCCCCGGTCGGTCTCCCTGCCCGGCTCGCCGCAGACTTCGCAGGTGCGCCGGGACTCGTCGCGAGCCGCCTGCAGGATGTCGCTGACCCGGGCGCCGAGTTCGCGGTTGATGCCGACTTCGCCGGTGGCGGGGTCGATGTAGACGCCCAGGTTGATGTCCAGCATGCCCCACTTCTCCTTGACCTGGGCGACCTGGTAATTCGGCAGCACCTGGAGGAGTTCGGCGTGGGCCCGCATCAGGATGTCGTGCCATCCGGCTCCGACAAGGTCGAGGTACTGGGGAATCTGTCTGTCGGCCGTGTTCGTCATCGAACCGGTCCCGCCTCCTTCTCGTGTTGCATTTGACCGGCCCAGTTCATGGCCGGATACGCGCTGTATAGGGGATTCGAGCCAAGCTGCTGTCTTGCGATGACGGCCCAACCCCACGATGTCGAACTCGTCATGACCGATCCGTCCGCCGGTGACGCCCAGGCGCTGCAACGCCATGGAGATCGGGCCGCTGTAAGCGTGACCGCGTTGGGCGAAGACCACCGTGCCGCTCTGCCAGATCCGCGTGGCCTGTTCTCCCGGACTGCCGCCGTGGGTGTCGTTGGTGGCGTGCACGACTGGACCGTGCGCCGACCAATCCTGGAATACCTCGTCGAGGCGGCGCTGGAGGGCGAGACTGCTCTCCGGGGCGTCCGTCCCGCCGTCCCCGACGAACAGAACGATGACCTCTGAGGTCAGGGGTATCAAGGCGAAGCCATGGCTGAGCGCCACCACCGGCACACCGTGCTCGCTCGCCAGCCTCTCCAGGACTTCGCGCTTCCCGAGGACGGCGTTCAACTCATGAGCCATGCTCCCCCAAAGGGTTCAACAGATGGCAAGACCATAGCGGCGACAGGTTCCCGACAACACGGCCACAAAGCACAGAACAGAGTGGGATCCGTGGTCCCGCACGACGCCTCCGGGATCGAGGTCGTGCAGGGCGATGCGCCGACCCCTTGAGTTTGAGGTGCCGGCCTATGTGAGGGCATACGAATCGACGTCACTGCCCGTCCCGCCGGGGCGACCGCGGCGGGACGGGCAAGATATCGAAGTCCTGGGGGGTTGTTCGTTAGGCACTGCTGCGCTTGATGGCGAAGAGTCCAGATTGGGGGGATGAGTGTGTCATCGGCTGGGTCTTGATCGGGGTCTGACGGAAGTGGCATCCCGACGCGGCGCCCGATGGCTGCCGACTTGGCCGCGCCGACGGGTCGGCGCCCAACCAGCTCGCCCTCGTGATGTTCCGGAGCCCTTCTCCGACCGCTAGCCCAGGCTCAGGCCCACCCCTTTACAGTCAGCTCTGACTGTGAGACCGTGCGTTTCGCAGTCGGAGGTGACTGTGAATTGGAGAGGGATGTCCAAGCGCGAGGAGCAGCGGGCCGCGACGCGGGCTCGGATCGTGGAAGCGGCGGTCGAGTCGCTGGTCGAGGCGGGCGCCGCGGCGACCACGACCGTCGAGGTGCAGCGGCGGGCGGGAGTGAGCCGGGGCGCGCTGCTGCACCATTTCGCCACTCATGAGGAGCTGTTCGGGGCGGCGGTCGGCCGTCTGGTGCAGCGCAATGAGGACGCAGTGCGGGAGGAACTCGCCGCGGCGTCGGCGTCGGGGGACGCGCTGCTGCGAGGGGCGCGGATCCTGCGAGCGGTGCTGCGGCGGCCGTCGTTCGGTGCGGAGCTGGAACTGTGGGCGGTGGCCCGGACCAATCCACGCCTGCGGCAGGTGCTGCGGCGGGCCGAGGGCGCGGCGCGCCGGGACCTGTTCCGGGTGGTCGGCGAGATCCTCGGCCCGGAGGTCACCGGGATGCCCGGATATCCGCTGGTCGCCGAGCTGACCGTGCAACTGCTGCGCGGCATGGCCATCTCCGACGTCCTCTACCGCGAGGACGCCGACCGCGACGCGCTGCTGGAGCAGTGGGTCGAGGTCGTCCGGCCGCTGCTTGCGGCCCCCGGCCCCCAGGAGGAGGAACGATGAACGAAGAACGGCCGTCGACGGTCCTGTACGAGGTCGCGGACCGCAAGGCGTACCTGACGCTCAACCGGCCCGACCGGCTGAACGCGATCGACTTCCACATGCCCGGCGACCTGGCCGCGGCGGTGAAGCGCGCCAACACCGACCCGCGGGTCCATGTGATCGTGCTGCGCGGCGCGGGACGGGCGTTCTGCAGCGGCTACGACCTGAAGATCTCCGCCGAGGACGGCCAGGGCACGCAGGGCTCGGGCGACGGCGACCCCGTTTGGGACCCGATCAAGGACTATGCGGTGATGAAGGAGTTCACCGACGACTACTTCTCCCTATGGCGCTCCCTCAAGCCCACCATCGCCCAGGTGCACGGCTTCGCCGTCGCTGGCGGCAGCGACATCGCGCTGTCGTGCGATCTGGTGGTGATGGCCGAGGACGCCCGCATCGGCTACATGCCGGCCCGGGTCTGGGGCTGCCCCACCACCGCCATGTGGGTCTACCGGCTCGGGGCCGAGCGCGCCAAGCGCATGCTGCTGACCGGCGACACGATCGACGGCCGCACCGCCGCCGAGTGGGGGCTGGTCCTGGAGGCGGTGCCCGCGGACGGCCTGCAGGCCCGCGTGGAGGAGCTCGCCGACCGGATGGCGGGCGTCCCGGTCAACCAGCTCGCCATGCAGAAGCTGATGATCAACCAGGCCTACGACAACATGGGCCTGCACGGCACCCAGATCCTGGCGACGCTCTTCGACGGCATCACCCGGCATTCGCCCGAAGGCCGCTGGTTCCAGGAGTTCGCCGCCGCCCACGGCTTCCACGAAGCGGTCAAGTGGCGTGACTCGGGCCGCTGGATCCCCGAGGGCGGTGGACCCGTTCCCACCGAAGAGGAACTGCGGGGCGAAGCGCCGTGAGGCGGAACCGGCGCTGATGTCCGAGCCGCCACCTGCGGCGCGCCTCGGTGGAGGACCCCGGTGCGGCCGTCCGGGAAAGCGCCCGGAGAATGATCAAAACGGCCCGCACCATCCAGGAGAACCGTCGTTATGCCCATGAGTTCCGAGCTGCCGCATTCCGGCCGCCGCCGGCGTGGTCTCGGTCCGGTCGGCGCGATCGTCGTCGCCGCGTTCGTGGTTCCGCTCGCGCTGCTGTGGTCGTTGTTCCCGGCCAACTACAGTTCGCGGCCAGGGATCCAGTCGGAGACCGTCGCGTGGCGGGTGCACAGCGACGACGCCGTCCAGATCACCTATGCGGTGGGCAAGCTCAAGGACGACACCGTCCGCTGCGTGGTCGACGCCTTCGACACCGACTTCGCGGTGATCTACCAGCGCTCGATCATCGTTCCTGCGGGAACCACGAGCCTGCGCCGGACTGAGACGCTGCCGACCCCGCACCGCGCGACCGGCGCCCGCATCCGCTCCTGCCGCTCGCTCAACCGCAGCGAGCCCACGAATGAGGAGCGCCGTGGGCTGTGATCCCACGCAAGAGGAAACGACAACCAAGATCGTCGATGTGTGACGGTCCGTGACCGTGGTATGGCCATGTGGGCGGCCGTCGCTGGAATCTCGTAGGCGCTGAGGTGGTTGAGGTCGGTGTGAAGAAGATCGGTTTTCTCTCGTTCGGTCACTGGAGTGACAGCGCGGGCTCGCGGACACGGTCGGCGGCGGACGCTCTCCTGCAATCGGTCGATCTCGCCGTGGCCGCGGAGGAACTCGGCGCCGACGGCGCCTATTTCCGGGTGCACCATTTCGCCAGGCAGTTGGCATCGCCCTTCCCGCTGCTGTCCGCGATCGGCGCGAAGACCTCGCGCATCGAGATCGGCACCGGTGTGATCGACATGCGTTACGAGAACCCGATGTACTTCGCCGAGGACGCCGGGGCCGCCGACCTGATCTCCGGTGGGCGGCTCCAACTGGGCATCAGCCGGGGATCGCCGGAACAGGTCATCGACGGGTGGCGGTACTTCGGTTACGAGCCGTCCGAGGGCGACTCCGATGCCGACATGGCGCGCAAGCACACCGAGGTACTGCTCACGGTGCTGCAGGGCAGAGGTTTCGCCGAGCCGAATCCGCGGCCGATGTTCCCCAATCCGCCCGGGCTGCTGCGCGTCGAGCCGCATTCCGAGGGCCTGCGCGACCGCATCTGGTGGGGCTCGGGCTCCAACGCCACCAGCGTGTGGGCGGCCAAGCTGGGCATGAACCTGCAAAGCTCCACGCTCAAGGACGACGAGACCGGCGAGCCGCTGCACGTCCAGCAGCGCAAGCAGATCGAGGCCTACCGGCAGGCGTGGAAGGACGCCGGACACCGACGCCGGCCGCGCGTGTCGGTCAGCCGCAGCATCTTCGCGCTGACCAGCGACCTGGATCGCGCCTACTTCGGCCGGAACGCCGACTCGGGCGACCACATCGGAATGATCGACGAGAAGACCAGGGCGATCTTCGGACGTTCGTACGCGGCCGAGCCGGACGTGCTGGTCAAGCAACTCGCCAACGACGAGGCCATTCAGGCCGCCGACACGCTGCTCCTCACGGTTCCCAACCAGCTCGGCGTGGACTACAACGCCCACGTCCTGGAGAACATCCTGACTCACGTGGCACCCGAACTCGGCTGGCGCTGACACCAAAGCCAACCCCCCGCCCATCGCGGCATGAGCGGACGTGGCTGGAGGCGTCCGGTCTGTTCGGTTTCTGGGCACGCCTGAACGTGTCGGGGATATAACTGATGCCCGAATGGTGGTGTTGGGCCTCGGGCGAGGGACCTCGGCCCTCGACCTGGAGTGGATACGGCATGGCATCTACTGATGGCGCTCGTACTGTCGAGCAGTGGCGCCGGTACCTCGCCGAGTACAGCGCCGAGGTGTTGCGGGTCGTTCCCGGGGATGAACTTCACGAGGTCGGTGATCTGCAGCGGTCCGCCGGCTGGCTGGGCTTCGACGGCGCTGGCGAAGACCAACTCGCTGCGCTGGAGGAGCGTCTGGGTGTTCGCCTGCCGCAGAGCTATCGGTCATTCCTTGCAGTGTCTGACGGGTGGCTCCACATCAGCCCGTTCATGTGGACGATGCGCACCAGCGGCGAGGTCGGCTGGCTCCGTGATGCCGATGCCGAATTGTGGGAGATCCTCCGCGAGAACGGTACGCTTGAGGAGACCGCGCTCGCCGACCGCGCGTTGCTGGTCTCTGGTGACGGCGACGCCCAGTACTGGCTGCTCGACCCCGATGATGTGTCGGCGGCCGGCGAATGGGCGGCTTACGTCTGGGCCAGTTGGTATCCCGGTTTTGGTAAGCGACACGACTCGTTCGCCGCGTTGGTGGATGCCGAACGCGCATCTTTCGAAGACCTCACTGGGCGCGATGGCCGTCCGGTTCACCCCGATGGTGCCGACGAGTTGGTGGCCGAGGGCCGCGAACGGGCCTTGCAGGGTGAGGTCCGCGCCGCTGCGGACGCTTTCGCGCAAGCCGCCACCAAGGGCTCGGGTTCCGGCGCCTACCTAGCCGTCATCCTGAATGCCTTCCTTGATCTGACCCATGCGCACCACGAGATCCGCAATGGCATCCTCGCCCACCCACACGTGGTCGAGGAGATCGGGCTGGAACAGGTGCGCGCCGAGGCCGTGCCGCTGTTCCTGTACCGCTCGGCCCGAGCAGGATTGTCGGTCGCCCCACACCTTCAGCTCTTCGCCGGGATCCTGACCGAGGAGGAGATCGAGCGGATCGACACATTCGTGCCAACACCGCTACCAGAACCGCCCGACTTCCAGGAGGCGCTGCACCGAGCCCGGACGCTCGTCCACGCCGGAGCCACCGACCGTGCCTGGAGCGTCATTGAGGCCGCGCTGCCCCGCTGGCACTCAGACTCCCTGTGGCGCATCGCGCCGGTCGTACTGCTCACCGACCCGATACTGCGAGACCTGGTCACCCCCGAACGCGCCCGAACCATCGTGACCACGCCACGCGGGAACAACCGCTACTGACGCCGATTCCGGTGTCGGCGTTCGCTTATCCCATTGGAGGGGCCTCCCCAATCTGCGGCATGAGCGCGCGTTCGGTGACGGGCCCGATGGGACGGCGCTCGGTTCTTCTAGACTCGGTTCCGTGCTCAGACTCGGATTTCCGGTGATCGGCGTGACCGACATTCCCCGTGCCGTGGCCTTCTGGACGGCGGCGCTGGACCTTGTTGCCGTATCGGAGTGGGAGAACCCGGGCTGGAGGACGCTGAACCACGCGGACGGATCGGGCCGGGCCTTGGGGCTCATGCGCAGCGAGTCGCCTGTGGAGGCCCATCCCCGTTTGCACCTCGACCTGTTCGTGGACACCACAGATGAGCAGGAGACCGAGGTCGAGCGTCTGATCGGCCTCGGAGCGACAAGAGTCGACTGGGACCTCTACCCGCCGGATCCGGACTTCGTCGTTCTCGCCGACCCGGACGGAAACCGATTCTGCGTCGTGGACCTGAGCCGGGCACCGTCCGGCTCGAACTGATGAGGCTTCAGCCGATCGTGTGATGGGCACTGACGTTCCGCTCGCCGGCCCGCCCGAGCGCGGCGGGTGGCCTGTGGATGGGTTTAAGAGCGCAGTCGCGCATTCGACCGGCGGCGTGAGTGGACGTGCAACACCGGGCCTGGGTAACGGCGAGTGTGGCGATGAACCCTGATCGGCTGGCTACCGGCGCGCGGCGTTAAGCGGCCTGCCGCGTTCCGGAGAGCTTCAAAAGTGGGTTACCGAACGGCAGTTGGGTGTGGGCGAGGAGACCTGTGAGCTGATCATCGCGGCCGTGCACCCCTCTGGCAGTTGCCTGGTTCGTCTTCTTCCCAAAGCTCCGCATCGATAAGTTCTGATCATGAGCTGGGACGGTGACGGGGTGCTGGCGGGTCGGTACCGCAGGCTCGGCCGGATCGGCCAGGGCGGGATGGGGTCGGTGTGGCGGGCGCGTGACCTCGAACTGGACCGTGAGGTCGCCGTCAAGGAGCTTCTGGTTCCCGACCAGGTCACCGATCAAGAACGGCTTGACTGGTACGCGCGGATGGACCGTGAGGCTCGCGCCGCCGCGCGGCTGCGGCACCCTGGCATCGTCACCGTCTATGACCGGGTGACGGGCGATGACGGCCGTCCCTGGATCGTGATGGAACTCATCGAGGGCCGGTCCCTCGGGGACGTGCTGGCCGAGCAGGGAGCGCTTCCGCCACGTGAGGTCGCGGTGATCGGGTTGGCGATGCTGGACGCTTTGTCGGCCGCGCACGCCCAGGGCGTGGTCCACCGGGACGTCAAGCCCGCCAACGTGCTCCTGGAAGGTGACCGGGTCCTGCTGACCGACTTCGGCATCGCCGCGCTGGAGGGCGATGCCACCATCACCCGTTCGGGCATGGTGCTGGGCACGCCCGCCTACATGTCGCCCGAACAGGTGGAGGGCAAGCCGGTCACCCCGGCCTCGGACCTGTGGTCCCTGGCCGCCACCCTGTACGCGGCGGTCGAAGGCCGCCGACCGTTCGACGGCCCCAGCCACGGCGCCGTCTTCGTCGCGATCGCCACCCGGCAACCACCCACACCCAGGTGCGGCGGCCCACTCGCCCAAGCCCTCAACGGCCTACTGCGCAAGAACCCCGACGAACGGCTCCACCCCGCCCAGGTCCGCGAC
>NZ_VCKZ01000783.1 GCF_005889745.1 Actinomadura geliboluensis
TCCGGCACGGGCGTCAGGGCAAGAAGGCGGTCGCCTCTACCTCGATCAGCCAGTCGGGAAGGCCGAGGGCCTTCACGCCGAGGAGGGTGCTGGCGGCGAGCGGCCATGGGTCGCCGTAGACCTCCCGGGCCGCCCCGAAGATGATCGGCAGCAGCTCTGGACGGTGGTCAACGACGTAGATGTTGTGTCGGATCATGTCCACGGGGGCGGCACCGATGCCTTCCAGAGCCAGCTTGACGTTGCGGAATGCCTGCCTGGCCTGCGCTGCGTGATCGCCGGCGCCCACCAGCTCGCCGGACGCGTTTAGTGCGATCTGGCCGGAGAGGTATGCGGTACGGGCGGCCGGAGCGATCACGACGTGGGCGTAGAGGTTCTGTACCGGCGGACAGAGGGCGGGCGGGTCGATCCGCGCCGGGGAGGGGGTCATGGGGTGGTCTCCGTTCGGGCGGGAACGCCGGCGAGGAGCAGTTCAGCGAGGTCGGCGGGGCGGCTTGCCTGGACGTAGTGGTGGGAGTCCAGTTCCGCGGTCGGGAGGCCGCGGGCTTGGAAACCGGCGGCGGTCTCGGCGAAGGCGTCGAAGCGCAGGCAGCGGACGAACATGCGGGGCAGGTCCGCGTCGGGCGGCGGGCCGGGTAGTGGCTCCCGGTGCGT
>NZ_VCKZ01000369.1 GCF_005889745.1 Actinomadura geliboluensis
GGCTGGAGGACGGTTAGAGCACCGCCAGCAGGCGCCTGCGCTCGAACTCGGTCACCTGGCGCCGGTACTCCTCCCACTCCTGCCTCTTGTTGCGCAGGAAGAAGTCGAACACGTGCTCGCCGAGGACGTCGGCGACCAGCTCGCTGCGCTCCATCGCGTGGATCGCCTCGTCCAGGTTCTGCGGCAGCGGCTCGATGCCGAGGGCGCGCCGCTCGGCGACGGTCAGCGCCCAGACGTCGTCCTCGGCGCCCGGCGGCAGCTCGTAGCCCTCCTCGATGCCCTTCAGCCCGGCGCCGAGGATCGCCGCGAACGCCAGGTAGGGGTTCGCGGCCGTGTCCAGCGACCGGAACTCGATCCGCGTCGAGTGGCCCTTGTGCGGTTTGTACATCGGCACGCGGACGAGCGCGGACCGGTTGTTGTGCCCCCAGCAGATGTAGGACGGGGCCTCTCCCCCGGCGCCGGCGGCCGAGCCGACGTTGCCCCACAGCCGCTTGTAGGAGTTGACCCACTGGTTGCACACCGCGGTGATCTCCGCGGAGTGCCGCAGCAGCCCGGCGATGAACGCCCGCCCGACCTTGGACAGCTTGAACTCCGCGCCCGGCTCGTAGAAGGCGTTGCGGTCGCCCTCGAACAGCGACATGTGGGTGTGCATGCCGGAGCCGGGGTGCTCGGTGAACGGCTTCGGCATGAAGGACGCGTGGACGCCCTGCTCCAGCGCGACCTCCTTCATCACCAGCCGGAACGTCATGATGTTGTCGGCGGTGGTGAGCGCGTCGGCGTACCGCAGGTCGATCTCCTGCTGGCCGGGGGCGCCCTCGTGGTGGCTGTACTCCACCGAGATGCCCATGGCCTCCAGCATCATGATCGCGTTGCGCCGGAAGTCGTGCGCGGCGCTGTGCGGGGTGTGGTCGAAGTAGCCGCCGGAGTCGGCGGGCTCGGGCTCGCTGCCGTCCTCCGGCTTGTCGTTGAGGAGGAAGAACTCGATCTCGGGATGGGTGTAGAAGGTGAACCCGAGGTCGGCGGCCCGCGACAGCGCCCGCTTCAGCACGTAGCGGGGGTCGGCGAAGCTCGGCGTCCCGTCCGGCATCAGGATGTCGCAGAACATCCGCCCGACGCCCGGCGACTCCGAGCGCCAGGGCAGCACCTGGAAGGTGGACGGGTCCGGCTTGGCGATCATGTCGGCCTCGTACACCCGCGCGAAGCCCTCGATCGCCGACCCGTCGAAGCCGATGCCCTCGCCGAACGCGCCCTCCAGCTCGGCGGGCGCCACGGCCACCGACTTCAGGAACCCGAGCACGTCGGTGAACCACAGCCGGATGAAGCGGATGTCGCGCTCCTCCAGCGTGCGGAGCACGAACTCCTGCTGACGGTCCAAAGCCTTCTCCCTCGGTACTGCCCCGCCGCCGACATGGGGCCGGGCAACGCATGCCGGCCGCGAGAGACGGTCCGGCTACTTCGCAGTATGCCCGGTGGCTGTTACCGCGACGTTACACCGGACCATTCCCGCTGACCGGAACATATCCGACTACTCACCCTCCCCGACCCGCGCGGCGGCCGGGTCGAGGACGCGGGACAGGAACGCCCGGGTGCGCTCGTGCGACGGGTCGGCGATCACCCGCTGCGGCGGGCCCTCCTCGACGACCACGCCGCCGTCCATGAACACCACCCGGTCGGCCACCTCCCGGGCGAACGACATCTCGTGGGTGACCACGAGCATGGTCATCCCGGCCTCCGCCAGGCCCCGCATGACGCCGAGGACGTCGCCGACCAGCTCCGGGTCCAGCGCGGACGTCGGCTCGTCGAACAGCATCACCTCCGGCCCCATCGCCAGCGCGCGGGCGATCCCCACCCGCTGCTGCTGCCCGCCCGACAGCTGCGCCGGGTACGCGTCGACCTTGTCGGACAGCCCGACCCGCTCCAGGTTCTCCCGGGCGATCCGCTCGGCCTCCGCCTTGTCCCGCTTCAGCACCTTCCGCTGCGCGATCACCACGTTGCCGAGGGCCGTCAGGTGCGGGAAGAGGTTGAAGGACTGGAACACCATGCCGATCCGGCGGCGGACGGCGTCGATGTCCACCTCGGGGTCGGTGACGTCGGCACCCGCGACCCGGATCGTCCCCGCCGACGCCTCCTCCAGCAGGTTGACGCAGCGCAGCAGCGTCGACTTGCCCGACCCGGACGGGCCGATCACGCACACCACCTCGCCCGGCTCGACATGGAAGTCGATGCCGCGCAGCACCTCGTTCGTCCCGAACGACTTGCGCAGCCCGGTGATCTCGATGGCTCCGCCGCCGGTGCCCTTGCCGAGGCCCGTCATCGCTGCCCCCTGCGCTGCCGCGCCTCCAGCCGCCGGGCCAGCAGGCTCAGCGGGATCGTGATGATCAGATAGCAGATCCCGGCCACGATGATCGGGGTCGTGTTGCCGACCTGGCCCGCCAGGTCGCGGCCGAACTTCGTCAGCTCCCGCTGCTCCAGGGTGATGCCGAGGAAGAGCACCAGCGAGGAGTCCTTGCAGAGCAGCACCAGCTGGTTGGTGAGCGGCGGGATGACGATGCGGAACGCCTGCGGAATGACGATCGACCGCATCGCGCGGGCGTGCGACATCCCGAGGGAGCGCGCCGCCTCCGTCTGCCCCTTCGGGACGGCCTCGATCCCGGCCCGGATCGTCTCCGCCATGTAGGCGCCCGCGGCCAGGCCGAGGGCCAGCGCGGTCTGCCCGACGGCCCCGCCGGGAACGGTCGTCCCGAAGGCCAGCGGCACGCCGACGCTGATGAAGATGAAGATCAGCAGCAGCGGCAGGCCGCGGAAGACCTCGATGAACGCCGCCGCGAACCACCGGTAGGGCGCGACCGACGACAGCCGCATCAGCGCGATGACGAGGCCGAGCACCAGCCCGAGCCCGAAGCCGGTGGCCGTGTAGACCGCGGTGTTGCGGAGGCCGACCGTGATGACGTCGGGGAACAGGCTCTTCGCGACCTCCCAGTTGGCGAAGTTCAGCCGCAGCGTGCCCCAGTCGGCCAGCAGCACGACCACGATCACGACGAGGGCGAAGAGCCCGTACTGCCCGCCGAGCGACAGCTGCCGGCGGCGCCGGCGGGACAGCCCGCCGGGCACCGCCGCCTTGACCGGTTCCGCGGTCACGACCCGCCGCCGGCGGCCGCGGGCATCGGACCGATCCACTT
The DNA here is from genome assembly GCF_005889745.1 of Actinomadura geliboluensis. Classification (GTDB taxonomy): domain Bacteria; phylum Actinomycetota; class Actinomycetes; order Streptosporangiales; family Streptosporangiaceae; genus Spirillospora; species Spirillospora geliboluensis. The sequence goes on from NZ_VCKZ01000369.1 coordinate 3,180, forward strand.
CTCGTAGATCTTCTTGTAGGTGCCGTCGGCCTTGGCCTGCGCGAGCACCTCGTTAGTGATCTTGACCAGCTCGGGGTTCTTCCCCTTGCGCATCCAGAAGCCGTACTGCTCGCCGGTGTTCAGGTTCGCGACGATCTCGTAGCCGGAGTTCGCCGGGTCCTTCAGCCAGCCCTTGACGACCGGGTCGTCCTGGACGATCACGTCGACCTGGCCGGTGCGCAGCGCGTCCAGCTCGGCGTTGGAGTTGTCGAACGAGCGCGGGTCGAAGCCCTTCTCCTTGACGAAGTCCTCACCGGTGGTGCTCGCCTGGGAGCCGAGCTTCAGCTTCTTGTTCTTGACGTCGTCCAGCGAGGTGATCCCGCTGCCCTTCTTCGCCATCAGCGACTGCGTCGCGTCGAAGTAGGGGGCGGAGACGTCCATGAACTTCACCCGGTCGGGCTTGATGGTCATGCCGCCCATCTGGATGTCGCACTTGCCGGCGTTCAGCGCGGCGCCCGTCTTCATCGTCTCGAACGGCGTGTCGACGACCTTCTGCGTGACGCCGAGCTTCTTGGCGACGAGGTCGATCAGCTCGACGTCGAAGCCGACGACCTTGCCGGTCTTCTTGTCCTCGGACTGGAACGGCGGGTACGGCAGGTGGGTGCACGAGGTCAGCGCGCCCTTCTCGATGAGCGTCACGCCCTGCACGGTGGCGCCCTCGTCGCCACCGCAGGCCGACGCCGTCAGCGCCAGGGCCGCGAGGCCCGCGCCCAGTGCCCATCGCACGGTCCCTCTGGACACTTTTCCTCCTGGTATGAGCGTGTTGCCGATCATCGAACTATCGCACGTCAGGGCGGCGTCCGGTACGGGCGGGCGGATGGCGCCTCCATGACCGTCCGCACGGAACCGTTTCCCGGAAATTGACGCGGCGATCATGGTCGCTCGACGGAATGATCATTAGCGTGGTCAGGGTCGTGGACATCTCTCTTCTGCTCTCGATGACGGACCGGGTGCCCGCACTGGCGACACCGTCGGCCATGCACCCGGAGTCGTGGCGGCTGTGCGCCCAGGTGGAGACCTGGGCCCGCGGCCGCGGCCTCGTGCTCGGCGATCCGGACACCTCGCCGCTCGGCCGGGCCCGCTGCGAGCGGCTCGCCGCCCGCGTGCTGCCGTCCGCCGAGCTCGCCGGGGTCGACCTGTTCGCCCGCTGGCTGACCTGGGCGCTCGCGCTGGACGACACGATGGACCACCCGCCGCTCGCCGACAGCGGCAGCGCCGTGCACGCGCTGTACGACGACCTGCTGCGCGCGATGCGGCGCGGCCACGCCCGGCCGGGGGCGCGGCCCCTGGAGGCGTCGCTGGTCGAGCTGTGGCAGGAGACGGCCAAGGACATGAGCCGCGAGTGGCGGCGCCGGTTCATGCTGCAGCTGGAGACGCACCGGGACGGCTGCGCGGAGGAGGCGGTCAACCGCCGGATCCGGCACGTCCCGACGGAGGCGGAGTACCCGCCGCTGCGCCGCCGGGCGTGCGGGCCGTTCCTGTACGACCTGGTCGAACCCGTCCTCGGCGTCGAGCTGCCGGCCCGGCTGCTGCGCACGCCCCGCTGGAAGACCCTCGCCGACGGCGTCGCCGACGCCGTGGCCTGGTCCAACGACCTCGCCTCCTGCGACCTGGAGGCGGCCCGCGGCGACGTGCACGCGCTGCCCGCCGTCCTCGCCCGGACGCGCGGCCTGACCGCCGAGCAGGCCGCCGCAGCCGTCGCCGACCGCATCGTCGACCGGCTGGAGCAGGCGTGGACGGCGGCGCGCAGGCTGCCGGAAATGCTCGACCGGCTGGACCTCACGGTCGCGCAGCGCGCCGCCGCCGCGCAGGTCGTCAAGGTGCTGCTGGACACGCCGCGCGCCCACCTGGACTGGCTCGCCGAGTCCGGCCGCTACGCGCCCGACTCGGCGCCCGGCACGCTGCGCCTGGACGCGCTCGCCTCACTGCGCTGACCGCGCGCGAGCGCGTCGCCCGCCGGGGTGCGCACGTACAGGACCCGGCGGCCCATGCGGTGCCCGGTGACGAGGCCGCAGGCCCGCAGCACGCCGAGATGCTGGCTGACCGCGCCGGCGGTGACGCCGAGCCGCCGCGCCAGGTCCGTCGTCGCGGCGGGCCGCGCCAGCGCGGCGAGCAGCTCGGCGCGCCGCCGGCCGATCAGCGCGGCCAGCGCGTCCCGCCGCTCGTCCGGCCGCCCCGTCTCCCACAGCGTCGCGACGCCGCGCGGCGGATAGCTGAGCATCGGCTGGTAGGGCGGCATCATCACCGAGACGTGCGGCCACACGAACGCGCTCGGGACGAGCAGCATCCCGCGCCCGGCCAGCTCGCCGCGGAACGTCCAGCGGCGGTCGACGGTCAGCGTCCCGGCGCGCCACGACACCGCCTCGTGCAGGTCGCCGAACACCCCGGCGGCGCCCTCGGCGGCGAGCGCGCCCGTCCGGCGCAGGACGTCCCCTTCGAGCAGGTCGCGGACGCGGGGCCAGAACGGCTCCACGGCGACCTCCCAGTACCGTTCGAGCAGGTCGGCGAGGTGCGCCAGGGTGCGCTCCGGAGTGGCCGCCATCGCCAGCCGCGTCGCGCCCGGCCGGGTGCCGAACTCCGTCCAGCGCAGCTCGGCGGCGACGACCTCCGGCGGCGTGGCCCGCACGATCCCCAGTTCCTCGGCGAGGTCGGGCAGCGGGGTCCCCGGCGGCGGGGTGAGGAAGTCGGGGATGTACCCGGCGGGCCCGACGACCTCGTGCAGCGGCCCGAGGCCGAGCCCGCGCAGCCGCGGCCGGACGGTGCGCACCCACGGCAGGTGCAGCGCGTGCCCGGACGGGTCGGCGAGCACCCGCAGGCTGCGCACCATCTCCCACAGCGGCGAGAACGCGAACCGGACGCGGGCCACGTCGTCCGGTGCGAACACGAACTCGATCATTCAGTTCAGGCTAAATGATTATCCGGGGCCGTCCGGAGCGCCCACCATCGTGCGAGTGACCACTCTGGAAGACACCCCCGTCGCCGCGCCGGGCCGGGTCGCGGCGTTCCTGCGCCCCCGTGTCGGCGGCTTCCCCCGGCCGTTCTGGGTGCTGTGGGCGGGGACGCTGCTCAACCGCCTCGGCACCATGGTCGAGCCCTTCCTCGGCCTCTACCTCACGACCATGCGCGGGCTGTCGCTGGCGCAGGCCGGCGTGGTGATGGCGGTGCTCGGCGCGGGCTCGCTCGGCGGCCAGATCGTCGGCGGGCTGCTCGCCGACCGGATCGGCCGGCGGGCGACGCTGACGATCGCGACCGTCGGCACCGGCGCCGCGATGCTCGCGCTCGGCTACGCCCAGGGCATCGCCGCCCTCGTGGCGGCGGCGCTGCTGCTCGGCGTCCTGCTGGACATGTACCGGCCCGCCGCGCAGGCGATGGTGGCCGACATCATCTCCCCCGCCGACCGGCCGCGCGCCTTCGGGCTGCTGTTCTGGGCGATCAACCTGGGCTGGGCGGTCGCGATGGTGCTCGGCGGGACGCTCGCGCAGCAGGGCTTCCTGTGGCTGTTCTGGATCGACGCGGCCACCTGCGCCGGCTTCGGCCTGCTGGTGTGGCGCGCCATCCCCGAGACGCGGTCGCGGGAGACCCGCGCCGGCGGCACCGGCGGGTTCGTGCGCGTCCTGCGCGACCGCGTCATGGTCGGCTACGTGCTGGTCACCCTGGTGTACACGTTCGTGCTGATGCAGGGCATGACGACGATGCCGCTGGCGATGAAGGAGGACGGGCTCGGCCCCCAGTCCTACGGCCTCGCGATCGCCGCGAACGGCGTGCTGATCATCATCGTGCAGCCGCTGGTGAACGCGTGGCTGGCCCGCCGCGACCACAGCCTGGTGATGGTCGCCGGGTTCCTGCTGGTCGGGCTCGGCTACGGGCTGACCTCGCTGGCCTCGACGGTGGCCGCCTACACCGCGACGATCCTGGTGTGGACGCTCGGGGAGATCACGGCGGCGTCCGTCCTGCAGGCCGTCGTCGCCGACCTCGCGCCCGCCGACCTGCGCGGCCGGTACAACGGGCTGTACGGGATGGCGTGGTCGGGCGGCTTCCTGCTGGCGCCGCTCGGCGGCACCCAGCTGCTCGGCACCGGCGGGGCGGCCGCGCTGTGGCTGACCTGCGCGGGGCTGGCCCTCGTCGCGGCGCTGGCGCAGCTCGCCCTCGCCCCCGCGATCCGCCGCCGCCGGGCCGCCGCGCTCGCCGTCGACTTCTCGTCAAAGTGACGAAACGGCCGCGCGCGTTCTACCCTGGGAGGGTGGCACAGCTCAGGATCGCGCTCGCGCAGGTGAACCCGACCGTCGGCGACCTCGACGGCAACGCCGACCTGATCGTGGAATGGAGCCGGCGCGCCGCCGACGCGGGCGCGCACCTGGTCGCCTTCCCCGAGATGATGCTGACCGGCTACCCGGTGGAGGACCTCGCGCTCCGCGCGTCCTTCGTCGAGGCGTGCCGCCGGGCCCTGGACCGGCTCGCCCGCCGGCTCGCCGACGAGGGCCTCGGCGACCTGCCCGTCGTCACCGGCTACCTGGACCGCCGCTCCGTCGGACCGGTCCGCTCCGGGCAGCCCGCCGGCGCGCCGCTGAACGCGGCCGCGTGGCTGCACGGCGGCGAGGTCCTGGTCCGCTCGGCCAAGCACCACCTGCCGAACTACGGCGTCTTCGACGAGTACCGGATCTTCGTCCCCGGCGACCGGCTGCCCGTCGTCCGCGTCCGCGGCGTCGACGTCGCCACCGTCATCTGCGAGGACCTCTGGCAGGACGGCGGCCCGGTCAGCGTCACCTCCGCGTCCGGCGCGGGCCTGCTGCTCGCCGTCAACGCCTCCCCCTACGAGCGCAACAAGGACGACGTCCGCCTCGACCTGTGCGCCGAACGCGCCCGCGAAGCGGGCTGCGCCCTCGCCTACGTCAACATGGTCGGCGGCCAGGACGAACTCGTCTTCGACGGCGACTCCGTCATCGTCGGCCCCGACGGCACGCCCCTGGCCCGCGCGCCCCAGTTCGTCGAGCACCTCCTCGTCGCCGACCTGGCGCTCCCCGCCGCCGACCCCTCGGCCGCACCCGGCCGCACCCCGGTCGACGCCCACGACGGCACCACCATCACCATCGACCGGCACGTCCTCACCCCGGACCCGCTGCCCGCCTACCCGGTGCGGCCGCAGCCCGCCGCCGAGCCCATGGACGACCTCGCCGAGATCTACGCCGCGCTCGTCCTCGGCACCCGCGACTACGTCCGCAAGAACGGCTTCCGCTCCGTCGTCCTCGGGCTGTCCGGCGGCATCGACTCCGCCCTCGTCGCCACCATCGCCTCCGACGCGATCGGCCCGGAGAACGTGCACGCCGTCCTGCTCCCGAGCCGCTACTCCTCCGAGGGCTCCGTCGTGGACGCCGAGGACCTCGTCAAACGCCAGGGCGTCAACTCCCGCACCGTCCCCATCGCCGACATGGTCGAGGCGTTCGAGAAGCAGCTCGACCTGCACGGCCTCGCCGCCGAGAACCTCCAGGCCCGCATCCGCGCCAACGTGTGGATGGCCCTGTCCAACGAGCACGGCCACCTCGTCCTGACCGGCGGCAACAAGAGCGAGCTCGCCACCGGCTACTCCACCCTCTACGGCGACTCCGCGGGCGGCTTCGCCCCCATCAAGGACGTCTTCAAGCTCACCGTGTGGCAGCTCGCCCGCTGGCGCAACACGCAGGCCGGCGTCGACCTGCCGTTCCTGCACCCGTTCGCGCAGGAGCCCATCCCCGAGGCCATCATCGTGAAGGAGCCGTCCGCCGAGCTGCGCCCCGGCCAGCGCGACCGCGACACGCTTCCCGAGTACACCGTCCTGGACCCGCTCCTCGCCGACTACGTCGAACGCGACATGGGCCGCGAGTCCCTCATCAAGGCCGGCCACGACCCCGCCCTGGTGGACCGCGCCATCCGCCTGGTCGAC
>NZ_VCKZ01000370.1 GCF_005889745.1 Actinomadura geliboluensis
GCGTCGACCCGGTAGACCTCGGCGAGCAGGCCGGGGGTCAGCACCTCGGCGGGCGTCCCGGACGCGACCAGGCGTCCGGCGTGCAGGACGCAGAGGCGGTCGCAGTGCGCGGCGGCGAGGTTGAGGTCGTGCAGCGCGATGACGGCGGTGGCGCCGAGGCGGCGGACGAGGCGCAGCGCGTCGATCTGGTGCCGGAGGTCGAGGTGGTTGGTGGGCTCGTCCAGCACGAGCGTCCCGGTCCGCTGGGCGAGCGCGCGGGCGATCAGGACGCGCTGCTTCTCACCGCCCGACAGGCGGTCGAACGGCGCGTCGGCGAGGTGCGCGGCCTCCAACTCGGCCAGCGCTTCGGTGATGACGGCGCGGTCCGCGGCGTCGTCGCCCTGGAACGCGCGCTTGTGCGGGGTGCGTCCCATCGCGACGACGTCGCGGACGGTCAGCTCGAAGTCGCCGGGAGGCTCCTGGAGGACGGCCGCCAGCCGCCTGGCCAGGTGCTTGCCGGGCATCCGCCAGATGTCGTCGCCGTCCAGCAGGACCCGCCCGGAGGTGGGACGCCGCGCGCGGTAGAAGGTGCGCAGCAGCGTCGATTTCCCGGCGCCGTTGGGGCCGACCAGTCCCACGACCTCGCCGGGGGCCGCGGTCAGGGAGACCCGGTCGACCAGGGGGCGCCCGCCGATGACGACCGAGACCTCCGCGGCGCGCAGGCTTCCGGGTGCGGCGCTCGCCGGGGTCATCGGGCCGCCCTCCGGCGCATCAGGTACAGGAAGAACGGCCCGCCGACCAGGGCGGTGAGGATCCCGACCGGGATCTCCTCGGGGCTGATCAGGGTCCGCGCGGCCAGGTCGGCGGCGATGAGGAAGGCCGCGCCGAGCAGCGCCGCGGCGGGCAGCGCGCGGCGGTGGTCGGCGCCGACCAGCAGCCGGACGGCGTGCGGCATGATCAGGCCGACGAAGCCGATCGAGCCGCTGACCGCGACGACCGTGCCGATCATCAGGGCGACCAGGACGAACGCGGCCGCGCGGAAGCGGTGCACGTCCAGGCCGAGGGACGCGGCGGCCTCCTCCCCGGCCAGCAGCAGGTTGAGCGGCCGGGACAGCCCGAGCAGCACCGCCGTCCCGGCGAGCACCGCGGCCGCCGGGATCCAGACGGTCCAGGTGGTGCCGGCCAGTCCGCCGAGCGTCCAGCGCAGCGCCGCCTCGGCGCCGCGCGGGTCGTCGGACGTGATGATCAGGTAGCTGGCCACCGCCGACAGCACCTCCGCCGTCGCGACGCCGGCCAGCACCAGCCGCACGGTCGTCATCCGGCCGCCGGAGCGGGCCAGGGAGTACACCAGGAGCAGCGCGAGCAGGGCGCCGCCGAACGCGGCCAGCGGCAGCGAGAACATGCCGAACCAGGCCACGTGCAGCACCACGACCAGGACCGCCCCGACCGTCGCGCCGGACGACACCCCGAGCAGCATCGGGTCGGCGAGGGGGTTGCGCACCAGCGCCTGCAGCGCCGTCCCGCACACCGACAGGCCCGCGCCGACCACCCCGCACAGCAGCACGCGGGGCAGCCGGACGTCCAGCACGATCGTCTCGCGGACGGGCGGCCAGGCCGGGTCGGCCAGCGCCGGATGCAGGCGGTGCAGCAGGATGCCCCAGACCTGCCCGGGCGGCAGCCGGACCGAGCCGGCCGCGATCCCGGCCGTCGCCGCCGCCAGCACCAGCGCCGCCAGCAGCGCCAGCACCAGCGCGTAGGGGAGCCGGCGGCGCGGACCGGGCGCGGCCGGCGCCGTCCGGACGCCGGAGCCGCGGGCCTCGGCCAGGCCGGTCACGCGAAGCGGTCCGGATGCAGTTGCCGGGCCAGCGAGTCCACCGCGTCCGCGACGCGCACCCCCGTCACCGTGGACGACAGCGGCAGCACCGCGAACCGCCGGTTCTTGATGGCGGGGACGTCCTTGAACGCGGGATTGGCCAGCAGGAACGTCTTCTTGTCCTCGGCGGACTGCTCGCCGTAGTCGTAGATGAGGACGACGTCCGGCGCGCGCTCGGCGAACTGCTCGAACGAGACGTCCCCGTACGGCTTGCCCACGTCGGCGAACAGGTTGGCGCCGCCCGCGAGCCGGATCATCTCGTTGCCGATCCCGGCGCCGCCCGCGGTGAAGACGGTCTTGTCGCCGCTGTCGTAGACGGCCACCTTGACCGGGGCCGCGCCCGCCAGCCTGCGCTTCACCCCGTCCAGGACGGCGCGCATCGAGGCGAGTCGGCGTTCCGCCCGGTCCGGAACGCCGAAGATCTTCGCGACGGTCCGGATCTCCTGCTCGACGGTGGCCATGGTCACCGGCCCCTCGGGGCATTCCTCGATGTTCAGGCGGGTGGCGATGCCGGCCTTCCGCAACGCCGCCCGGCCGCGGCCCTCCTTCTCGTCGAAGGCGCTCGTCCAGCCCCCGTACACCAGGTCGGGTTCGGCCGCGAGCAGCGTCTCGTAGGAGGGGTACTCCTTGGAGAGCACCTTCACCCCGTCGTAGGCCCGCCGGAACTCCGGCAGGACCGCGTCGTCGAGGTAGCCGGTGCCGACCATCGACTTCTCCAGGCCGAGCGCCAGCATCACCTCGGTCGCGTGCTGGTTGAGCGAGACCGCCCGCTGCGGCGGCCGCTGATAGGTGGTGGTCACGCCGCAGTTGGCGTCCGTCACGGGGAAGCCGGGAGGCGCCGCGCCGGCCTGCCCGTCGGCGGTGCCCGCCGCGCCGCCGCATCCGGCCGACAGCAGCACCAGTGCCACCAGCGAAGCCAGGGCCCGCCTACCGCGCGCCCGCGTCGCCCGTACCGGCGCGGCCTCGCGCAGCCGTGCAGGGAACGCTGAACCCATGGGCATACAGCCCCTCCTCCCTGGGGAGATCCGCCCCAGTTGTTCCGAGGAGGCGACCGCGTGAGTCTCCTGGCTCTCGGGTCAACGCTCGTCCCGGCCTTCCCACCCGCGGGCGCGGGCAGTGGCATGGTTCGGGATCCGCTCGCCGATCACAGTGGCGGGACCGCGCCGGATTCGCACCGGCTTCCTCGTTCCGCCGTCGCCTACTCCGCACATCGTGACACATGCGGCGCGCGTGGCCGTTCCCCGGCCGGGCGCCCGCCCGGTCCGCCGGGCCCTTTGCGCCGGTCGGCCTCCGATGAGCGGTTCGTCACACGATGATCTTCCTTGACAGACCACTACTGCATGTTCTTAGTTACTGCATATGACTTGCAATAACTGAGGGGATGCATGACTCCGTCACCGGTGGCCCCGTCCGCCGCGGCCGTGGACCCCGACCTCGACGACCTGGGCGCGTCCTCCCGCCGGCGCCGGTACCTGCTGCTCCTGCTCGGGCTCCTGGCGGTCTTCCTCGCCACGGCCGTCGCGGCGGTCGGGACGGGCGCGGTGGCGGTGCCGCCGGCGACCGTCCTCGACGTCGTCGGCCACCACCTGATCGGCGCCCCGGCCGAGGTCACCTGGCGGCCGGCGCACGACTCGATCGTGTGGCGGGTCCGGCTGCCGCGCGTCCTGCTGGGGGCGGCGGTCGGTGCCGGGCTCGCCGTCACCGGCATGGCGCTGCAGGCGATGGTGCGCAACATGCTCGCCGACCCGTACCTGCTCGGAGTCAACTCCGGCGGCTCGACGGGAGCCGCCGCCGCGATCCTGTTCGGGTTCGGCGCGGGCTGGGGCGAGCACGCGCTGCAGATCGCGGCGTTCCTGGGCGCGCTGGCCGCCGCGCTGCTGGTCTTCGTGATCGCCCGCGCCGCCGGGCGGATCACCTCGACCCGGCTGCTGATGACCGGGGTGGCCGTCGGCTACGCGCTCTACGCGCTGACCAGCTTCCTGATCTTCGCGTCCGATTCGGCCGAGGGGTCGCGGTCGGTGCTGTTCTGGCTGCTGGGCACGCTGGCGCTCGCGCACTGGTCGGCGCCGCTGTTCGTGGTCGTGGCGGCCGTCGTCCTCGTGACCGCCCTGCTCACGCTGTGGGGGCGCCGCCTGGACGCGCTCGCGATCGGGGACGAGACCGCGCACACCCTGGGCGTCGCGCCGGCGCGGTTCCGCCTGGTGCTGCTGGTCCTGGTGTCGCTGGCGGTCGGGGTGCTGGTGGCCTCGTCGGGCAGCATCGGCTTCGTCGGGCTGGTGATCCCGCACCTGGCGCGGCGCATCGTGGGGGCCACGCACCGGAGGGCGGTCCCGGTCGCCGCACTGATCGGTGCGACCTTCCTGCTGTGGGCCGACCTGGCCGCCCGCATGGTCCTCAGCCCGCAGGAACTGCCGATCGGCATCATCACCGCGCTGGTCGGGGCGCCGTTCCTGCTCATCCTGGTCCGCCGCCTGCACGCCGGAAGCGAGTGAGACAGCCATGATCGAAGGACGCGGGCTCAGCTACGCCTACGGCGCGACGACCGTGGTGCGCGACATCGACGTGCGGGCCGAATCCGGCCGGGTCCTCGGGCTGCTCGGCCCCAACGGCAGCGGCAAGACCACGGTCGTCCGGATGCTCACCGGGATCGTGCCGCCCCGCAGCGGGCAGGTGCTGCTCGATGGGCGCCCCCTGGACTCCGTGCCCCACCGCGAACTCGCCCGGCGGGTCGCCGTCGTACTGCAGGAGCCGGGAGGCGACCTGCCGATGACCGTGGCCGACATGGTCATGCTCGGCCGGGCCCCGCACCAGTCGACGTTCTCCCGCAACGGCGCCGACGACCACCGGATCGCGGCGGCCGCGCTGCGCAGGGTCGGCGCCCGGCACCTGGCGGACCGGATCTTCGTCCGGCTGTCCGGCGGCGAGAAGCAGCGCGTGATGATCGCCCGCGCGCTGGCGCAGCAGCCCGCGCACCTGGTGCTCGACGAGCCGACCAACCACCTCGACATCCGGTTCCAGCACGAACTGCTCGCCATGGTCCGCGGGCTCGGCATCACCACGGTCATCGTGCTCCACGACCTCAACCTGGCCGCGCGGTACTGCGACGACGTCCTGGTCCTCCAGCGGGGCAGGGTCGTCGCGCACGGCCCGTGCGCCGACGTCCTGACGCCCGAACTCCTCGAAGGCGTCTACGGCGTCGGCGTCGAACGCCTGGAGACCTCCCGCGGCATCCAGTTCCTCTTCCACCCGCTCGACGCCGCGGCCGCCGCGCCGTCCCCGACCACCCGTTGACCAGAACGCCGGACGACCACCGCAAGGAGCGATGCGCCAGATGAAGCGATTCCTCGCCTGGGCCGGGGCCGGACTGCTGGCCGCCGCGCTGGCCGGATGCGGCTCGGCCGGCCCGGAGGCGGACGGCCGGGGCGGCACGGCCGTGAGCTACCCCCTCACCGTCAAGAACTGCGGGGTGGACGTCAGGGTGGACAGTGCGCCCACCCGCGCCATGATCGTCAACAGTGCCCCGCTGCAGTACCTGTCCTCGCTCGGCGTCCTGGACCGGCTGGGCTCGCGGGCCGGGAAGTTCCCCCCGGAGTACTACTCCGAGCAGACCCTCGCGGCGGTCGCCAAGGTCCCGTCCCTCACCGACCGGCTCGGCTCCGACGGGCACCTGAGGATCTCCACCGAGGCGATCATCGCGCAGGAGCCCGACCTGCTGCTCGGCCTGCCGGAGGGCGTCACGCGGGAGTCGCTCGCCGCGGCCGGCATCCCCGTCCTCCTCGAACCCAGCTTCTGCCCGGACGGGATCGAGGACCCCGGCTACGAGACGATCTACGGCCAGATGCGGCTGTACGGCACGGTGTTCGACCGGCGGGCCGAGGCCGAGCAGGCGGTAGCGGACCTCCAGAAGCGCATCAAGACCGTCGAAGCGGGCCTGACCGGCCAGAAGGGCCGCAAGGTGGCCGTCCTGTGGCCCTACCGGGGCGAGGGCACCGTCGGCGCCTACGGCAGCCGGAGCATGGCCACGCCGCAGCTGGAGACGCTCGGAGCCCGGAACGTGTTCGCCGACGTCGACAAGCGCGTCTTCGAAGTCTCCATGGAGGAGCTGCTGGGACGCGACCCCGACACCATCGTCCTGCTGCACACCGACGGCACCGACCAGGAGATCGAGCAGGCCCTGCTCGACATCCCCGGCGCCGAGGACCTGCGCGCCGTCGAGAACGACGCCGTCATGGTGCAGCTGTTCAACTTCACCGAACCGCCCACGCCCCTGGTCCTCGACGGCCTGGAGCGCCTCGCCGCCCACTTCAAGGGAGAGTGAACGCCATGTCCCCGCACTCGCCGATCCAGGACCGGATCACCTGGTACTGGGACCAGCACGCCCCCGCCTACCAGCAGTTCCAGGAGCAGCGGCTGGCCCACCCCGACTACAGCGCGGCCTGGACGCGGGTCTGGCGGGACGCGCTGCCCGGCGACGCCGAGACCGTCCTCGACGTGGGCACCGGGACCGGTCACGCCGCACTGACCATCGCCGCCCTCGGCCGCCGCGTGACCGGCGTCGACATCGCACCCGCCATGCTGGACTTCGCACGCGACAACGCCCGGCGCCGCGGGCTCGACATCACCTTCGTCCAGGGCGACGCGGTCGAGCCCGACGTGCGGGGCGCCCCCTTCGACGCCCTCGTCAGCCGCTACCTCCTCTGGACGCTGCCCGACGTCGACATCGCGCTGGGCAACTGGCGCCGCCTGCTCCGCCCCGGAGGCCGCCTCGCCATCGTCGACGCCCCCTGGCACGCCGGCGGGATGCGCCACTCCGACACCGACCCCAGGGCCCGCGCCTACGACGACGAGGCCCGCCGCGCCCTGGTGCTGGCCGAGGCGGAGACCATCACCGCCTGGCAGGACCGGATCACCGCCGCCGGCTTCGCCGACGTCGAGGTCACGCCGCTGACCGAACTCTACGAACTCGACGGCGTCCACGGCGTCGCGGCCGACCACCGCCGCACCCTGCAGCACTTGATCACCGCACGGAACCCGGAAACGGACGCGCCCCGCTCCGAGGACAGGGCATAGACCGTAGCCTCGCCACCCAGACCGCACACCAACCGCCGGAGAGACCATGGACAGTGAAGTCCGCTTCGAGAACGTGGCGCCTGTGATCCCGGTCCGGGACCTGGCCTCCGCCCTCGACCGCTACCGCGCCCTCGGATTCACGGCGCGGCGATCCGAGGACGACCACCACTACGGGTTCGTCGACTGGGGGCCGGTCTCGCTCCACCTCACCCAGTGGGACGAGCACGACCCCGCCCGCACCGGCGCGGCCGTCTACCTCTACGTCTCGGACGCCGCCGCCCTGCACGCCCAGTGGGCCCGGACGGGTGTCCCCGGCCGCCTCGGCGAGCCGGTCGACACGCCCTACGGGCTCCGGGAGTTCGCCTACGTCGACCCCGAGGGAACACTGCACCGCGTCGGCTCAGCGATCCCATGACGGCAGGCGCGGAGCCAGACCTCACGACTCAGGACGGCGGTGCGAAGGTCCCGGCCGTGGCGGACGTTCGTCCCTGCAGGTCACTCCGTTTCCGGGGAAGGAACGGGAGGCAGGAGACCTGAGAAGGGAGGGACCATGCAGTACGGCAACCCGGCAGGAGCGTCCGAGCAGATGTCGGCCGATGCCCGCAAGGCCGTCGAGGACGCGGTGTGGGCTCCCTCGGTGCACAACACCCAGCCGTGGCGGTTCGCCCTGCACGGGACCCGGATCAGCCTGAGCGCGGACATCGACCGCCGCCTCGACGTGGCCGATCCGGACGGCCGCGAGATGCTGATCAGCTGCGGCGCCGCGCTGTACAGCCTGAGGTGCGCGCTGCGCGCGCTCGGCTACGCGGCGGACGTGCAGTTGCTCCCCGACCCCGATCGCCCGTTCCTGCTGGCGGACGTCGATGTGAGGCCGGGGGAGCACCCCAAGCAGGAGATCCTGCGCGAGCACGCGCAGATCCGGCGTCGCCGCACCCACCGGGGCGGGTTCCTCCCGGACCCGGTGCCCGCGGGGGTCCTGGCGGCGATGCGGCAGGACGCCGAGCGCGAGGGCGCCCGGCTGGTCGAGGCCGTCGACGCGCACGTCAAGGGGGCGCTGGCGGCGTTGACCGACGCGGCCGAGCACGTCCAGCGGCGGTCGGCGGCGTACGCGGCGGAGATCGCCCGCTGGGCGCCCTCGCCGCGGACGGCCCGGTCGGACGGCGTCCAGGAACGCGCCTACCCGCGGCGGACTCCGCAGACCACGCCGCATTTCCCGGCCCGCGACTTCGCGCGCGGCCACGGATGGGGAGCACAGGACGCGCACGAGGGCGAGACGGCGTCGGCCGGACTGACGCTGGTGCTGGTCTCCGGCGGCGACGCACCCGCCGATTGGCTCCGGGCGGGGCAGGCGCTGCAGCGCGTGCTGCTGAGGGCGATGGAACGCGATCTGTCGGCGGCCTTCCACACCCAGGCGCTGGAAGTGCCCGAGCTGCGGGAGTTCATCAGGGCCCGGTTCTGCGGCGGCGCCCACCCGCAGATGCTGTTGCGCCTGGGCTTCACCGAGGGGGAGGAGCTGGGCACGGTGCGCCGCCCGGTCGGGGAGGTGCTCGACGAATCATGACCGAGCGGCGGGCGCCCTCGGCCGAAGGCTGACATCACGGATGTTGCCGGAGATACTGGGGTAATGGCCGACGGATCCCAGGCCGGTGACGATCGGGCCAGGCTCGTTCTCCCGCAGCTGCAACTTGACGACCTGCTGACGGAGTTGCAGACGCGGTTGGAGGCCGCGCGGGCGACTCGTGATCGTGTGCACGCGCTGCTGGAGGCCGTGGTCTCGATCGGCAGTGAGCTGGACTTGGAGTCGGTGCTGCGGCGGATCACCGAGGCGGCGACGACCCTGGTGGACGCGCGGTACGGCGCTCTAGGCGTCATCGCCGAGGAGGGCGGGCGGCTCGTCCAGTTCATCACGACCGGGGTGGGCGAAGACGAGATCGAGGCGATCGGGGACTGGCCGCACGGGCACGGCATCCTCGGGCTGCTGATCCGCGAGCCGCACCCGATCCGGCTGCCCGACCTCGGCGAGCATCCGGACTCCTACGGCTTCCCGCCCAACCACCCGCCGATGCGGACGTTCCTGGGGGTGCCGATCCGCGTCCGGGACGAGGTGTTCGGCAACCTGTACCTGACCGAGAAGGCCGGCGGCGGCGAGTTCGATCCCGAGGACGAGGTCGTGGTGACGGCGCTGGCCACGGCGGCGGGTGTGG
>NZ_VCKZ01000040.1 GCF_005889745.1 Actinomadura geliboluensis
AGGTGTATAAGAGACAGGATCATGACGCGTCCCCGGCGAAACGCCCACCCGCCGCAAGTGAACACTCCCGCAAGACCCCGTAACGAGCCGCAAGAAAGGCCGCACCCAACACGCCAACGGCCCCGCCAGAAGGCGAGGCCGTTCGCAGTACTCGTGGGCTAAGAGATGCAGCTCCCGCGCGGTCACCGGGCGGCGGCGCCGTAGCGGGCGAGGAGTTTAGCGCGTTTGGCCGGGTGGACGTTGCAGCGGGTGATGTCGCCGTCGTAGTGCTCGAGCACCTTCTTGTCCATGACGTGGAACCACCACGGCGGCACGACCGCGCGCAGGATCATGGTGGCGTAGCCCGCGGGGAGCTGCGGCGCGTCCGGGAAGTCGCGCAGCATCTGGTAGCGGCGTCCGGGGTTGGCGTGGTGGTCGGAGTGCCGCTGCAGGTTGTAGAGCAGCACGTTGGAGGCGACGCGGTTGCTGTTCCAGCTGTGCTCGGGCGCCGTGCGCTCATAGCCGCCGTTCGCGTTCTTGCGCCGGAGCAGGCCGTAGTGCTCCAGGTAGTTGACGACCTCCAGCATCATGAAGCCGAGCACCGCCTGCAGCACCAGGTAGGGCAGGAGTTCGAGACCGAAGACGGCGGCCAGGACGCCGAACAGCGCCGCGGTCACGAGCCAGCCCTGGAGGACGTTGTTGCGCGGCGTCCACGGGCTCTTGCCCTTCCTCGCCAGGCGGCCCTTCTCCAGCCGCCAGCAGGACAGGATGCCGCCGAAGATCGTCCGGGGCAGGAAGCGGTAGAACGACTCGCCCATGCGGGCGGTGGCCGGGTCCTCGGGGGTGGCGACGCGGGCGTGGTGTCCGCGGTTGTGCTCGACGACGAAGTGGCCGTAACCCGTCTGCGCGAGTGTGACCTTGGCGAGGAAGACCTCGACCTTCTCCCGGCGGTGCCCCATCTCGTGCGCGGCCGCGATGCCGATGCCGCCGATCATGCCGATCGTCGTGGCGAACCCGATCCGGTCGGCCACGCTCATCGACTCGCGCACTAGGAGCGCGCTGCCGACGATCAGCGACGCGTACTGGATCGGGATGAACAGGAGGTTGGCCCACATGTAGAAGCGGTCCTTGGCGAGCCGCGGCATCGCGCTCTCCGGCGGGTTGGTGGGGTCCTCGCCGAAGAGCAGGTCGAAGGCCGGGAAGACCCCGAAGATCAGCACCGGCCCGAGCCACCAGAAGACGTCCAGCCCGGTGAGGCCGACCAGCCCCCACGCGAGGAAGGGGATCGCGGGCACCACCAGCCCGAGCAGCCATGCGTACCGCTTGGGGTCCTTCCACTCCGCCTCGGCCCGGCTGGCGCTCCCCGCGCCGGCCGCCTCAGTCGCGACCACGACCACCACCGCCTTACAGATCGGCAAGTTCTGTCTGGAAATTAGACAGTTACTCCAAAAGTGTCAAGCATTAGGTGCGTCACAGGCCGTCTACGATAGGGCGAGATGACGCCCTACCGAGAGACCGTCCGCTCGCTGCTGCGCGAGCGTCTGCTGGACGCCGCCTACGAGCTGGTCGCCGCGGGCGGATGGGGCGGCATGCGGATGACGCACCTGGCGTCCCGGGCGGGAGTGAGCAGGCAGACCGTCTACACCGAGTTCGGCACCAAGGACGCGATCGGCGAGGCGCTGGTCATGCGCGAGGTGGAGCGCTTCCTGGCCGGCATCAAGACGGAACTCGACGCCAACCGCGACCGGCTCGCCGACGCGATCGCCGCCGGGGTGTCCTTCACGCTCCGCGAGGCGGCCGACAACCCGCTGCTCAAGAGCGTCCTCACCAGCGCGCGCGGCGGCAACGAGGAACTGCTGGCACTCCTGACGGTCCGCTCCGACCAGCTCCTGCGCACGGCGGAGGGGATGCTCGGCGACTATGTCTCCGACGCCTGGCCGGAGATCGACCCGCTGTCGAGGAGCCTGGCCATCGAGACGGTCGTCCGCATCACCATCAGCCACCTCGTCCAGCCGGTCGCACCGGTAGAGGAGACCGCCGCCCGCGTGGCCGAGATCACCATGCGCGTAGCCAGCACAAACGCCCCCGACCCCACCGCCTAGGACGCCCTAGCGGCGCACGCCCCCTCCCATGCCAGGCGCCCTTGCCGAGATTTACAGGGGAGTCGGCAGGTCGACCACGTCCACACATGGAAGCAGAAACGGCCCCGCCGAAAGGCGAGGCCGTTCGCAGTATTCGTGGGGGGTCAGAGGTGCAGTTCTCCCCGCTTCACAGCGCTGATGAGCTGGGCAAAGCTCTCCGCGGAGAGGGCGAGGTGTCCGGCGCCGGGGTCCTTGCTGTCGCGCACACCGATTACGGTGTTGAGGCTCGCGACCTCAACGCAGTCGCCGCCCGTAGAACTAGAGCGGCTCGACTTACGCCAGGCGGGCTCGGTCATCGCGTG
Organism: Actinomadura geliboluensis; assembly: GCF_005889745.1. GTDB lineage: Bacteria > Actinomycetota > Actinomycetes > Streptosporangiales > Streptosporangiaceae > Spirillospora > Spirillospora geliboluensis. The sequence continues at coordinate 2,423 of NZ_VCKZ01000040.1, forward strand.
GTCTCCATCTGATCGGCGATCAACCTACGGGTCAGGGGCTCAGGCAGCGCCCGCGCCCCGATCCGCTCCCACTGTAGCCCCATATCGGTGAGCTTTGTCGGATCAGTGATCAATCTTCCCTCTATTGCGGCCTCGATGTAGACCACATTGCCCCGTTCGACCGTCATCAGCTTGAACGACCCGTCCTGCCCCATATGCGCGCCGGCTTCCCAGGGGATGATGCGCACCATGGCGTGCGGCCAGTCGGCCACCTTCAGGAGTCCGGCTAGCTGCTCGCGCATCACTTCCCGCCCGCCGACCTGGCGCGTGATCACTGCCTGATCAAGCAACACGTAGAGCTGCGGGGGGTTGGGGCCATCCAGGATCGCCTGGCGTGCCAACCGCCGCTCCCATAGCTCGTCCGCTTCCGGCTTGCCGATCCCTGCGGAGTCGAATCCAGCCCGCGCGTAACCCTCCGTCTGAATGAGACCCGGAACCCACAAACTTTCGTAGGTCCTGATGACAGATGCCTTTGCCTCGTACTCGATGTTCTGGCGGCGCCAATCCGGGTCGTGCATCGACTCCGCATATCGGCGAATCCGGACGAAATGGCCGCGAGTGTGCCAAAGTTGGTCCAGAATTTCGGCCTTGCGTTCGGGGACTTTTGATGTGCCCGATTCGTAGTTCGAAACCGTGGAATCGTCGACCCCAAGGATCTCGGCGAGCCGAGCCTGTGACAGGTTGCGCTCGATGCGCCATATTCGCAGGTCAACGGCTAGCCAGTGCCATGGGTTGTGGTCCGGATCGAGTCGGTCGGCCTTCCCCATTCAAGATCCTTAATGTTGATATTCCTGAACGAAAGAAGACAAGCATAACTGCCGGACGCCAGTCTGTGAGCAGAAACGCAGACAGTGAGAGGGCGACCGATGTCCGCGATATCCATAATGGACGTAGATCCGCAAAACATGCTCAGTGAGACGTTCCGGGCTTATCCGGAGACCGTCTATCTCGCGCGCGAACTCGTGCGCAGCGCACTCGCCTCGTGGGGGCTCAGGGCCTTCGAGGGCGACGCCTGCCAGATCATGACCGAGCTCGCGTCCAACGCGGCCCGGCTCTGCAAGGGCAAGAACATCCGCGTATGGACCAGCCGGATCGACCAAGGTGTCGAAATGTGCGTGTGGGACGACCACCCCGGCCGGCCCGTGATCCAGCAGCCCCACCTCTTCGACACGTCCGGACGCGGACTCGTCCTCGTCCAGGCGTTCGCGTCCGGCGGCTGCGGATGGTTCGCGCTCGGCGAGGGCAAGGCCGTGTGGGCGCGGATCGCCATCGACCACGGATACATGCTCAATGCCGCGCGCAGGGCGGGCCGCCCGATCGTCGGACCACTTCGCCACGTCGACAGGCCGTGCACGCCGCTGCACTCATAGACTGCCCCCGCCCTGCGGAGCGCGTCCCACCAGTTCCCCCAGCTCGGTGGGCTTCCCCCGCACCCCGCAGGGCGGGCGGCGACCACGTCTGAAGGTCGTCCAAGAGAAACAAGACCCTGGACGCGCACGCGCGTTCGCGCGGTAGAAATGCTTCGGTCGGCGGTCGCGGGTCACGGACAGTCACCGCCTGCACGTCCGGTGAAGGTTGGGGTGCCGCTTTGACGAGGTGAACCACGCCTCTCTCGTCTCGGACGACAGTAGCGCCCGTCCCACGCATCCGGCCGCTCTCCGGAATCCGGCCCCCTGTCAGTCAGGCCACGAGCAAGACGGCCGCGATCCCGCGGGAGGGTCGGGCCAAGCCTGCGAAGCGCTCGCGGCGGTCTGAGCGATGACCTGAAACAGGGAGGCGTCGCCCCCCGGCGGCGCCTCCCTGTTTCACTGCGAGCGGCTTGGAACTGGAAGCACCAGTCCTGTCCGGCTCCTGCGTGCAACTCAGGTCATGTGGACCATCGCTGCCGCACCCGCCTGCGCGGCGGTCAGCGCTACATACGCAACGGCTGTGCCGACCACCAGGAAAACGCGTTTCGCCATCGAAGCCTCGTCACCTAGGTCCCAACCGGACTTTCCCGGAATTTCGCGATAAGCCTAGCGCTGCCCGTGCCGCCGCGGGCGGGAATTGGCGATCTTCCGGATGTGACCGTCGTGCAGGTGTCGTTCACGTGAAATGTCCGATTTGACGGTAATTGTGGTCAGGTGTCTATCGCTAACAATGGAGAGACTCTCTAGAACGGCGTCCTAGTGATGAGGTCAGAGTATGAGATTCGATATGTGTTCGGGCGCCGGAGAGACATGGAGAAGGAAGTTCTTCGCTCGATGCAATGCGCTCTAGGTGCCGGTGGCGTGGTCTAGGGAGTGGAGGCGGGCTCGCAGGTGCTCCGCATCTGGGAGGTCATGCGTGGTGAAGAGGCGGAGCGCCTCCTCCCAGTGGTGGCGAGCGGCCTCGGTGCCCTGGATGTGGAGGAGGGCCGCGCCCAGGCTCTCCAGGGCCCTCGCCGTCTCGTCGGGGACGCCTATCTCAGTGGATAAGGAATAAGCCTGCAGGAGGTGGTCCACGGCGGCCGGATATCGACCGGAGGCGCTTAAGGTTTCGCCTAGATGGCGGAGGGCGACCGCCTCTTCGTAACGCTCGTTTATGGTGCGTGAAATGGCCAGAGCGCGTTCGTGATGGATGAGCGCCTCGCCGTAGCGGCCGGTGTTGTGGAAAGTGGCGCCGATGCCGATGAGGGTCTCGACTTGGGTTCGCCGGTCGCCGAGTTCCATGGCTAGGGCGAGCGCAGCGCGATAATTGGCCAGGGCTGTTTCGGGGGCGCCGGTGCGGCGGTGGACGTTGGCCGCGTTGATGAGCGCGATGGCCCGATGCTGGCGGCTCAACTCGGCGGCACCGGCGGTCTGCTCGTAGTACTCCGCGGCTCGGTCGACGTCGCCCATGCGGATCATCAGGTCGCCCATGTTGTTGTGCGCCCGCATCCGGCCGCGCGAGTCGCCGATCTCGTTGAAGATCGCGAGGGCGTCGAGGCGGAGCCGCTCGGCCTCGTGGTAGTCGCCGGTGAATTCCAGGACGATCGCCATGTGGTCGAGGCTCTTGGCCTCTCCATGTCGGTTGCCGAGTGAGCGATGGATTTCCAGTGCTTTGCGGCAGCGGGCCAATGCTTCGGGGAAGCGGGATTGATGCCAGTGGATGAGGCTTATGTGGCCCAGAATATGGGCTTCTCCGGGGTGGTCACCGGTCGAACGACTGATTTCTAGCGCCTTTTCCGCATCTTCCATCGCGGTGTCGTAGTCGCCGACGCGGAAACGGATGTGGCTCAGGTCGGCCAGGGCGCGGGCGATGCCCGGATCGTCGTCCAGGTTCTGAAGCGCCTCGACCGCCTTGGTGTGCAGGTGTGCGGCGGCGTCCCAGTGGCCGCGCGACTCTAGATGGCCGGCGAGCACACGGGAGAAGCGGGCGACGTGTGCCGGTGAGTCGATGCGGTCGGCTTCGGCTGCGGCGTTCATGAGGCAGGCGTGCTCGGCGGCGAACCATTCGGCTGCCTCCGTCTCGTCCGCGAGAGGTGGCATGCCCGGCGGCCGGTCGGTCCCGGCGCCGCCCGTGCGATGTGGGGACAGTAGGTGGTTCGCGTGGTCGGCGGCCGCGAGGTAGAAGTCGAGGATCCGGTGTACGGTCCGGCGGCGCTCCTCGTCGGTGTCGGTCTCTCGGGAGACGCGGCGGGCGTAGTCCTGGACGAGGTCGTGGAAGCGGTAGCGGCCCCGGGCGGGTTCGGTGATCAGGTGGCGGTCGAGCAACTCCTCCAGGATCCGCTCGGCCTCTTGGACCGGGCACGCCAGCGCTGCGGCCGCCGCGTCGGCCGTCAGGTCGGGGCCGGGATGCAGGCCGAATGCGCGGAATGCGTCCCGCAGCGGCGGCGGAAGACCGCGGTAGGAGACCTCAAAGACCGTGGTGATCTCGCGGTTTTCGTCGCGGAGCTCGTCCAGGCGCCGGTCATCGGAGGACAACCGGGCCAGCAGGTCGCGGGTGTCCCAGGTGCGCCGGTGCCGCAGCCGGCTCGCCGCCATGCTCACCGCGAGTGGCAGCCGTCCGCAGCGCTCCACGACAGCGGCGACGTCGGCGTCGGTCTTCGCGCGTCCCGGGCCCGCGATGCCGGTGAACAGCACCATCGCGTCCCGGACGGGCAGAGTCTCCAGCGACAGCGGCCACGCGTCGTGCAGCCCGGTCAGCCGGCGCCGGCTCGTCACGATCACCAGGCAGCCGGCGGACGCCGGGAGCAGCGGCCGGACCTGGTCGTGCCCGGCGGCGTCGTCCAGCACGAGGATCGCGCGGCTGCCCGCCAGCTCGGACCGCCACAGTGCGGCGCGCTCGTCCAGCGCGCGCGGCACCCGCGTCACCGGGACGCCGATCATACGGAGCAGCCTGTCGAGCGCGTCCGCCGGGTCCATGGGCGGCTGCCCTGGGTCGTGCGCGTGCAGTTGGAGGTACATGGTCCCGTCGGGATAGTGCTCCGCCAGCCGGTGCGCGAGGTGGACGGCGAGCGCCGACTTCCCGACGCCGGCCATGCCGTCGATGGCGACGACGGTGACCGCGGCACCGGGCGGCGGGCCCGCGCCGCTCGGCACCAGCTCCATGAGTTGCCGCATCTCGTCGTCGCGTCCGACGAACACCCGCGCGTGGTGCGGCAGGGTGTGCGGGCGCCGGTCCACGCTCAGCTGGGTGCCGGGGACGCGCAGCAGCTCCGGGTCGCCCCGCAGGATCTGCTGCTGGAGCCGCTGCAGCCCGGGACCAGGGTCTGTGCCGGACTCGGCCACGAACAGGTCGTGTGTGCGCCGGTACACCTCCAGGGCCTCGGCCTGCCGGCCGCAACGGTAGAGCGCCATCATGAGCCGCTCGACGGGCCGCTCGTCCAGCGGATGCCGTTCGGTGAGGTCCGATAACTCGCGGAGGAGGTCGGCGTGGTTGCCGCGCTTCAGTTCGAGATCGATGCGGACGAACGCGGCGGACAGCAGTTCCTGCTCCAGGCTGTGCCGGGTGCGCTCGGCCCAGCCTCCGGACAGGTCGGCGAGCGGTTCGGCCCGGCACAACTCCGCGGCTTGGCGGTGGTGGTCGAGGGCGTATTCGTCGTCGCCGCTCTCGGCGATCGCCCGGGCCTGGCCGTACAGCCGCCAGAACCGGTGCAGGTCGACCGACTCATCGTCGACGTCGAGCAGATAGGAACCCTGCCGAGAGATCAGCGTGGCGCCCTCCGCGTCCCCCAGCCGGCGGCGCAGCCGGGTCATGTAGACCTGGAGCCCCTGCCGGGCCTTGGCCGGCGGGTCGCGGTCCCAAACCCGGCGGATGATGGTCTCGGTGGGCACCGGCTGCCGGCGGCTGAGGAGCAGCACGGCCAGTACGCAGCGTTCCTTGGGCGTTCCGAGGTCGCGCCGCCGCCCGTCGATCCACAGCTCGACGGGTCCTATGATGCGGAACTCCACCGGTTCCCCTTTTGTGAAAATCTCCTCCTGAGCCGATTTTGGCACCGTATGTAGCGAATGGCCAGAGTGGAGCCGCGTTCACCGGGACATCCCGGGTGCCTCGCTACTCACCGAGTCAGGACGATTGCAAGTTTTCGTCAAGCTCCCCGATCGACACTCGATTCCGGAGAGCAGGTCAATTCGATCTGCGACGGAGGGACGGATGATCGCATCCGAGGTCAAAGGGGGTTCGTTGACCGCAATGACCGGCTTCGAATGGCGTCGGGCCCTGACCGGGTTCGACCCCGGCTGGTGGGGACGGCTGGGGGACCGGCGCACCGTGCTGGTTGTGGTGGGCTCGCCCGTACCGGGGCAGCCCGCACTGGACGTGGCGCGGCTCGCGGGGACCGACCCGCGGCTGCGCGTGCTCTTCGCGGCGGCCCCCGGGCCGTCCTCGACCGCCGTGGAGGTGATGCTCAAAGACGCGGGCGCCGCACCGCTGCCCTGGTCTGAACTCGCGGACGGCGACGTCGGCCTGGTCGTCACCGCGCACCGCGTGCCCGCGCGCCCACCGGGTGCGCCGCTCATCGCACTGCCGGGCACCATCCCGGCGGAGGTCGCACACCGGCCCGCACCGACCGTGTTCACCTACGCCCACCACCTGGACCGCCCTCCGGACGCCGCGCCCGGCCGCGCCGTCGTGGTGGGGGACTCCGACCACGACCGCCTGGTGGCGAGCCTGCCGCTGCGCGACTTCTACCGCCGCGCCCTCGGCGTCGGCGGGCGGCGCGGCCTCGTCGTGGTGGCCCTGCCCGCGACCGGGGGCGCCGGTCCGTGCGCGTGCCGCCGGTCGCCGGACATCCTGCATCGGCTGCTCACCGAACTGCCGTCCGACCGCTACCACGTCCTCGGCGTTCCGGAGCCGCGCGGCAACCGGTGCATGAACGGGCCGCCGGGCCTCGCCGGTCACCTGAGCGCGGGGCTGAGCCTCATGCCGCCGGAGGCGGACTGGCGGGCCGCCCTCGTCGCCGCCGACTGGATCCTCGGGCCGCCGGGCCCTGTCACCCGCTACGGGACGGTCATCGGCGTCCCGGTGCTCATCACCGGGCCGCCGCCGGGGGACGCGCTGCGCCTCCTCGCCGTCCGGCTGGCCGCGCACCGGCCGATCCGTCCGCAGCTGACCGAGGCGGCGGCGCGGTGGCGGCCCGAGCGGGTCCGGCCCGTCCTCGGCCGGATCACCTCCGAGCCCGGACGGTTCGACCGCAACATGCGCAGCCTTATGTACGGCCTGCTCCGGCTGCCGCAGCCCGCCACGATCCCCGTGGCGGACCCGGTCTCGCCGCCGTTCCGCATCGGCTGCCCGGCCGACCAAGCGTGCCAAGGAGGGGTGCGATGAACCTCCCGGTGGACGGATGGGTGCCGGGCCCGTTCGGGCTCGACGCGCTCAGGGGAGCGACAGTCCCGGCGGCGCGGGCGGTGCTCGCCGTCGCGCACCATCTGACCGCGGCGACACGCCTCGCCGACGTCATGCCGCTGCTGGAGTCCGACCGGCGCGTCGCCGTCGCGTACACGGCCTCGCCGGCGTCGGTCTTCACCGGTGGCCTGGACGGGCACCTGCGGGACCTCGGCGGGCTCGTCCTGCCGTGGCGGCAGGCCGTCTCGACCAGGTGGGACCTCGTCGTGGCGGCGAGCAACGGGATGCTGGAGAACCTGCACGGCCCGGTCATGACCGTGTTGCACGGCGCAGGCCCCGGCAAGTTGCTCGCCCGCCTCCGCGGCGCGGGACCGGCCGCCGCACGTCCGGTCACCGGGCTGATCAGGGAGCGGCTCGTCGTCGCGGGACGGGTCGTGCCGTCCTCGATCGTCCTTGCGCACGACCGGCACCTGGAGATGCTCGAACGCGAGTGTCCCGAGGCGTGCCCGGTGGCGTTCGCCGCCGGAGACCCCTGCCTGGACCGGCTGGTGGCGAGCCTGCCCTACCGCAGGGTGTACCGCCGCGCGCTCGGGGTGCGACCCGGCCGCCGGCTCGTCTTCGTGAGCTCCACCTGGAACGAGGACTCCCTTCTCGGCAGCCGACCCGACCCGTTGCTGCGCCTCGCGGCCGAGCTGCCGCGCGACCGGTACCAGATCGTGGCGGCGCTGCACCCGCACGTCTGGGCGTACCACGGCAGACGCCAGGTGCTCGCCTGGCACGCGGACTGCCTGCGGCTCGGCGTGCGGCTGTTCCCACCCGAGGAGGGGTGGCGCGCCGGGCTGGTCGCGGCCGACGTGGTGGTGGGCGACCACGGGTCCGTCACCTGCTACGGCGCCGCGATCGGGGTACCGGTGCTGCTGGGCGCCTTCCCGGAGGACGCCGTGGCGCCGGGAACCCATGTCGCCCGACTCGGCGCGCTCGCGCCGCGCGTCGACTGGAGCCGTCCGCTGGCGCCCCAGGTGGAGGAGGCGGCGCACGCGTTCACCGGACGGGTCCACGCCGCGATCAGGAGCGACATCAGCTCCCGCCCGGGGGAGGCGGCCCGGCTCATCCGCGGGGAGATGTACCGGCTGCTGCGGCTGCCGGACCGCGACCGCCCGCCGGACGTCGAGCCGGTCCCGCTGCCGGTCTCCTGCACCCTGCGGGCGGCGTGATGGCCACCGTGGTACGAGTCTGGGACGGCCTGCCAGGGCCGGAGCGCGTCCTCATCGGCGGGCGCACGCTGACCCTGCGGCCCGCGCTCGCCGACGCCGCCGAGCCGCCGCCCTGCGACGAGCACCTTGTGGCCGGGCCGGAGGAGAGGTCACGCGCCTGGCTGGCCGCTGCGGACGTGATCGTCGCTGCGGCGGGGGATCCCGCCCAGCTCCTGGCGGCCCATCCGGGATGCCTGGTCGCGGTGACCGTCACCGAGCGGGGTTGTCTGCTGGCGGCCAACGAAGTGCAGGCACGGCTCGACCCGATGCTGGGCGGGACGTGCACGGTGGACGACGCGGCCGCCTTCGCGTCCGCCCTGCACGCCTGGCTCGTGACGGGCGGGGCGCCGGCCGCGCTCGACCGGCTCACCCTCGTCCGCGAGAACACGGTCACGGTGGTCAGGGTGCGGCATCGCCGGTCGGCGCGGTGGGGAGATCGGCGAGCCGCTCGCTGACCTCCGCCGCGTGCGGCGAGCCCAGCGCGGTGTAGATGCCGAGCGCCTGTTCCAGCAGCAGGCGCTCGGCCGCCGGGTCGTCCAGGTGCTCGGCGATCCGGGCGAGCTCGCGCAGCGCGCCCGCCTCGACGTGCGGGGCGTCCATCTCCCGCGCGACCTCGTGCGACTCGCGGAGGGCGGCGGCGGCCTCGGCCGGGCGGTCGGCCCGCAGCCGGGCCTGGCCGAGGCAGGTGAGCGTCCGCGCGTGGTGGTACGGCTCGTCGTGCCGGTCGAACCTCTCCAGGACGCCGGTCAGCGTCGCCTCCGCCTCGTCGTGCCGGCCGGCGATGCTGAGCGCCTCGCCGATGTGCCGGTCCATCAGCGCGATCCCGCGGGGACGCGCCTGGTCGACGTGCACGTTCCGAGCCTGGGTGAACAGTTCGATCGCGCGGGACGGGTCGCCGGTGGCGAGTGCCGCGACGCCGAGCCCTTCGAGCGCCGATCCCTCGCCGAGCCGGTGACCGGCTTGCCGCTCCAAGGCGAGAGCGGCCTCGTAGTGGCCCGTCGCCGTGTCGAAGTCCTGCAAGTTGAGGCGGACGACCCCGAGCCCTTCCAGCATCCGCGCCTGGGCCTTGACGTCTCCGCAGGACTCGGCGGCGGCGTGCCCCAGCTCGTACATCCGGATCCAGGACGGGTAGTTCCTGCGCTGCAGGAACAGCGGCCACATCGCCTCGGCGAGCTGCCAGGCGACGGCGTGCAGCCCGGTGTCGTGCGCCTCCTGCGCGACCGCCGCCAGGTTCGGGCGCTCCAGGTCGAGCCAGTCCAGGGCCTCCGCGCGGGACGCGAACCGGTCGTCCGGCGGCGCCGTGTACCGCTCGCCGAGGTGCCAGCGCCCCGGCATCAGGGTGCGGTCGGCGGCGACGGCGGCCGCCAGGTACCAGTCGGCGAGGCGGGCGAAGCCGGCCGCGCGGTCCGCCGCCGGCGCGAGGGACGGGTCCCGCGCGTGCAGGCGGACGAGGTCGTGGAAGCCGTACCGGTCGTCCGGGCGCTCCTGCAGCAGGCTGGCGTCGACCAGGCCGTCCAGGAGCCGCGCCGCGTGCTCCTCGTCCGTGCCGATGAGGGCGGCCGCGGCGGCGGTGCCGAGATCGGGGCCCGGATGGACGCCGAGCAGCCGGTAGGCGGCGGCGTGCTCCTCGTCGAGCGCCTGGTAGGAGGTGTTGAAGACCGCGCCCACCGAGATGTCCCCCTCCCCGGTGCGCAGCGCCGCGAGCCGCCGCGCCTCGTCGCCCAGTTCGGCCACGGCGCGGGCGATCGGCCAGCGGCGCCGTGCCGCGAGCCGGGCCCCGGACGCGCAGACCGCCAGCGGCAGCGTGCCGCACAGCGTGACCAGCGAGCGGGCGTGCTCGCGTTCCGCGCCGATCCGTTCCGCGCCGATCAGCCGCTCCAGCAGTTCCAGCGCCCCCGGCTCGCCGAGCGGGTCGACGTCCAGGAACCGGGCGCCGTCCACCACGAGCCCGGTCAGCCGGTGGCGGGAGGTGACGACGACGAGCGCGGGCCCGGCCCCGGGCAGCAGCGGGCGGACCTGCGCCGCCGAGACGGCGTTGTCGAGCATGATGACCAGGCGGCGGCCCGTGGTCATGGAGCGGAACAGCGCGGACTGCTCGTCGGCGCCCGCCGGGATGTGCTCGGGCGCCGCGCCGAGGGCGCGCAGGAAGCGTTCCAGCGGTTCGTCGGGCGGCAGCGGCTCGCCGCCGGAGAAGCCGCGCAGGTCGATGAAGAGCTGCCCGTCGTAGTCGTCCTTGATCTCGTGCAGCCAGTGCAGCGCCAGCGTGGTCTTGCCGACGCCGCCGGGGCCGGTGAGGACCACGGGCCCCGACCCCGGCCGTTCCGCGAGCGCCGCGAGGCGGCGCAGCTCGGCGCGCCGGTTGGCGAACAGCCCGGGCGGTGGCAGCTGGGCGGGGGCGGGCAGCGGCGCCGCACCGGGCGCGGTGATGTGCACACCGCCCGCGATGGATCCGGCCTGGACGCTGGAACCCGCTATCCTCCCCGTCAGTTCGTTGGTCCACCGGTCCCGTTCGTCGGGAGACTGCACGTTCGATCCATCCCATTGCCTCAGTGGTGCGTCGATCGCCCCGCTTTATGGTTAACGTACCTGGATGCCCTGTTTATAAATAACAACGGACAGTATTTGCTATTTTGGTCATGCCTTTTATCGAGAGCTGGTCAGAATGGCGATTGTCGGTGTCGTCCGGGCGTGGTGAACTGTGGGGGTGACAGATCCGATGACCGTCGCCATCGCCACCGCCATGGCGGGCAAGGCCGTCGAGGTGGCCGGGGAGCCGGTCCGGGCCGCCGTCGCCGAGCTGTCCCGCCGGGTCCGCGAGCGCTTCCGGGGCCGCCCGTCCGACGAGGCGGTCCTGGCGCGGGCCGCCGACGACCCGACGCCGGAGCGGGTCGCGGCCCTCACGTCCGCCGTCGCCGCCCTCATGGCCGGTGACGCCGGGTTCGAGGCGGAGGCGCGGAACCTGTGGAACCAGGCGCAGACGAACGCCGCCGCGACGGGCGACGGCGTGGTCAACGTCCTCAACGGTCAGGCGGGGAGGGTGGTTCAGCTTCGTGATGTGCACGGTGATCTGAACATCGGGTGACGCGGCGCCGCCCTTGCGGTGTGGTCAGGCGTCGGCTGTGAGGCCGTAGCGCTCCTGGTCGGACGGGCGCGGCGACTCGGGGCCGTCGCGGCCGAGGCGGAGCATGCGGGCCACCCGGACCGTGCGGAACTCCCGGCCGCGGACGCTGAACGCGTGGCCGGGCGTGGCCCGGATGTCGGCCGCCATCGCCTCCCACTCGGCGAGCTCCGCGGCCGACGGCGGGTCGCCGCTGAACTCGCGGAGCCGCGGCAGCAGGCCGGTGAAGTGCCCGGCCAGCCGCTCGCGCGCCTCGTCGGGGTCGTCGCCGCCGGTGAGCGGCGCCCAGGAGTCGCCGTCGAGCTCCACCACGATGAACGTGGGCGGCAGCACCACCACCCCCGGATGCGCCTGGATCGCGTGCCGCGCCTCCGTCCGGACGATGTCCGGGACCGACCCGATGACCGGCATGAACGCGACGAGGTTCAGCCGCAGCTGCGCCTCCCACTGCCCGCACGGCGCCGCCGGGTCGATCGGGTGGTCGCGCAGCAGGCCGTCGGCGGCGAGGTCGGCGTCGGTGGACCGGGGCGGCTCCAGCACCCGGTCACCGAACTGGATGAACTTCTCGACCCGGACGATCCGGTAGCGGCGGTCGCCGATCTCCCACTCGTCCTTGGCGAGCTGCTCGCCCTCCTCCGGGTCGAGCCGGTCGGCCGCCGCGCGCATGGCCGCCGCGGTCGCCCGGTCCGGTTCGGCGCCGGCCGCCGTCCGCAGGTCCATGGCGAGGCCGTAGCGGGCCGCGGCCGGGTCGTCGCAGCCGAGCGCGCCGATGCGCCACGCGTCCCCGCGCTGCACCGCGTGCCCGAAGTCGGGGGCGCCGGCGGGAAAGATCTTCGGATAGCGCAGAATCCGCTCGCCGAGTTCCCGGTCGCGCACCGCCGCGACCGGATCGAGGCGGGCCACCACGTTGATGTGGTCGTACCCGCGCATCAACGCGAAGGCCATGACCCGCATCCTGACCGGACGGCCGCCGCCCCCGCACGGCTTTTCCCGCATTGCCGGACGGGCGCCGCCGACCTTGCACGGAATTGACCGCCTTTCTGCCCGCAGTTTTTTCCGGCGATCACTCTTCCAGGTCGATGACGACCTTCACATCGTCGGGATGGGAGGTGAAGGCCGCCTCGTACTCCTCCAGCGGGACGCGCCGGGAGATCAGCCGGCCCAGCCAGCCGAGGTCGGCCTCGGCGAGGGCCCGCGCCGCCGCCGCGTAGTGGCGCAGGTTCGCGTTCACCGACCCGAAGATCGCGTCGTTCTCCAGCACGATCTCGCGGTTGAGCGCGCCCGCGTCGACCTCCAGCGCCCGCCCGGACGGCGACACCCCGGTCAGGCACACGATCCCGTACGCGGCGTTGTTCGCCATCGCGCCGAGCACCAGCTGGGACACCCCGGTCGCCTCGATCACCACGTCCGGCGGGCCGCCGCGCACCGCCTCCGCCAGGCCCTCGTGGTGGTAGGTAGCGCCGAGGTCGGCGACGAGCCGCGGCTTCGGGCCGTCCGCCACCCGGTCCAGGACGTGCACGTCCAGCCCGCGCTGCACGCCCAGCAGCGCGGCGAGCAGCCCGATCGGCCCGGCGCCCGTCACCAGCACCCGGCGCGGCTCGAACCAGGCCCGCCCGCCGACCTTCTCGATCTGGTCCCACGCCTTCGCGACGATCGTGGTCGGCTCCATCAGCACGCCGACCTCGGCGAGCCGCGGGTCCAGCCGGACGGCGTAGTCGGCTTCGATCCGCCACGCGCGGCTCGCGAACCCGTCGAGCTCCTTGATGCCGCGCTCGGTGTACCGGCCGTTGCGGCACATGTCGAACTCGCCGTGCGCGCACGCCCCGCACGGTTCCGGGTCGGGGCGCCGGACCACGCCGACGACCAGGTCGCCGGGGGAGAAGCCGCCGCCGGACGGGGCCTCCCGCACCCGGCCGAGCGACTCGTGCCCGAGCACCAGCCGCTCGCGGCCGGGCGGCGCCGCGCCGTAGTCCCCGGCGGCGATCTCCCGGTCGGTGCCGCACACCCCCACCGCGAGCCCGTCGACCAGCAGGTCGCCCTCCCCGGGCTCGGGGTCGGGGACGTCGGTGACGGCCAGCGAGCCGGACTTCTCCGGCACGACGGTCAAGGCGCGCATGGCGCTTCTCCTTCCGCGAGTTCCAGGGTCACGACGGGCGCCTTTCGGTGCCGCTCAGCCGCCGCGCCGTGTTGACGAGCCCGACGTGCGAGTACGCCTGCGGGGTGTTGCCGACCTGCCGCCCGGCGCGGGTGTCGTACTCCTCGCTCAGCAGCCCGAGGTCGTTGCGCAGGCCGAGCAGCCGCTCGAACAGCTCCGTCGCCTGCTCGGTGCGGCCGATGCCGTGCAGCGTGTCCGCCAGCCAGAACGTGCACGCCAGGAACGCGCCCTCGTCGCCGGGCAGCCCGTCCACGCCGCCGCCGTCGGCGGCCGTGTCGTAGCGGAGGACGAACCCGTCCCGGTACAGCTCGCGCATCACCTCGTCGACCGTGCCGATCACCCGCGGGTCGTCCCACGGCAGGAAACCGACCTGCGGGATCAGCAGCAGCGCCGCGTCCAGCCCGCGCGACCCGTAGAACTGGGTGAACGTGCCCCGGTCGGCGTCGAAGCCCTTGGCGCACACGTCGGCGTGGATCTCCTCGCGCAGCGCCCGCCACCTGTCGACCGGCCCTTCCATGCCGTACCGCTCGACGCCCTGCACCATGCGGTCGACGCCGGCCCACGCGAGCACCTTGGAGTGGACGAAGTGGCGCCGCTCGCCGCGCACCTCCCACAGGCTGTTGTCGGGGTCGCTCCAGTGCCCTTCGAGGAAGTCCATCAGGGCGAGCTGCATGTCCCAGGCGTTGTGGTCCGTCTCGATGCGCGTGGTCCGGGCGAGGTGCAGGCCCTCCAGCACCTCGCCCCAGGTGTCGAGCTGGAACTGGTCGGACGCGGCGTTGCCGACCCGGACCGGCGACGACCCCTCGTAGCCCGCCAGCCAGTCCAGCTCGAACTCGGGGAGCCGCCGCGTCCCGTCGATGCCGTACATGATCTGCAGGTCGGCGGGGTCGCCGGCGACCGCGCGCAGCAGCCACTCCCGCCACGCCTTGGCCTCCGCGACGAACCCGGTGCCGAGCAGCGCCTGCAGCGTGAACGTCGCGTCCCGCAGCCAGCAGAACCGGTAGTCCCAGTTGCGCGGCCCGCCGAGCTGCTCCGGCAGGGACGTGGTCGCGGCGGCGACGATGCCGCCGGTCGGCGCGTAGGTGAGCGCCTTCAGCGTGATCAGCGACCGGCGGACCGCCGCGTCCCAGCGGCCCTCGTAGGAGTACTCGCCCATCCAGTCCGACCAGAACAGCTCCGTGTCGGTGAGCGCCCGCTCGGCTTCGACGGCCTTCGGGCGCGGCAGGTGCGACGGCTTGTACGTCAGGACGAACGGCACCCGCTCGCCCGCCGGCACGGCGAAGTCGGCGTAGGTCGCGAGGTTGCGCCCCTCCATCCGGACGGGCGTGTTCAGCCAGGCCGCGTCCGGGCCCGCGATCGCGTTGCGCTCGCCCTCGCGGTGCCGCACCCACGGGACGATCCGCCCGTAGTCGAAGCGCAGCCGCAGTTCGGTGCGCATCGGGACCCGCCCGCTCACGCCCTCCACGATCCGGACGATGTCGGCGGCCTCGCCGCGCGGCGGCATGAAGTCGATGACCCGGACGGTGCCGTCCGGGGTGTCCCACTCGCTCTCCAGGATCAGCGTGTCGCCCCGGTAGCGGCGCCGCGTGCACAGGCCGCCGGACGCGGGCGCGAGCCGCCAGAACCCGGCCCGCTCGTCGCCCAGCAGGGCGGCGAAGCAGGCCGGGGAGTCGAACCGGGGCAGGCACAGCCAGTCGATCGAGCCGTCCTTGCCGACGAGAGCCGCCGTCTGGGTGTCGCCCAGCAGTCCGTAGTCCTCGATTCTCAGTGCCAAAACGCGCACCCCTGCCTTCGCCTCACCGCCTACTCGGACCTACCCGTGATAGTGGATGTATGTCCGGAGCGGCAGAGGTTCCCAGGTAAGACCCTTGTCCGGAAACGGGCCGGCACGGCGGCATGGGAGCGGCCGCCGTGCCGGGAGTTGCGGGGGATATCAGGGAGCGCTGCAGGTGATGGACGGGTTCGCGACGTTCCCGCTCGGCGCGCTGGCGGTGAAGCCGAACGACGCGGACGTGCCCGCCGCCAGAGTGGAGTTCCAGGCCACCGGCTTGACGGTCACGACGTTGCCGCTCGTCGTCGGCGTGCCGTTCCACAGGGCCGAGATGGTCTGGCCGGAGTTCATCGTCATGACGACCGTCCAGGAGCTGACGGAGCTGCTGCCGGCGGTGATGGTGACCTGGCCATTGAAGCCGTTGTTCCACTGCGCGGTGCGGGTGTAGGCGCACGTGACGGTGCCGTCGCCTCCGTCATCGCCGCCTCCGTCGTCCCCGCTGCCGCCGAGGGCTTCGAGGGCTGCGGTGTAGGCGGGCTTCTTGTTGTAGTTGTCGTCGAAGAGCAGGGCCGCGCCCTCACCGGGGAACGTGTCGGGCACCCACGAGTACTTGTCGGTGATGCCCCACACGGTGATGACGTTGCACCGCGACACGGCGAGGCAGGCCGAGACGACCTTCTTGTAGTCGTTCGCCTGGGTGGCGAGCTTGGAGCTGTCCGCCGGGGTGTTCATGCGGATGTCCAGCTCGGTGATGTGGACGTCCACGCCCAGGGCGGCGAACCGCTGCATGTTGGCCTGCATGTCGGACGGGACGTTGCCCAGCGTCAGGTGCGCCTGGAGCCCGACGCAGTCGATCGGAACGCCACGCGCCTTGAAGTCCTGCACCATGTTGTAGACGGCATTGCTCTTCGCGTTCTGGCCGTCGATGTTGTAGTCGTTGTAGCAGAGCTTGGCGTTGGGGTCGGCCTGCCGTGCGGCCCGGAACGCCTCCTCGATGTAGCCGTCGCCGATGACCCGCTGGAAGACCGAGTCGCGGCGCGCGCCGGAACCGTCCTGGAACGCTTCGTTCACGACGTCCCAGTAGTCGACCTTCCCGGCGAAGTGGCCGGCCTCCTTCGCGATGTGGTTCCGCATGACGCTCAGCAGGTCGTCGCGGCTGGAGATGTTGCTGACCCAGCCCGGCAGCTGGCTGTGCCACACGAGCGTGTGCCCGCGGATCGCCATGCCCTGCGCCTGCGCGTGGCTGACGAGCTGGTCGGCCGCGCTGAAGTTGAACGAGTCGCGGGACGGCTCAGTCGTCTCCCACTTCATCTCGTTCTCGGGCGTGAGCTGGTTGAACTCACGGTCGAGCGTGGTGACGTAGGCGGACTCGCCCATGTGGCCTTGGGCGGCGGCGGTGCCGAAGACGCGGCCCTTCGCCGCGGCCGCCTCCCCGAGCGTGCCGGGGGCCGCCGACGCGGGGAGCGCGACGGCCACCAGCATCGCGAGGAGCAGCGGCACTGCTCCCAGCACCGCGCTGAGTGCTCTTCTCATGGTTTCGTTCCTCCTTGAAGGACGGGGGTTGAGCGAAACCCGGCCCGACGGCTTTCCGGGGGCCCGAGATAAGAGGTCCTGAGTCCTCCGGTGTCGACCACGACCTTCTGCAGGACGACGGTCGGGTCGACCATCCAGAACTTCAGGGTGTGCGTCCCCGATTCGGTGATGGTGTGGGTGGTGACCGTGCGGTTCACGTTGTCGGAGGTGTTCCGCTCCCACTGCTTGTTCATGGTGGTGTCGTCGGCGCCGGTCTGCGTCGTGACGTTCACGATCTGCGGTTGCTCGTCGTCGATCGAGACGGCGTATTTCAGGCCCTCGGTGGAAAGGACGCTGTTGCGCGGCGACAGGTAGGCCCAGACCTTCACCGGGCCGGTCGTCGTCAGCGTCATGTCGTATTCGAGGCGCGGGCCCTTGCCGGGCTCCTGGCTGGGCGCGGTGACGGGGAACGGTTCCATTCCGGCGTCCGTACGGCCGATTCCGGGGACGCGCTTCCACTGCGCCGCCGCCGTGTCGGTCGCGCGGGTGTAATGGCCCGCGTTCATCGAGACGTAGCCGCCGGCCTCGACGAACCCGTGCGCGCGGTACGACGACGGCTTCTTGACCACGGCCTGGACGGTCACCTTCCGCCCGTCCGGCCCGGAGACCTCGATGGGCACGCGGCTGGTCCCCTTCGGTGCGCGCGACCAGTCGATCCACACGGTGGCGCGGACCTGCTTGTCGACCCGCCCCCGGTCGTGGGTGACCCGCACCCAGGGCTCAGCGGGTGTGATCTTGTACGGGAAGGGGGCGGACCCGCGGTTGAACACCTCGATGTACTGCGCGGGGCCGCTCTGGTAGGGGCTGAACTCCGGCAGGACGGCCGCGGACTTCGCCGCCGGCCACCAGTCGTCGGAGCCGTCGACGGCCACGCCCATGTCGGCGCCGTCCGGGACCTCGATGCGCTTCAGCTTCGGGAAGATCTCGTCCGGCAGTGCCACGTTGTCGCGCTCGGGCTGCTGCCAGGGCGCGTTCGGGCCGTACCGCTCGACGTCGCCGTAGCCGATGTGCGGCTGGCTCTGGAAGCCGTCCCATTTCCCGTCGGCGATCCCGGTGTTGTAGTGGTTCGCCATCGCCTGGTCGTCGGCGAAGCGGGCCTCGGCGAGGTCGGCGTAGTCGTTGGTGGCCGCCCGCCCCTGCTTCGCGTACAGGATGTTGGTGAACTCCGCCTCGCGCAGCTCGTACAGGTTCGCGGTGGCCTTCACCTGGTAGTGGACGAGCTGGTAGTAGGCGTCCTGGTATTCCTTCGGCAGCCATTCGCGTATCCGTTCCGCCTGCGCCGCCAGCCGCTTCCAGCGTGCGGTGAGCGTCGCCATCTCCCGGTACTGGTTCAGGTAGAAGGGCGTCTGCTGGTCGTCGTAGACGACCGCGCTGGAATCGGTGGGCAGGTCTTTGTCCGGGTCGAGGGTGATGCGGCGGTTGAGCAGTTCCGGCTTCCGCAGTGCTTGCAGGTTTCCGTACGTGTCGAGGACCTCGGCGATCTCGCCGGCGTGCTCGGGGCCGAAGTTCTGCGCGGCGTACTGCCGCTCCCATTCCTTGAGGTTCTCCATCGGCCACTTGTCGGGGTTCCAGGCGTAGTCGAGGAAGAACTGGAGCGGCAGCTCGTTGCCCTTCATGTCGCCGACGTTCGCCACCCACAGATTGCGGATGCCGTACTGGTACGACTGGTGGAGCTGCTCCCACGTGTTCCCGAGCTGCGCGGTGTCGACCCACTTGTAGTTGCGGCCGCCGCCGACGTAGTCGAAGTGGTAGTAGAGCCCGTATCCGCCCGCGCGGTCCGGCAGGCTCCGGTCGGGCATCTTGCGCATGTTGCCCCAGTTGTCGTCGGTGAAGACCACCGTGACGTCGTCGGGCACGCGCAGGCCCCGGTCCCAGTAGCGCTGGACCTCCTTGTAAAGCGTCCACACCTGCGGGGTGGCTGTCGGGTCCTTCCCGGTGACGTCACCGAGGATCTCGCGCTCCTTGGCGATGATGCCGCGCATCAGCTCGATGCCGTCCCCGTCGGGCAGGCTGACGTCGCCGTTCCCGCGCATGCCGAGGGTGACGACGCCCTCGAAGTCCTCGTCGACCATCCGCTGGACGCCGTCTTTCCAGTACTTCTCGATGGCGGCGGCGTTGCGGCGGTAGCTCCACTCGCCGGTGCCCCCGTACGGGTCGTGGCCCGGCTTGACGATGGTGCCGTCAGGGTCGCGCTGCGCCGGGACGGCGTGCCGGTTCCACTCCTCGATGCCGCGCATCATCGGCGCCTCGTGGGAGGTGCCCATCACCACGCCGTACTGCTTCGCGGTCGCGTGGTTCAGCGGGTCGTCCTCGGCGAACGCCCGCCCCCACACCGCCGGCCACAGGTAGTTGGCCTTCAGCCGCAGCATGGTCTCGAAGATCTTGGCGTAGAACGCGTGGTTGAAGCCGTTGGGGAAGCCGGGCGCCTTGCCCGGCCCGAAGAACTTCGGCGCCCACCGGTTCAGCGCCGGGTTCTCGTCGTTGATGAAGAAGCCCCGGTACTTCACCGCGGGCGTGCCCTGCGAGTGCCGGCCCGGCTTCACGTACAGCGCGCGGCGGTGCTCGGACGGGACGTCGTTCCAGAAGTACCAGGGCGAGACGCCGATGCTCCGCGACACGTCGTAGGCGCCGTAGATCGTCCCGCGCTGGTCGCTGCCGGCGATCACGAAGGCGCGGCGGACGCCCGGCAGCGGGTTCTCCACCACCTGTTCGAGCGAGGTCTCCCACTTGCCCGCGATGCCCCGCACGTCGAGCTTGCCGGACGAGACGAGGCCGTCGATGAGCGGGCTCCTGCCGATCGTGCCGACGATGACGACGTCCCGGCCGGACGGCGCCCCGCCGGTGACCGTCGTGACCTCCGGCTTCACGCCGGTCACCCGCTCGACGTCGGACTGCAGGTCGCCGACGACCCGCACCACGCCGGGGAAGTCGGCGCCGCTGACCAGCAGCGGGGCGGCCCTGCCGCGCTCGACGAGCGGGAAGTGCCCGCGCCCGTCGCGGAAGGAGATGTAGGACGCCGGATCGGCCGGGCCGGTCCGGCCGTGGCCCGCCGGGGCGGCACCGGCGGGCCGCCCCGCCGCGGACACGGCGGTGAAGGCGACGACGGTGGGGAGCAGGGTCAGGAGGACTTTCCACGTCCGCGGGGATCTGCCCATCGGCGGTCTCCTCAGTGGGGGAGCGCTCTCGAAACTTTTCGCTGGCTTTTCGAGATCAGTCAGGAAAATAACCCCAAGCGCACCTAGCGTCAACCACTTGCACAGGCTTTCAAAGGTCAGCGGGCCCGCACGCCGACGACTTTCCGTGATCGTTCCTTCGAAATCTTTCGGACCGGGCGCCGACCGTCTCGGCGCGTGTCGCGGCGGGCTTGCCGCGCGTCCGCCGCGGGCATCACTAAGGAGTCGGGCAAGTGGAACCCGGATCGGGGGGTCTTCTCGTTCCCTGCCGCATGTCGCCGCGTTCTTCGCGGCGGAGGGAGAGTCGCCATGAACGGCTGCGCGGACCTCGTTCTCGAGGGCGGTGGAGTGAAGGGGATCGCGCTGGTCGGCGCGATCGCGGAGATGCAGGACCGGGGCTACCGGTTCGGCGCGCCCGCCCGCGTCGCCGGGACGTCCGCCGGCGCGATCGTCGGGTCGCTGCTGGCCGCGGGGATGCCCGTCCCGGACATGGTCCGGGTCATGCGCGAGGTCGACTACCGGTCCTTCCAGGACGGCTCGCGGTTCGCCGTCGTCCGGGGCGTGTCGCTGCTCGCGTCCCTCGGCCTGCACCGGGGCGACGCGCTGCACAGCTGGATCGCCGCCCGGCTGCGCGAGTGCGGCGTGGAGACGTTCGGGCAGCTCAAGCTGCACGACCCCGGCTCGGCGCTGCCGCCCGAGCGCGCCTACAAGCTGGTCGTCGTGGTGTCGGACGTCAGCAGCGGCCGGATGGTGCGGCTGCCGTGGGACTACGACCGCTACGGCCTCGACGCCGACGAGCAGCCGGTGGCCGACGCCGTGCGCGCCTCGGCGTCCATCCCGGTGTTCTTCCGGCCGTGCCGCGTCCGCCGCGCGGACGGCCGCAGGAGCGTGCAGGTGGACGGCGGCATGCTTTCCAACTACCCGATCACCATCTTCGACCGGGACGACCGCGAGCCCCGCTGGCCCACGTTCGGCGTGAAGCTGTCGGCGCCGCGCTCGTCCGGCGGCCTGTACCGGCAGTGGCACCGCGTCCGCGGCCCCGTCGGCTACGGGCGGGCGCTGATCTCGACGATGGCGGAGGCGCACGACCGCGTGCAGATGGACGAGCCGGCCATCGTCGCGCGCACGATGTTCGCCCGCACCGACGGCGTCCTCGCGACCGACTTCGATCTGGACGCGCGGGCCCGCGAGGAGCTGTACGCCGCCGGCCGGGACGCCGCCGCCCGCTTCCTCGACCACTGGGACCACGCCGGCTACCTGGCGCGGCACCGCCCCCGCCCGGCGTCGTCCAGCGGATTTGTGGAAGTTACGTAATTACGTAGTATTGGAGGCATGGCCGAGGAGGAGAGCCTGGCGGACCGCGTCGCCCGCCTGGAGGAGCGCGTGTCCCGCATGGAGGGCCGTCCTCCGGAGGCCGCCGAACCGCCGGACGCCGACGACGCCTTCTGGGCGCTGCGCGGCCTGAAGGAGCGCGCCGCCGACCCCGGCGCCGTGCTGTTCACCGGCTCGGTGACGCTGCCGTCCGGCGAGCACTACGAGTGGCAGCAGGGACACCCGGCGGGCGACCTGCTCGCCGACGACTGGGCGCAGGCCGCCGACACGCTGGGCGCGCTGGCGCACCCGGTGCGGCTGCTGCTGGTCCGCGAGGTCCTGCACGGCGCCCGCACCACCGCCGAGCTCGCCGCCCACGAGGGCCTCGGCACGACCGGCCAGCTCTACCACCACCTGCGCCGGCTGGTCGCGGCCGGCTGGCTGCGCACCACCGCGCGCGGGCAGTACAGCGTCCCCGGCGAGCGGGTGGTGCCGCTGCTCGCCGTGCTCGCCGCGGCGCGCCGCTGACCGACCGAACGGAGAAGACAATGCTCAGGACGATCGCCCGCTTCCGCACCCTGATGGTCCTGCTCGGGCTGCTGCTCACCTTCACCGAGTCCCTGCACGGCGACGACCGGCTCGCCGTCGCGGGGTACGTCCTGATCGGGGCCGGGATCGTGCTGGTCTTCGTGCCCGGCGGGCGCGCCGGCCGGGAGCCGGTCGTCGTGGACGCCCCGGTCCGGGGCCGCTGGGTGCCGGTCAACAGCCCGGCCGACAAGGTGCCGAGCCACGGGACGCACGAGCTGGGCCAGACGTACGCGATCGACCTCGTGCACGTCCCGGACCCGGCGGAGCCATGGCGCCCGCTCCGGAACCGGCCGCTCGCGTCCCGTCCGGAGACGTTCCCGGCGTTCGGGCAGGACGTCCGCGCGCCGGCGGACGGCGTCGTCGTCCAGGCGGGCGGCCGGCAGCGCGACCACTGGAGCCGCAACTCCTGGCCCGGCTTCGTCTACCTGATGGTCGAGGGCGTGGTGTTCCGGCAGGTGCTCTCCCTGCTGACCCTGTCGGCCGGACGGTTCGTCATCGGCAACTCCGTCACCCTCGATCTCGGCGACGGGGTGTACGCGGTGTTCGCGCACCTGCGGCGCGGGTCCGTGCGCGTCTCCAAGGGCGACCGGGTCCGGGCGGGCGACGTCCTCGGCGAGGTGGGCAACTCCGGCAACTCGTCCGAGCCGCACCTGCACTTCCATCTGATGGACCGTCCGAGGCCCCTCGCCGCCGCCGGCATCCCGTTCGCGTTCCGCTACGAGAGCGGCGGCGGCCGGACGGTGACCGGTGTGCCCGGCGGCCGGGCGCCGTTCACCGTTCCCGCGCGGGACCCCGAGCCCGCCCGCTGAGCCGGGGGCGCAGGGAGGCGGCCGTCCGCGGCTCGGCCCTCACCAATAAAGCTTGCAAATAGCGCAGTAGTGAGAATTATCTGACCTGTGGCGATCAGCTCATTCCGTGGCCGTCCACAGCGGGTGAACGGCTGTTGACGGCGCTATAGGCCCGCCGGATAATCCTCCTCAGTTCACTGGAATTCCGGACATCGCTCTCGGCTCGATCCCTCCACGATGGGAGAACGGCGTGCGGCCACATCCCCCGGACGAGGCGGAACTGGCCGGCTGGGTCGCCGACGGCTGCGAACGGGCCCTCCAGCTGGTCGCGGACCTCGACGACGAGCAGCTGATCGGGCCGCTGCTCCCGACCGTGAACCCGCTGCTCTGGGAGATCGGCCACCTCGCCTGGTTCCAGGAGAAGTTCGTCCTCCGCGACGCGTGCGGGCACGACCCGATCCTGCCGTTCGGGGACGCCCTCTACGACTCCGGCGCGATCCCGCACGACACCCGGTGGCGGCTCGTCCTGCCGTCCCGCAAGGAGACCGCGTCCTACATGCGCACCGTCGCCGGACGGGTGGCCGAGGAGGTCATGCGCGCGGACGCGACCGACGTGGTGCGGCACTTCGCCCGCTACACCGTCCACCACTACGACACCCACACCGAGGCGTTCACGTACACGCGGCAGGGCCTCGGGTACTCCGCGCCGCACCTGCCCGGCCTCACCGACGCGCCGGCGCCGGAAGGCGCGGGCGGTCCGCTGCCGGGCGACGCCGAGGTGGACGGCGGGACGTTCATCCTGGGCGCCCTCCAGTCCGACCCGTTCGTGTACGACAACGAGAAGTGGGCGCACCGCGTCGAGGTGGCGCCGTTCGCGATGGCGCGCGCGCCGGTCACACAGGCGGAGTTCGCCGAGTTCGTGGAAGCGGGCGGATACGCCGACGCCCGGTGGTGGTCGGACGGCGGCGCCTGGCTCGACTCCACCGGCGCGACCCACCCGCTCTACTGGCGCGGCTCGGCCGCCGAGGGCTGGCGGCGCCGCCACTTCGACACCTGGCTCGACCTGGAGCCGCACCTGCCCGTCACCCATGTCTGCTGGTGGGAGGCGGACGCCTACTGCCGCTGGGCGGGGCGGCGGCTGCCGACCGAGGCGGAGTGGGAGTACGCCGCCACCGGCGGCTCGCGCACCGGCGCCTACCCGTGGGGCGACGGCGAGCCGGACGCCGAGACCGCCGCGACGGACTGGCGCGGGCTCGGCCCGGCCGAGGTCGCGTCCTGCGCGGCGGGGGACAGCCCGTCCGGGTGCCGGCACATGATCGGCAACGTTTGGGAGTGGACGGCGAGCGACTTCACCGGCTACCCGAACTTCGAGCGGGACGCCTACTTCGAGAACTCCGAGCAGTTCTTCGGCAGCCGCAAGGTGCTGCGCGGCGGCTCCTGGGCCACGCGCGGCCGGTACGTGCGCACCACCATGCGGAACTACTTCCCGCCGGACCGCCGGGACGTGCTCGGCGGCTTCCGCACCTGCGCGGCCGCCGGGTGATCCTGCTCGTCACGCCGCACGCGCCGGGCAGCACGTCCGGCAACGGCGTGTCGGCCGCGCGCTGGGCCGCGATCCTGCGCGGGCTCGGCCACCGGGTGGAGGCCCGCGCCGACTACGGTTCGCCGGCCGGGGAGTACGCCGCCCTCTTCGCGCTGCACGCCCGCAAGAGCGCCGCCGCCGTCCGGGCGTTCCACGCCGACCACCCCGGCGTCCCGATCATCATCGCGCTGACCGGGACGGACCTCTACCCCGATCCGCGCGCCGCCGGGACGGACCCCGAGGTGCTCGCGCTGGCCGCGCGGCTGATCGTCCTGCAGCGGCTCGGCCCCGATCGGCTCGGCCCGGACCTCGCCGCACGCGCCCGGGTGATCGTGCAGTCCGTCCCGGAGATCCCGCCCCGGCCGCCGCGCGCCGGCTGCTTCGAGGCGGCGTTCCTGGCGCACGTCCGGCCGGTGAAGGACCCGCTGCGTCCCGCCGCCGCGATGCGGCTGCTCCCGGCGGACTCCCGCGTCCTCGTCACGCACGCCGGTGAGGCCCGGGACCGGCGGCTCGCCGAGCGCCTCGCCGCCGAGTCCGCGGCCAACCCCCGCTACGACTGGCTCGGGCCGGTGCCCCGGGACGAGGCCCTCGCGATCCTGGCGCGCGCGCGGCTGCTCGTCCTGCCGTCCCTGCACGAGGGCGGCGCGAACGTGGTGTCCGAAGCGATCGCGGCGGGAGTGCCGGTCATCGCCTCGGCCGTGCCCGGCTCGATCGGGCTGCTCGGCGAGGACTACCCCGGCTACTTCCCGGCCGGGGACGCGCAGGCGCTGGCGGCGGCCCTGTACGCGGCGGAGAGGAACCTCGGCGGCTACTACGACCGGCTCCGCGAGCACTGCGCCGCGCTGCGTCCGCTGGTCGATCCGGCAAGGGAGCGGCGGGCGTTCGCCGCGCTGCTCGCCGAACTCGGCGTCCGACCTGACCAGCTCACCAAATGACAATAAGGAGGTCCAGCGAGATATGCCGCTATTCACCGGACTAAAAATGTCACCTCCTTGGCAGGAAGGTGCCGTGTAACACTTTCGGCGGACATGGGGCGGGGAGCTCGACGGCCTGCCGGTGACCGACGCGAAATGCCGCGAGAGAGAGGACGGGTTCGATGCCGTACGACCACGCGAGCGCCGTGAGCGGAGTCATCGACGCCACCATCGCCCCGCAGGCCGCCGACGTCGACCGCACCGGGACGTTCCCGCGCGCGAACGTGGACGCGCTGGCCAAGGCCGGCCTCCTCGGGCTCGTCAGCGCGGCCGAGACGGGCGGCCGGGGCGCCGGGCTGCGCGCCGCGGCGCACGTGATCGAACGGCTCGGCGGCACCTGCGGCTCGACCGCGATGGTCCTGCTCATGCACTACGCCGCGACGGCGATCATCGAGGCGCACGGGCCCGCGGAGGCGCGCCGCGCCATCGCCCGCGACGAGCGCCTCTGCACGCTCGCCTTCTCCGAGGCCGGGTCCCGCAGCCACTTCTGGGCGCCGATGAGCTCGGCCAGTGCGGACGGCGACGGCATGGTCCGGCTGGACGCGCGGAAGAGCTGGGTGACCTCGTCCGGCGAGGCCGACGTCTACGTCTGGTCGAGCCGCCCGCTGGAGGCGGACGGCCCGATGACCCTGTGGCTGGTGCCCGCCGGCGCGCCGGGCGTCACGGTCTCCGGCCCGTTCGACGGGCTCGGGCTGCGCGGCAACGGCTCCAACCCGGTGACGGCCGAGTCGGTGCCCGTCCCGCGCGAGGCCATGCTCGGCGCGGACGGCGCCGGGCTCGACATCGCGCTCCAGACCGGACTGCCGTTCTTCCTGGTGCTCAACGCCGCCTTCTCGCTCGGCCTCATGGACGCGCTCGTCGCGCGGGCCGCCGACCACCTCGGCCGCACCCGCCTCGACCACCTCGGCCAGACGCTCGCCGAGCAGCCGATGCACCGGGCCCGGTACGCGAGCCTGCGCACCCGCGCCGACCAGGTCCGCGCCTTCCTCGACGACACCCTCACCGCCATCGAGACGGGACGCGAGGACGCGACGCTCCGCGTGCTGCAGGTGAAGGCGGTGGCGGCGGAGGCCGCGTCGGACGTCGCCGACGGCGTCATGCGGCTGTGCGGCGGGTCGGCGTTCCGCAAGGACTTCGGCGTCGAGCGCCTCTTCCGCGATTCGCTGGCCGCCCGCGTCATGGCGCCCACCACCGAGGCGCTCCACGATTTCGTCGGCCGGATAGGGCTCGGCATGGCCCTGCTCTGAGCCGAGACCGCGCTGAGGAGGGAACTGATGACGTTCGTACTGGGCGCCGTCGCCTACGACCCCAAGGTGGTCACCATCTGGGGCGGTTTCCGCTCCTGGTTGAGGGACCAGGACTTCGACTTCGACTTCGTCCTCTACTCCAACTACGAGCGGCAGGTGGAGGACCTCGTCGCCGGGCGCATCGACGGCGCGTGGAACTCGCCGCTCGCCTGGGTCCGCGCCGACCGGACGGCCGCCGCGCGCGGCCGCCGCCTGCGGCCCCTGGTCATGCGCGACACCGACCAGGACCTCACCTCGGTCGTCGTGGTCCGCGGCGACTCGTCCTACAAGGACGTGGCCGACCTCAAGGGCGAGACCATCGCGGTCGGCGCGGTCGACTCGCCGCAGGCGACCCTCATCCCGCTGTCGTTCCTGCGCGCGTCCGGCGTCCGGCCGGGCGACGACGTGGCCGTCACCCGGTTCGACGTCGGCGTGGGGCTGCACGGCGACCACATCGGCGGCGAGCGCGACGCCGCCCGCGCGCTGATGGCCGGGCGTGTCGCGGCGGCCTGCATGATCGACGGCAACCACCTGCTGTTCGGACGGGAGGGCACGCTGCCGCCCGGCGGCACCCGCGTCATCGCGCAGACGCCGCCGTTCGACCACTGCAACCTCACGGTCGGCGACGGCCCGGAGGCCGACCGGTTCGGCGAGCTGCTGCTCTCGATGTCGTACGCCGACCCCAAGGTCCGGCCCCTGTTCGACCTGGAGGGCCTGACCGCCTGGCGGCCGGGCCGGACGACCGGCTACCCGCCGCTCGAACGGGCGGTCGACGAGGCCGGCTTC
This sequence comes from Actinomadura geliboluensis, assembly GCF_005889745.1. GTDB lineage: Bacteria > Actinomycetota > Actinomycetes > Streptosporangiales > Streptosporangiaceae > Spirillospora > Spirillospora geliboluensis. The sequence continues at coordinate 29,605 of NZ_VCKZ01000040.1, forward strand.
TACGACGCCGAAGGCGCGGTCACGGCCGCCGGCTACCGGCCGTGAACCCGCACGCCGGGGCGCCCGTCGTCCGGCTCGACGGGCTCGGCTTCGAACGGGGCGCGCACCTGCTCGTGCAGCGCGCCCTGCGCGACCTGCCGCCGGGCGCGGAACTCGCCGTCACCGGGCACGACCCGGCGCTGACCGTCCACCTGGAGAGCTGGTGCCGGTCGCAGGGCCACCGCGTCCGCCGGCCCGGCGACCGCGACGACCCCGTCCGGGCCTACGTCGTCCGCGGCCGGACGGACCTGGACCGCTGGGCGGGCGCCGAGCGGGCCGGCGACCCGCGCCCCGGCGGCGTGCGGAAGGAGCCGAAGGCCCACTGGGGCCTCGCGGCGCGCGGCGCCCTGGTGGAGCCGGGCGGCCCCGAACCCGGCTTCGACCTGGCCGACCGCGACCTGGTCTGGGCGGACGTGGCGCCGTCCCTCTACGCGCACGCCGCGTCGTCCCAGTGGGACCCGGAGGAGGCCGTCGACTGGGGCGCCGCCTTCGAGCTGCCCGCCGACATCGAGCGCGCGGTCGTCCAGGTCATGACGTTCCTGGTGGAGAACGAGCAGGCGGCGCTGGTCGTCCCGGCGCGGCTGCTCGGCCGCATCCACCCGCACTTCCGCGAGGTCCTCCAGCTCCTCGCGGTGCAGGCCGCCGACGAGGCCCGGCACATGGAGGTGTTCACCCGGCGCGCGCTGCTGCGCGGCGGCGAGATGGGCACCTCGTCGGCGAGCGGGCGCGAGTCGCTCGCGACCCTGCTCACCGAGCCCGACTTCTCCCTGGCGTCGTTCCTCCTCTCGGTGCTGGGCGAGGGCAGCTTCCTCAACCTGCTGACGTTCCTCGACCGGCACGCCCCCGACCCGGTCACCCGCCAGGTCACGCGGCTGGCCCGGCAGGACGAGGCCCGGCACGTCGCCTTCGGGGTGGCGCACCTGCACCACCAGTCCGAGCTGGACCCGTCCCTCCGGTCGAGGCTCCGGACGGCCGTCGAGCGCCGCCACGACGCCCTCGTCGAGACGTCCGGGCTGAACCAGGACGTCTTCGACTCCCTGGTCCTGCTCGCCGCCGGGGGCTGGGCGCCGGAGGACGTCGGCCGGGGCCACGACGAGGTCCAGAAGCTGAAGACCGAGATGGACGAGGGGCGGCGGCACCGCCTCGTCCGCCTCGGCTTCCCCGCCGACGAGGCCGCCGACCTGTCGGCCCTGCACACCCGCAACTTCATGTGACCCCGCTGGGGGATCAGCCGGCCGGGGCGGCTCGCGCGCCGGTCGCGCGGGATCGGAGCAGGTCCGCGACGTCGGCGAGGCCCGTCTCGATGCGGCCGTAGACGCGGGGGTTGAGCAGCGTGGTCCCGTCGAAGTCACCGGCGGACGCGAACACCGCGACCGGCACCGTCAGCGCCTGGAAGAACGCGAACAGCGGCCGGAGCGCATGGTCCAGGACGAGCGCGTGGTGGTCGCCCCCGCCCGTCGCCGCCAGCAGGACGGGCTTGTTGGCGAGCGCGTACTGGTCGACGAGGTCGAAGAAGTGCTTGAACATGCCGGGGTAGGAGCCCCGGTACACCGGCACCGCCGTGATGAGGAAGTCGGCGTCCTCGGCGAGCTTGAGCGCGGCCTCGACCTCGGGCGTCACGTCGTCCCGCTCGACGGCCCCGGTGAACCCGGGACCCAGGCGGTACACGTCGATCCGGGACGTCTCGACGGGAAGCATCCCTTTCAGCGTGCCGAGGACGGCGTCGACGAGGCCCAGCGTCTTCGATGACCGGCTCGGGCTCCCGTTGACGACGACGACCCGCAGCGCGGTGCCTCCCGCCGCCGGTGCGTCCGGCCGCGCGTCGATGGTCGGGGTGGTCATGCCGCCTCCTTCCGCTTGGCGGCGACCTCGCGCCGCACGACGGGCGCGACCTCGGTGCCGAGCCGCTCGATCGCCGCCAGGTGCTCCCTCTGCGGCATCCCGCCGAAGCCCATCTGGATGATGGCGCGGTTCAGGCCGTACAGCTCGTGGTAGCCGAGCAGCTTGTCGATGACCTCCTGCGGGCTGCCGACCAGCAGGCCGGCGCGCGGCGACGACTGCGCATCGAACGCCACTCGCGGAAGCAGCATGCCCTGGCCCCGCTGGTGGTTGTTGTCCATCATCCCCTTGGCGAAGTAGGGGTACATGGTGTCCCTGGCCTCCTGGCTCGTCCGTCCGACGTAGCCGTGGACGTTGATGCTGACCGGGAGCGCGGCGGCGTCGTGCCCCGCCTCGGCGGCGGACGCGCGGTACAGCTCGACGGTCTGCTCGTGGAAGGTCATCGGCCCGAGCAGCAGGGCCAGCGCCATCGGCAGGCCGAGCCGCCCGGTGCTGATCGCGGACGCCGGCGAGCCGCCGACGCCCACCCAGATCGGGAGCGTCCCGCCGTCCGCGCGCGGCGCGATGTCGGCGTCGGTCAGCGCGGCGCGGAAGCGCCCCGACCAGGTGAGCGGGTTCCGCTCGCGGATCTGGAGCAGCAGGTCGAGCTTCTCGCGGAACAGCTCGCCGTAGTCGCGCAGGTCGTAGCCGAACAGCGGGAACGACTCGGTGTAGGAGCCGCGGCCCGCGATGATCTCGGCGCGGCCGGCCGAGAGCAGGTCGATCGTCGCGAACTGCTCCCAGACGCGCACCGGGTCCTCCGAGCCGAGCACGGTGACCGAGCTGGTCAGCCGGATGCGCTCGGTCGCCTCGGCGGCGGCCGCCAGCAGGATCGCCGGGGCCGAGCCGACGAAGTCGGAGCGGTGGTGCTCGCCGACGCCGAACACGTCCAGGCCGACCTCGTCGGCGACCCTCGCCTGCTCGATCGTCTCCCGCACCCGCTCGCGCGGCGACGGCGGGGCGCCGGTGACGGGGTCCTCCGTCACCTCGCCGAAGGTCATGATCCCGATCTCGAAAGCCATCGTCCGGTCTCCTCTCCGCCGGGGCGTCCCCGGCGCGTCCGGTAGAAAGTTATCTGCGCAGGCAGATATTCCCGGCCGTACGCTGGCCGCAAGCGGTCACCGCGACGACCACCCGGATGTGCTGGGCTCATGGGGGAGTGAGGAGCCGCCCGTGGGACGTGCGCGGCTTCACCGTCCTGCCGACGACGGTGGAGCGCCGCGCCGCCTGACCGTCAGGGCTTGCGGGCGACGCCGCCGACGAAGTGGCTGAGCTGCGGGTCGTCGGTGGGCGCGGGCGGGTGCGGCAGGCCCCATTCGGGGATCCAGACGATGCCGGGGTCCAGGATGTCGAGCCCGGTCAGGAGCGCGGCCACCTGCTCGGGGCCGCGCGAGCAGATCGGCGCGGCCGTCCGGCGCCGGACGCCGAGGGCGTGCTCGACGTCGGAGGGGTCCATGCCTCCCTCGTAACCGTGGGAGACCACCACGTGGCTGCCGGACGGCAGCGGCTCGACCAGGCGCGCGACGAGCGCCGCCGGGTCGTCGCCGTCCGGGATGAAGTGCAGGACCGCCACCAGCAGCAGGCCCACGGGCTCGGTGAAGTCGATCAGCTCGGCCAGCCGGGGGTCGGCCATGATCTCCTCCGGGCGGCGCAGGTCGCCGCGGATGACCGCGACGTTGGGGCTGCCCTCCAGCAGGGCCCTGCCGTGGACGAGCACCGTCGGGTCGTTGTCGACGTAGACCACGTGCCCGTCCGGCGACACATCGTGGACGATCTCGTGCACGTTGCCCTGCGTGGGCAGCCCCGCACCGACGTCGACGAACTGCCGGATCCCGGCCTGCGCCGCCAGGTACCGGACCGCCCTCGCCAGGAACGCCCGGTTGGCGCGGGCCGCGGCCGGCGCCTCCGGCACGGTCTTCATGATCGCCTCGGCCGCCGCCCGGTCGACCTCGTAGTTGTCCTTGCCGCCGAGGTAGTAGTCGTAGATCCGGGCGGGCGATGCCGTACTGGGATCGATGCGCAGA
>NZ_VCKZ01000784.1 GCF_005889745.1 Actinomadura geliboluensis
ATGCCGGGGTGGACGGTCAGTGGCCGGAGCACCCATTCGGGATGCCCCATGTCGATCGGCTGGGCGCAGCGCTCCGCGACCGCCGCATTGGGGCAGAAGACCAGCAGGGTCGCTCCGCACCTGTGGCGGTGCCGGAGCAATGCCGCGTAGGCGGGCCAGCTGAAGATCTTGTCCTCGTCGAACTTGAGTTGGGACTCCACGATGATTCCGTGGCTCGGCTTCTTGGGATCGTCGAGGACGACTGTGGCGTCGCAGCGCAGCTCGGCCGGGTTCAGACCGGCGAACGACTCCGAGGACAGGGTCGCCGCATCGTAGGGGATGTCCAACCCGAAGACGGTCTGCAGGATCACCGGGGCGAGCACCGGCTTCTCACGGACCAACTCGAGTGGCATCTCGTGATCGGTTGATGGCATGACGAGCAAACTAACGGTAATCAGAGGCTCGCGGAGCGTTAAAGGCACGCGGAAGCGGGTCATTTGACGACTTGGCCCGGGTGGACTGTTTCACCTGGTCAGACAGGGTGATGCGAGGTGTCTGCTTTGCCTGTTGGCTGGGGATAGATGGGGCCAGAAGGGCGAGTGCCGGATGTGCGCGACGCCTACGTCAGCGGTCTCGTGGAGGGGGCCGAGGCCGGTGGTGGGC
>NZ_VCKZ01000371.1 GCF_005889745.1 Actinomadura geliboluensis
GTCGGGGGGCCTCATGCGCGTCGCTGCAGTACGGACGGTCGTGCCGGAGCATCACTACGACCAGGACCAGATCACCCGTGCCGTCGTGGAGCGCGCCGCCGCGAAGGAGCAGATCGTCCGGCGCCTCCATGCCGCCACCCAGGTCACCGGGCGCCGCCTCGCGCTGCCCATCGACGAGTACGTGAAGCTCGACGGCTTCACCGAGGCCAACTCCGTCTACATCGAGACGGCGGTCGAACTGGCGGCGCGGGCGGTCGGCGACGTGCTCGACGGTGCCGGGCTCTCCCCGCATGACGTGGACCACATCGTGTTCTGCTCCTCGACCGGGGTGGCGACGCCCTCGCTGGACGCCCGCGTCGCGCAGCGCGTCGGCCTGCGCGAGGACATCACCCGCGTGCCGATGTTCGGCCTCGGCTGCGCGGCGGGCGCCGCCGGGCTGTCCCGCGTGGCCGACTACCTGCGCGGCCGCCCCGAGCGGGTGGCGGTGCTGGTGTGCGTCGAGCTGTGCTCCCTGACCGTGCAGCGCGACGACAGCTCCATGGCGAACCTCGTGGCCAGCGGCCTGTTCGGCGACGGCGCCGCCGCGGTCGTGGCGCTCGGCGACCACCGCGACACCGCCGGGCACCGGGGGCCGCGGGTGGTCGCGAGCCGCAGCAGGCTCTACCCCGGCACCGAGCGCCTCATGGGCTGGGACGTCGGCGACCACGGCCTCCGCGTCGTCCTGGCCGCCGACCTCGTCGCCCACGTCGAGGCCACCTTGGCGGGCGACGTGACATCCTTCCTGGACGATCACGGGCTCGCCCCGGACCGGGTCCCGTCATGGGTCTGCCACCCCGGGGGCCCGAAGGTGATCGAGGCCATCGAGCGGGAACTCGCGCTGGAGCCGGGCGCGCTCGACATCACCTGGGAGTCGCTGCGGACGCACGGGAACCTGTCCTCGGTGTCGGTTCTGAACGTGCTGGAGGAGACGATCGCCCGGCGCCGGCCGCCCGACGGCACACCTGGCCTGCTGATGGCGCTCGGGCCGGGGTTCTCCGCCGAACTAGTCCTGCTGCGCTGGTGAGGCGTGTGCGCGGGAAGCGTGTGAAGCCCGGGTCGCGTGCTAACCGCTCGGTGAACCGGTACGGCGTACTGATCGGGCTCGTCGCCGCCGAGCGGCTGGCAGAGCTGGCCGTGGCGCGCCGCAACCGGGCCTGGGCGCGGCGGAACGGCGGCGTCGAGCACGGCCGGCGGCACTATCCGCTGATCGCCGCCGCCCATGCCGGTCTGCTGGGCGGGGCGCTGCTGGAGGCCCGTCTTGGGCGGAGCCGGTTCGTCCCGCCGCTCGGCTGGCCGATGCTGGCGGTGGCGCTGTCGGCGCAGGCGCTGCGCTGGTGGTGCATCGCCAGCCTGGGGAAACGGTGGAACACCCGGGTAATCGTGGTGCCCGGCATGCCACTCGTGGAGCGCGGCCCGTACCGCCGCCTACGACACCCCAACTACGTGGCGGTCGTCGCAGAGGGGGTTGCTTTGCCGCTCGTCCACACCGCTTGGCGCACTTCACTGCTGTTCACAGCGGCGAACCTGTGCCTGCTCAGGCTGCGCATCAGAGTCGAGAACGAGGCACTCGGCCACACAGGAACAGCAGAGACGCGACCTCAGCAAGGATCAGTTGGACGGTCTGCGGCCGGGGCGCGGGGGTGAACATCGGCCTTCCGGGGTGTGGGCGGCGAGATGAGCCCGTTCTCGGTGTCGTCACCCGGGCGGCCGCTGCATCCAGGCGTTCGCCATCACCGCGAAGAAGGCGCCGTGGCCCCCGGGGCCGCCGATCTCAAGGCCGTGCGGGTGCAAATGGGCCTGTCCCTCAGCTGGCACCCTGCCTGATCGCCGAGTGGTGCGGGCAACGCACAAGCACGTCCACTCCCGGCCTGCTTGCGTGCGCTGGTGGCGTCGGACGAAGGGCGGGCGCTCGGTCATGGTGAGACGGCTGTGCGGGTCCGGCTCGTCCGCTCTGTGCCCTTCTCGCGGAACGCCGTGCCGGCGGCCTTCCTGTGGAGTTCCTCCAGGAGCGCGATCTGGGCGGCGGCGCGGTCGAGGAGGGTGCGCAACTGCTCGGCGTCCAGCGCCGGCTCTCGGTCGGCGATGGCGAGCAGGGTGCGCCACCCGGCCGCCTTGCCCTCGACGGCCAGCCGGAGCGCCTCCATCTCCACGAGATCGCTGAGCGGCGAGCGGGTCGCCACCCGGCCGTTGAGCTTCAGGCGGCCGCCCTTCTCCGCCGCCCACACCGCCATGCTCTTGAACCGGCGGGGCGGCATCCCGAGCGAGCGCAGGATCGACAGCAGCGCCCCGCGGTCGGCGGCGATGTCGGCGGCGAGGCGCCGCAGCAGGTCGGCGTCGTCCGTGTCACGATGCGAGCGCGCGACGCGGCGGGCCAAGGCCACGCCACCGGCGGCCGCGGCCAGATGGTCGGTCAGATAGATGTGCAGCAATCCCTGGCTGCCACGTGTCCCCATGCGGCCCCCGTACCCCGGCCTGGCCGCATAAACGACTCGGCCGAAGCAGGCGGCGGGGTCCTTCGGGGCGAGGGCAGCGGGGTCAGGGGATCTGCTCGACGCGGACGCCGGGGACGGCCTGGTAGACGTCGGGGTCCGCGGTGATCAGCGGCCACCGGCGCCAGCGCGCCGACCAGGCGGCCTGGGCGGCGTCTATGCCGAGGTTGGGGATCGTGGTGACGAGCAGGCCGGTCTGCTGCGCGATCACGTCGTCGAGGTCGTCCACGTGGACGACCTGCATGCCGGGGAGCCGCTCCAGGACGGTGCGGCCGTGGTCGGGGACGATCTGCCACGCGCGGGCGAGCGCCGTGGCGGGTATCACGATGGTGGCGTGCTGGGCGATGGACGCGCGGAGCCGGGCGCGGACGTAGATCGTCTTGCCGGTGGCGAGGTCCAGGAGTGCGGTCGCGTCGAAGACGTGACCGGTGATCACGCGACGTCCCTGCGGTCCGGCGTGCCGCGTTCGACGAGGCGGTCGACCATCGCCTGCTCGTCGGGGCTCGGCGGTCCGAACAGGTCGTCGATGGTCGAGGCGTCCCGCAGGTAGGCCAGCTTGAGGCGCGCGCCGTCCGCGAGGAACCCGGACACCGAGGCGATCTTCTTGTCCTCGGCGAGGCCCTGGAGCGTGGCGGCAAGCTCGTCCGGGAGCGTGATGTTGAGTCTCGCCATGGCGCACACAATACACACTCGGATGCCTTCCAGTGTGTACTGGTCGGGTTAGACCGGCGTGGCCGGCGTGGGCGGGCGGCAGCGGGAACAGGTCCCGCAACTCAGGCAGCACCTCTGCGTCGCCGCTCCGCTTTCCCGCACCTAGCCCCGCAGGGCAGACTCTGGGAGCGCCGGGGTGGTTCCGCTTACTCGTCCGCCACGCGCGGCAACACGGAGGTGTCTCTTCTGGTCAACGGCTGACTGTTTCTATTGGTTGGCGGCGTCGAGCCGGGCACGCTGCTGGTCGGTGAGTTGCAAGTCGGCCGCGGCGACGTTCTCCTCCAGGTGCCTGATCGACGCCGTCCCCGGGATGGGCAGGACGACCGGCGAACGGCCGAGCAGCCACGCGAGGGCCACCTGGGCCGGGGTGGCGTCGAGTTCGGCGGCCACGGCGGCGACCTCGCCGGCCGTGGTCGCGGGCAGGACGGGCCGCCACGGCAGGAAGGCGATCCCCGCCGCCGTGCAGGCGTCGAGCACCGGGTCGTGCTCGCGGTCGAGCAGGTTGTAGCGGTTCTGGACGCTCGCGATGTCGACGATCCGCCGCGCTTCGTCGAGTTCGGCGACCGTGACCTCGGACAGCCCGATGTGGCCGATCTTGCCCTCGTCCCGGAGATCGCGGAGCGTCCCGACCTGGTCGGCGAGCGGCACCTCCGGGTCGACGCGGTGCAGCTGAAGCAGTTCTAGTCGCTCGGTGCGCAGCCGGCGCAGGGCCCGCTCGACCTGGTCCCGGAGCACCTCCGGCCGCCCGCACAGCGCCGCTTCGCGCGGCGGCTCCGGTGGGATGACGCCCACCTTCGTCGTGACGAGCACGTCGTCCGGGAAGGGGTGAAGGGCCTCGACGAGCAACTCCTCGTTGGCGCCCCAGCCGTACAGGTAGGCGGTGTCGATCAGCGTGACGCCGAGTTCGACGGCCCGCCGCGCCACCGCCACCGAGTTCGCCCGCACCTCCGCCGGACCGGTCGGCAACTGCATGGCCCCGAACCCGAGCCGCCCCACCTCGATGGAGCCCCCGATGCGGAAGGTGTCAGACATGTCCCGGCATTCCCCCTCATGATCAACGTACAGCCTTATCAACGCTGCCGAGTAGAGGCGATCGACGCTCGGGCAGTGCGGGGGTAATTGGTGTGCGTTGGGTGAGCGTGGCTGAGTATCGTCTGGAGCATGGTGAGCCCCGAGGCATCCAAGACGGGGGCTTTCGGTCACCCGTCAGCCCCCTGAACCACTGAAGCCATCCGGTCCGGACGGCCGCTGCGAGCGGCCGGGGCCGCTCTTGGGCTGAGCGCGGTGACGAGACGACTCGTCCTATCCCGCCTCACCTCGGAGCCAAGCGGTGCCTCTTCCGCTCTACCTGCTCGCCGTGGCGGTCTTCGCCATGGGCACCTCGGAGTTCATGCTCGCCGGCCTGCTGCCGGACATCGCCGCCGACCTCGGCGTCCCCGTCGGGACCGCCGGCCTGCTGACCTCCGCGTTCGCGCTCGGCATGGTCGCGGGCGCGCCGCTGATGGCGGCGGTCGCACGCACCTGGCCGAGGCGGTCCGGCCTCGTCGGCTTCATCTGCCTGTTCCTCGCGGCGCACGCCGTCGGCGCCGTCACCGGGAGTTTCCCGGTGCTGGTCGTGACCCGTATCGTCGCCGCGCTCGCGAACGCCGGGTTCCTCGCGGTCGCGCTCGCCATGGCGGCCGCGCTCGTGCCGGGAGACCGGAAGGGACGCGCGCTGGCCATCCTGCTGTCCGGTACGACGGCCGCCACCATCGCCGGGGTCCCGGGTGGCGCCGTGCTTGGCACGCTGCTCGGCTGGCGGGCCACCTTCTGGGCCGTCGCCGTCCTGTGCCTGCCCGCCGCCATCGGCGTACTGCGCGGCCTACCCCCGCAGACCGGGCAGCCGGACGAGGCGGACGACCCCGCGCTGCGGGTCGAACTCGCGCAGCTGCGGAGGCCGCGGCTGATTCTCGTGATGCTGCTCGGCGCGCTGGTGAACGCCGCGACCTTCGGGACCTTCACCTTCCTCGCTCCCATCGTCACCGGTACCGCCGGGCTGGCGCCGATCTGGGTGTCCGCCGTGCTGGTGCTGTTCGGCCTCGGCTCCTTCGTCGGCGTCACCAGCGCCGGACACCTGTCAGACGAGCATCCCGGTCTCGTCATCGCGGTCGGCGGGCCGCTTCTGCTGCTGGGATGGCTCGCCCTCGGCACCTTCGCCGCCAACCCGGTCGCGCTGCTCGGCCTTGTGTTCGTGCAAGGGACGCTTTCGTTCGCTCTCGGGAGCACGCTGATCGCACGCGTCCTCTACGAGGCGGCGGGGGCGCCGACCATGGGCGGTTCGTATGCGACGGCGGCGCTCAACGTCGGTGCCGTCGCGGGGCCGCTCGCCGCCGCCGCAGCGCTCGGCACCGGTCTCGGCGACCTCGGCCCGGTCTGGACGAGCGGCATCCTCGTCGCGGCGGCCCTGCTTCTGGCCCTGTCTTTCAGGCGCGTCTTGGCGAGGTAGATGCGGCCTTACTTGGTTGCAGCCGCTCCCCGATGGGGGGTCCTTCGGTGGGGACGGGGAGCGGTTCACCAGGCTGACCGCTGAATTACATCCCTGAAGTTATGTTGATACTTTCAGAGTGATGGACGGAGAGCCGTACCACAAAGCCTCAAACAGGTGATCTGATTGCGTCCGTTCGATCTCGCGCGGGAGCATGGCATCTCGGCGCAGGCCGTCCGCAACTACGAGCGGGACGGGTTCATCCCGGCCGCGCGGCGTTCCGCCAGTGGTTACCGCATCTACACCGAGGCGCATGCCGCCGCTCTCCGCGCCTACCTTTCCCTTGTGCAGGCCCTCGGATACGCGGCGGCCGGCCAGATCATGACCGCGCTCCACGACGACCGGCTGGACGACGCCTTGACCGCCATCGACCGTGCCCATCACCAACTCCTTCGTGACCGGGAGACCCTCAGCTCGGTGCGGCAGGCGGTGGACCATCTGACGGCCGAGGCTGTCGCCATTCCAGACCGCTCGGAAATCGCCGCCATCGAGTCCATCGGGGATCTCGCCCACCGGCTCGGCGTCACCACGGCCACCCTGCGCAACTGGGAGGACGCCGGAATCGTCGTCCCCGAACGTGACCCCGCCACCGGATACCGCGTCTACCGTGCGACCGACGTCCGCGATGCCGAACTGGCCCATCTCCTTCGGCGCGGGGGATATCTGCTGGAGCACATCGCCGCCGTGGTCCACCAGATTCGGACCGCCGGCGGCACCGATGCGCTGTCCCGTTCCCTGGACGACTGGCAGCGGAAACTGACCGCGCGGGGACTTGCGATGCTCCAGGCGTCCGCCCTGCTCAACGACTACCTGAACCTGCTCGACACCGACGCGCCCGCGACGAACCCCGCGCCCAGCTAATAGGAGCCCTTGCCATCAGTCGCCGGGCTCACTTCACCTTGCTCACCTGGACGAGCTGCTTTCCGAGGTTGGCGCCGTCGAAGAGCCGTTGCAGAGCGGCAGGGGCGTTGTCGAGACCGTCGATGACGTCTTCGGCCCAGCGCAGTCGCCCCTCGGATACCCAGCCGGCGAGACGGGACAGCGCTTCGGGGAACTCGGACACGTAGTCGAAGAAGATGAAGCCCTCCATGCGAGCCCGCCGGAAAGCCAGTTGCATGTAGTTGGACGGCCCTGCCCCGTATCCGGTGGCCGTGTACCCGGACGAGATCGACCCGCACAGTGCGATGCGCGCATGGAGGGCCAGCCGGTCGAGCGCGTTCTCCAGGAGTACGCCGCCCACGTTGTCGAAGACGGCGGTGAACCCGTCAGGCGCGAAGGCGCGCAAAGCGGCCGGGACATCGTCGGCGCGGTAATCGACGCACGCGTCGAACCCGGCGACGTCCCTCACCCAGGCGACCTTTTCGGGCGAGCCGGCGGTGCCGATGACCCGAGCGCCGAGAAGCCGCGCGATCTGCCCGGCGAGCGAGCCCACGCTCCCGGCCGCGCCGGTGACCAGAACAGTGTCCGCGTCGGTGACGTCCAGCACGCATGACATTCCGATGAATGCCGTCAGCCCGCTCACACCGAAGACGGTGAGCATGTGGCGGGGATCGATCCCGTCCGGGACGGGGTTGACGCCGAACAGGCCGCCGTCGCGGGCCACGACATATTCTCGCCAGCCCAGGTCGCCATAGACCCACTGCCCTTCCGGCAGCACCGGATTGCGGGACGCGACCACGCGGCCGACACCGCTGCCGCGCATCACCTCGCCGATTCCTACAGGTGCGATGTAGGTGGCGTCGGCGTTGAGCCACGTCCGTTGTGTGGCGTCGATTCCAAGCCAGACGACCTGTACCAACGCTTCGCCGTCCTTGAGGGAAGGCACTGGCTCGGTGCGCTCGGCGAACGTGTCGGCTGTGATGCCCGCGCTCGGACGTTCACGAAGCACCATCTGGCGGGAGGTCTGGACGGGCATGAAATCAGGCTTTCTCGTTGGAGCGTGTCGCTTGGCTGAACGTCGCGGTCAGTTCGGTGATGACGTCGTCCACTGGAGCGCCGAGTGCGACCCGCAGCCCTTCACTGTCGAGGGTGCGGCGAAGCATCGAGGCCATCATCACGGGGTCGAAGCGACGCAGTTCCCCGCTGTTCTGGCCTTCCTCGAACAGCGACACAAGGTCGGAGAGGGACGCCGCTACGAGATCGTCGTAGAATCCCGCCGCCGTTGCCGCCCGGTGTGCGACGACGGCAATCAAGGCACGCGTCTCCACTGGTCGCTGTGCGCAGTACGCAAGAAAAGTGCGGATGTAGGAGGTGAGCCGGTCTAGGACGCTGCCTTGGCTATGCAGAGTGGCGGCGAGTTCCGGCCCGAGACTTCCGACCACGTGGGCGACGACGGCGTTGAGGATCTCGTCCCTGGTCTCGAAATTGCTGTGGTAGGCGCCACGGCTGTACCCGGCCTCCTCCGCGATCGCCTCGACGGAGGTGGCGGCGACCCCACGCTCCGCGAACAGCCGCGCCGCCGACACCACAAGCTCAGCACGCGTCCGCCGCTGCCGCTCGACCCGCGTCTCTCGTCTCGCCATGCCCGCAAGATACATCATCGTATCTGGATACGTGACCGTATGCAGACGGTTGGGACGGGAGTGCTGCTGGTGTTGAGCTGCTTGCCTCAGTGGGGCGTGGTGTCTCCAGCGGGGCGGTTCATGTGCCTAGACGGCTGTGCGCCTTGCCTCCAACGGAAAGGGAGATCGCCGGCGGCCTCGGAATCCGGAGATGTCATGGTCGAAGGCTGCCGCTGTGCTGTGAATTAGACAATCGTCCAACAGTCGAGAAGGTGCGGGATGTTCGCCGGAGGCCGTTCCTGCGAGGCATGTTCGCGCGAGGCATGTTCGTGGAATTGTGGTGGGGGCGGCGCTGCGTACGGGGCCGCCCCTCCAAAGTCAAGGGCGCCTTCGGCGTCGCTTCGCGATGGGACTCCGTCCCACCCTTGACTTCGGAGCCTCTGCGGCCCCTGAGTGCAGCTTTCGTCGGGCAGGCTCCGCCTGCCCTCTGCCCGACGCGCCGCCCCCACCCCAACAAAGAAACACACAACACACAAGCAAGCACGCAAGTGCAGAGCTTCAAATCGAAATGCCCGAAATGAGCCTTTCGATAAAACAGGCGAGAGTCGATCAAGGAAGCCCAAAAGAATCATGGTCGAATTTCGACTCGAAAGGGCGAAGTAGCGTCCGGCCGGATATCATAAGGGTATGAGTTCAATCGCGGTCGACCTCGACGCCGCGTCCACCATGGAACAATGCCGTTAAATTAGCCTGACCGTCAGGGTGTTATCCACATATCCACAGGCGTCGCAGGTCCATGTGGAGTTCGTGAAAGCGATTGAAGCCTCGCTTGCGGAGGCATATGTTGCCGATGTGCCTG
>NZ_VCKZ01000372.1 GCF_005889745.1 Actinomadura geliboluensis
GTTCCAACGCCCCTCCATCCCGCGCCCGCCGGGCGTCGATACCGGGTCTGACCAGCACGGATCTGCGGGGCCGGCCGCCCTCCCGGACGAGATGCGAGCACACCGCCTGTACGGTGCGTGCCTCCCCGGCCACGTAGACGAATCCCGGTTCGGCCGGCCGGTCGAGGTCGCGGACGGCTTCGCTGACTCAGGTCCGAGAGGAGGTGATGTCCGCCACGTGCACCCATTGCCGAGCGCCCAGTCGAGGCCGGGCACACCGCCGCCCCGAATCCCACCCCATGTGGCCGGGCGCGGGGCTGGTGCGGGGGGCTCGGGAGCCCGGCATGCTGGACGGGTGACGGAGACACTGAGCATCCGGGCCCTGAACCGGGCGACGCTGGCGCGGCAGATGCTGCTCGCACGGGAGGCGGTCCCGGTCACCGAGGCGGTGGCGCGGCTGGGCGGCATGCAGGCGCAGGAGCCCAAGCCGCCTTTCCTGGGGCTATGGACACGGCTGGACGGTTTCCGAGCGTCCGATCTGCATGCGGCCTTGCAGGACCGTACGCTCGTCCGGGCCACCATGATGCGGGCCACACTGCATCTGGTCACAGGCGCCGACTACAGGGCGTTCCGTACGACCCTGCAGCCGATGCTGGACGGCGCCCTGCGCGTTCTGGGCGACCGCGCCAAAGGGCTGGACCTGGAAGAGGTCGTGCCCGCCGCGGGTGCGCTCCTCTCGGAGGGGCCGCGCACCTTCAACGAGGTCCGCGCACTGCTCCAGGAGCAGTTCCCGGACGTCAACGACCGCGCCCTGGGCTACGCCGTCCGGTTGTGCGTGCCGCTGGTGATGGTCCCCACACAGGACAGGTGGGGCTTCCCGCGTACGGCGCAGTTCACACTCGCCGGCGGCTGGCTGGAAAGCGAGCCGTCCGCCGAGACGGCGCTCGACGAGTTGATGCTCCGGTACCTGGCGGCCTTCGGCCCGGCCTCCGCCGCCGACGCCCAGGCGTGGTCCGGCCTGGCGTCCGCCGGGGAGGCCCTTGAGCGCCTGCGGCCCGGCCTCCGGGTCTTCACCGACGACAAGGGCCGGGAGCTGTTCGACCTGCCGGACGCGCCGCGCCCCGGAGAGGACGTCCCGGCGCCGGCGCGGTTCCTGCCCGAGTTCGACAGCCTCGTCCTGGCGCACGCCGACCGCAGGCGCGTGATCTCCGACACCGACAGGCCCATGCTCACCACCAAGAATCTGCGCGTCCGCGCCGTCTTCCTCTGGGACGGCTTCGCTCGCGGCATCTGGGACACCGAATACAAGCGCAAGGTCGCCACCCTGACGTTGCGGCCGTTCGAACGCCTCCCGCAGGCGGCCGTCAAGGCGCTGACCACCGAAGGGGAGGCGCTGCTGCGCTTCCTGGAGCCCGACGCCAAGGAGACCGTCGTCACCGTCGAGGCATAGGCATAGGCATAGCCACGGGCGCGCGGGGGTCAGGCGATCGTGCGGCCCAGTCCGTCCCAGTAGGGCGCGCGGAGGTCCTTCTTGAGGATCTTGCCGCTGGGGTTGCGCGGCAGCGCGTCCACGAAGTCGACCGAGCGCGGGCGCTTGAAGCCCGCGAGCCGCTCGCGCGCGTAGGCGAGCACCTCGTCCGCGGTCAGTTCGGCGCCCGGCGCGAGCACGACGACGGCCTTGACGGTCTCGCCCCAGCGCTCGTCCGGCACGCCGATGACCGCCACGTCCGCGATGGCGGGATGGGCGGCGAGGACCTCCTCGACCTCGATCGGGTACACGTTCTCCGCGCCGGTGACGATCATGTCCTTGATGCGGTCGGTGAGGAACAGGTAGCCCTCGGCGTCGACGTGGCCGGCGTCGCCCGTGCGGAGCCAGCCGTCCCCGGCCAGCAGCCGGGCGGTCTCCTCCGGGCGGTTCCAGTACCCGGGCGTGTTCTGCGGGGAGCGCGTCAGCACCTCGCCGACCTCGCCGGGCGCGCGCTCGGTGTCCCCGCCCGGCTCGACGATCTTCACCTCGACCCAGTCGTAGGGGCGTCCGGCCGAGCGCATCAGGTGCGCGCGGGGGCCCTCGGGGTCGTGGTCCTCGGGGTCGAGCTGGACGATCGCGCCGGTCGTCTCCGTCATGCCGTACAGCTGGAACAGCGGCGCCTTGAACGTGTCGAGGGCGCGGCGCAGCACCTCGGAGGTGATCGGGGACGCGCCGTAGGTGATCGCGCGCAGTGCCGAGTAGTCGCGTCCGGCCGCGCCCGGGACCTGGCACATGAACTGCAGGACGGCCGGGACGATGAACGCGTTGGTGATCCGCTCCCGCTCGAACGTGTCGACCAGCGCGGCCGGGTCGATGTCGCGGACGAGCACCTGGCGGCAGCCCGCGTACAGCCCGGCCAGCGCCCAGCCGGAGCCGCCGATGTGGAACAGCGGCATCGGGACGAGGCTCGCCGAGGAGCCGTCCAGCCGCCAGCGGCGGGCCATCCGCTCCCCCACCTCGAAGTTGGCGTTGCTGAGCTGGACGCCCTTCGGGACCCCGGTCGTGCCGGAGGTGTAGAGCTGCACGACGATGTCGTCCGGCTCCCCCGTGAAACCGGGGTCGTCGGCCGGATGCGCCGCCAGCCAGCGCTCGTGCTCACCGCCGGTGCGGACGACGCGGCCGGGCAGCGCGTCCGCGAGGTCGGCGAACTCGGCGTCCAGCACGGTCACCGGCGCGTCCGCGTCCGCGACGATCGCCGCGATCTCGGCGGGGGTGAGCCGCCAGTTCACCGGGACGGTCACGGCGCCGATCTTGGCCGCGCCGAACAGGAGGTCGAAGAACTCGGGCGCGTTCTTGCCGACGTAGGCGGCGCGCGACCCGGGGCCGAGCCCCGCCGCCCGCAGGGCCTGCGCGGCCCGGCTGGAGCGCTCGTCGAGCTCGGCGTAGCTCACGGTCCGCCCGTCCCCGGTGACGGCGGGCGCCGTCCCGCGCTCGCGGGCGTGGTCTCGGACGATGGACACGACCCGGTACTCCACCCCGGCCCCTTCCGAATCCCATTCGGTTATGTGTCGCCGACCTTATCGATCCGGACGCCGCCCGGGGAACCACTGGTCCGCCGCCACTTGCGGACATGACGCTGTGAGCGTGGACAACTTCGAAAGGTGATCAATCCGATACCAGAACTGATTGAAAGATCCACCAATTGGGCGCAAGCTGTCCCCGACGTCTGGAATGCCCCGCCCGTTCCTTCCGACCGACCGCCGACAGGACACGATCAATGTTCGAGATCTGGGAGACGAGCGAGCCGGCCCGGCTCATCAGCGACGCGGGGAGCCTGAAGGTGGCGCTGGAGAAGGTCGACACGATGTGCCGCCTCCGGCACGACCAGGCCGTGGCGCACGTCGGCGACGCCGGCCGGGGCTACCACTTCGAGATCAGGGATCCCGAGGGCAAGGCCCTGGCACGGCTCAGCTACGTCCCCGACACCTCCCGCGCGTACCAGAGCGTGGTGGTGGAGGAGATGCGCGGCGACAAGCACGGCGGCCCGTAGCCGTCCTCCGGACGGCGAGACCCCGGCGGACGACGCCGGGAACGCTGGAAGACTCCGAATCACGCGGCCCCGGCCCTTGCGGCCGGGGCCGTCGCATTCATGCCCGCACCCTGCCGCCTCCGGCCTCCGCTGGCTTCGGGCTCGCTCCCTTCCGCGAGTCGCGCGCCGGCGGCCGAGCGGGTCCCGGCCGGATGACAGGATGCTGTGTGCCCGTGCAATCGGACCGTAGGAGTGGCGGTGTGGAAGTCGCGGCGGCGGCGCGGTCCCGGATCGCCGGAGTCGTCCTGGGAGCCTGGTCGGGAGTCGGCGGCCGGTGCTGTGGTGGCCGAGGCGGTCACAGCGCTGGCGCGGGGTGATGGCGCGGCGTTCCGAGAGCTCGTAGCCGAACTGGAGCAGGGGCCCGGCACGCCACTGTGGACGCACGCCACCGACCGCCACCTGGCCGACCGGCTCCGGCAGTGCGTCACCGGGGCGTGGAGCCGGGGCTGGCAGCCGGCCGACGTGGTCAGGTTCGCCTCCCGCCGGTACACCGCCCTGCACGCGGGGCTCGCGGCGGACGCGATCGCCGGCGAGCTGCGCGCCTACTCCGCCACCACCGTCGACGCCGTCTGGCACGAGCAGCTCGCCTCCCTGGACGCCACCGTCTGGTGGACGGACGACGACGCCCACCCGGCCGAATGGTGCGACCGCGAGGGCGTGGCACGCGCCCGCTACATCGCGACGGCGATCGAGCTCGTCCACCTGCTGGAGACACTGCCGAGACTCCCGCCCCTGGCCCCGCCGCCCGGCTCGGCCTCATCCAGTGCAGGCGCGCCCACACCGGAGACGACGCGGGACGTGGATCAGCGGATGCTCGGCAAGGTCCGTGCGCTGCTCGCCAAGGCGGAGTCGACCGAGTTCCCGGAGGAGGCCGAGGCGCTCAGCGCGCGCGCCCAGGAACTCATCGCGCGGCACAGCATCGACCATGTGCTGCTGGCCGCGGAGACGGGCGACATGGGAGGGCCCGCCGGACGGCGCGTCGCGGTGGACAACCCTTACGAGGCGCCGAAGGCCGTCCTGCTGACGGTCGTGGCCGACGCGAACCGCTGCCGCGCGGTGTGGCATCGGGAGCTGGGGTTCTCCACGGTCCTGGGTTTCCCGGCCGATCTGGCCGCGGTGGAGATGCTGTTCACGTCGCTGCTCGTCCAGGCGACGTCCGCCATGGTGCACGCGGGCCCGCGGCGCGACGCGCGAGGACGCTCACGCACGCGGTCGTTCCGGCACGCCTTCCTCAACGCGTACGCGTCCCGGATCGGGGAGCGCCTCCGCGAGGCCGCGGGCGAGGCCGCGGACCGGGCGGCCGCGGGCGCCGGCGGCAAGGATCTTCTTCCCGTGCTGGCGGCGCGCGACCGGGCCGTCGAGCAGGCCGTCGACACGATGTTCCCGAACCTCGCCCAGGGGCGGGCGGGTTCCGTCTCCAACTACGAGGGCTGGGTGGCCGGGCGCGCCGCCGCGGACCTCGCCAGCCTGAACGGGCGCTCCGAGGTCACCGGAGCGTCTCGCCGTCCTTAGCGCACGGGGTCCCCCCGGGGGGCGAGGGGGACGTCCGTTCATGTGCTGTGCTTTCTTCTCGGCCTATCTGGTCTTGCCTGGTCTCGGGAGCGGGTCAGCCCTTCTTGCGCCGGGTGTTGCCGCCGCGCCCGCGCAGCGGCACTCCCGCCTCCTTCAGCACGTTGTAGATGAATCCGTACGACCGGCCGGTCTCGGCCGCCAGGTCGCGGATGCTCTCACCGGCCGCGTACCGCGGAGCGAGCTCGGCGGCGAGCTGCGTGCGTTCGGCACCGGTGACGCGGGTGCCCCTCGACAGTGTTCGAGCCACGGGGACCTCCTGTTTCCAAGGCTGGGCGGCGGGGCCCGTCCCCGCAGCTCACAGCAGTGTTGATCTCCCCAACGTACACATTCCCCCTGATTACGCCGTCGATGCCGCGCGAATCACCGCGAATTCGGCCGAAGCTGGTCTTATCCGTGGTGAACGGCGTGTCGGATCTAGACAGACGGGTCCGGAACCGCTGGCGGTCGTCCGTTCCGAACGATCACCGCCTGCAGCGGCACCCGGACCGGAACCCGGTCCAGGCCCGGCACGGCCGGTTCCGCGCCCTGGGCCCGCACCGACCCGGTGGCCTGGGAGGCGGCCTCGCGGAGCGACAGGTCCGAGCGGCGCAGCGGATGCCGCGGCGGCGCGAACGGGAAGAGCGACTCCTCGGCGAGCCCGTCGACCACCAGCAGCTCACCGGGTTCGAGGAGCCGCCAGCCGGGATCGTCGTCCATCGGCTCACTCGCGATCACGACGGCCGGGACGGGACCCGGCCCGCCGGCGGAGGCCCGGCCGGGGCCGCCATCCACCGCCCCCGGACCCCCGGCGGGGCGCCCGGGCTCGCTTGCACCGCCCCGGTCCGGGGAGAGCACCCACAGCTCGTTGCTCTCCGGGTAGCGCAGCGCCCACAGGCGGCCGGCCTCGGCGACGAGGAGGTTGAGCGCGAACACGGGCAGCTCCGCGCCGATGCGGCGCACCGCCTCGACGATCCCGGCCGTCGTGTCGCCGCGGCGCCGTATCTCGGCCGTCAGGTAGGCGAACACCAGCTCCGAATCGGTCTCCCCGGCGACGTGTGCGCGCTCGATCTCGGTCAGCCACGTGCGGAGCACGTCCAGCCCCTTCACCACGCCGTTGTGGGCGAACAGCCGGTCGTTCATCACGAAGGGGTGGCAGTTGCGCACGGTCAGCCCGCCCACGGACGCGTCCCGCACGTGCGACACGAAGGTGTGGGACGGGACGTTGCGCGCGTGCAGGTCGAAGTCGGCGTTCTCGAAGGCGGCCAGGGGCGCGCGGTCGCGGACTGGCTCGCCGCCGAGCGAGAACCAGCCGAGGCCCGCGCCGTGCTGCATGCGGTGGCTCTGCGCGCGCAGGCTCCGCGGCGCGTCCAGCAGCCAGTGCGCCGCCCTGACGCGGGGGCCTCCCGTACTCATCCCGAAAAGCCGGCACATGTCGTCACCTCTTGATGATCTTAACTGCGGGTGACGGGGATTTTACCGAACGTCGCGGCCGACCGCCCGGTGAATCGCCGGTGTCCCGGCCAGGCAAGGCCGGACGTCCGGCAGCGGGAAGACACGGCCGGACCTGCGCGGTTCACTGCCGGTCAACGGACCGACCCACCTGGAGGAAGCCATGCCGGAGGACGCGACCACCGAGTTCTGGAAGAACCTGAAGCCGATCCAGAACTCCCAGAAGCCGGACGCCCTGCCCGAGGTGTACCTGCCGAAGGTCGCCACCGACGACGACCGCTACTACGTGCCGTTCACCGAGACCGTCGGCTCGCGCCCGCTCTGGATCAACGTCAAGGACAACTCCTGGGCGGACATCCTGCGCGCCACCAGCGCCGGCCTGGTCAACAGGCACTACCACCCGCACGAGGTGTTCGCGTACACCATCTCCGGCAAGTGGGGCTACCTCGAACGCCCGTGGACGGCGACGGCCGGCGACTTCATCTACGAGGCGCCGGGCGAAGGCCACACTCTCGTCGCCTACGAGAGCGGCGAGCCGATGAAGACGATGTTCATCGTGAAGGGCCCGCTCATCTGGCTGGACGAGAACGGTGACTCGGAGGGGTACTTCGACGTCCACGACTACATCGCGATGTGCCGCGAGCACTACGAGAAGGTCGGCCTGGGCTCGGACTACGTCGACTCACTCTTCCGCTGAGGGACGCTGGCTAGACTCGACCTCCCACCTGCGAGGGAGGTCGAGATGGCCGCTTCCGTGCTGGAGTCGCGTGTATCGACCGAGGACGTCCCGCCGGGCGACCGGGTCTCCTACTGGGAGCGGTACAACGCGCGTGCGCTGGTCGGGCTGACCTGCACCTCCTACGCCGAGGGCGGCCTGCTGGCCCGGCAGGCGAACCTGCGCGTCGGCGGGCTGCGCCTGGCCGACATCCGGGGCAACGAACACGTCATCGAACGGACGCCCGGCATCTGCCGCGACTTCCCCAAGGACTCCGTGTTCGCGAGCCTCGTCCTCAAGGGCGAGGCCGTCTTCTTCCACTCCGGTGGTTGCCTGAAGGTCGGCGCGGGAGACATCGTCCTATACGACACTTCTCGTCCGTACCTGTTCGGTTTCTCTGCCCCGATGCGGAAGCTCCTCCTGGACGTTCCGCGCGAGATGTTCGCAGAGCACTTCCGCGCGCCGGTCCTGCCCGCCCCGATCACCCTCAACGCCTCACGGCCCACCCCCGCCTCCCGCACGCTGCGGTCGCTTCTGCTGGAGCTGACAACGGGCAAGGGGCCCGGCCACGCCGACGACCTGGCCCTCGAACTCCTCGGCCTGCTCGCCGCCGAGCAAGCCGGTGACCGCCCCGCGTCCCCCACCCGGCTGCTCCACCTCCTCGTGGCCAAGGACTACATCGACCGGCATCTGCACGATTCCGGGCTGAGCGCCCAACGCGTCGCGTCCGCGCTGGGCATCTCCGTCCGCCACCTCAGCCGCGTCTTCGAACCGGAGGGCACGACGCCCGTCCGCTACGTGATGGACCGCCGGCTGACGAGGGCCAGGGCGGACCTTGCCGACCCGGCATCGGCCGCGGCGACCGTCGCGGAGATCGCGCACCGCCACGGCTTCGCCAGCCAGGCCCACTTCACACGGGTCTTCCGCGAGCGCTTCGGCACCACCCCCGGCGCGATCCGGCCGCGCTGACCGGAGAGTTATCCACAGAACCGGATTCGGGTGCCTCTTCCCGGGACGGGCGCGCAAGCTGGCGATGTCCCCTCCCGGAAGGAGCGGCCCGATGGCCACGATCACGTTCCCGGTGCCCGCCACCACGACCTCGCGGTTCGCCGTCGCCACCGACGGCGTCCCGCATGATCTCCCCGGCATCCTCCGCGAAGCCGCGGCCGGTCCCTTCCACGCCCACATCGCCGGCCGGCTCGGCTCGCCGCAGCTGCAGCTCACCCGGGAGAGCTCCGCCACCCTGCGCTGGGATCCGGGCGAGATCCGCGCGGCTTTCCCGGAAGACCGGCCGGCCGCGCAGACCTTCAACGACGCCTCGGATTTCGCCGTCATCACCGCCTTCGCGCCGATCACCGACCAGCCCCGCGGCGCCCAGGCGGCCCGCGCCGCCGCGTACGCCATCGCCCGGGCCACCGGAGGCATCGTCGCCGATCTCGTCACCGGCCACGTCCTGGCTCCGCCCGCCGCCGAACGAACGCGCTTCGTCCTCGCCGACCGCTGGCTGGGCGACGCCCTGCCGCCGTTCCGCGCCAACGGCCGCTGCACGGCCGCCGACCCCGATCTGGACCCGGAGGGCGTCAACGGGTGCGCCTGCGTCCGCCTGCGCACCCGCGGCCTCCGCCGCTTCGGGCTCCCCGAACTCCAGATCACCGACGTCGCCTGCCCGCACGACCTCGCCGCCCTGAACGTCCTGCGCACCGCGGCGCGCCGCCTCCTGACCGACCACTGGTCCTGGCTCGCCACCGGCCCGGCCGGGCGCGACCGCACGATCCCCGCCGAACTCGACCTCTCCCAGCGCGACTTCAACGACTTCCGGGGAACCACACGCCGCGTCCCGCTCGCCCCGCCGACCCCCTTCCAG
>NZ_VCKZ01000373.1 GCF_005889745.1 Actinomadura geliboluensis
GCAGCAGCCGCACCTCCGCGCCGCTGCGGCCGGCGCGTTCCGCCGCCGCGTCGATGCGTGCGCGGACCTCGGCGATGTTGCGGGCGAAGTCCGCGACGCTCTCCGCCTGCGGGTACTGGGCTGGACTACTCATCAGGCCCTCCTCTGCTCAAGGTCCGAAGGTGCGTCCGCCATGACGGGTTCCGGGCTCTTCCGAGACTGCACCTGCGCGGGCTGCGGTGATAGTTCCACTGCTCTCGCGTATGCACCGTCATGCCGCACCAGGCCCGGTGCTTCATTCCGCACCCCGCCGTTGTCGACCTCACCGATGACCAGGACATGATCACCTGCGGCATATCGGGCGACGACGCGGGCGCTGAGCCAAGCTGGGACGACGGTCAGGATCGGCAGCCCGTCAGGCTCCTGAAGGCATGCGGTACCGGCGAATCGGTCAACACCGCTGCGCGCGAACCGGTCGGCCAGCAGGGAGTCGTGCGATCCAAGCAGATGGACGGCGAAGCGCTCGGCCTGCTGCACGGCCTGCGTGACCGAGGCGATGGTCGCCACACAGAAGGAGACCAGGGCGGGTTCTAGCGAGACCGAGGTGAAGGACGTCGCGGTGAAGCCGGCCGGCCCCGGCACGGTGATGATCGTGACGCCTGCCGCGTGGCGTCGCAAGGTCCGGCGCAGAAGGGATACATCTGCGAACTTCACCGCCTGCGGCCGTTGAACCGGATGGATGGTGTGAGGCATGGTCTCCCTCCGTGATCCGGTCTGACAGGACGGGAACGTTCTCGGCACACGAACGCCCTGCACGCGGCGGCGCAGCGCGTTCTGCGAGTCGTGGCCCGTGCCGCTCGGCTCGTCTACCGAGTGAGCGGCACGGGCCGGTTCTAGGCGGATGCCGTCGCCGGGTCGTCCAGGATCGGGTGCGATTCGAGTCGCGCGAGCAGGCTTCGCAGCTCGCCGGTCACCTCGTCGGGCAGCGGCTGGAGCGGCGCCCTGGGTCGGCCAGTGTCGCGGGCCTGGATCTCCAATCCGGCCTTGATCGTTCGGGGCAGGCCGTGGGCGACGATGAACTCCAGAAACGGCAAGAGTTCGGCCAGGACCGTGTCGGCGCGCTCTTGCCGCTCGCCCGTTGCTGCGGCGTGCAACTCCAGGCACCACTGCGGGACCAGGCACGCCGCCGCGGTGCACCATCCGGCGGCGCCGGACCGGAACGCCTCCAGCGCCAGCGGGTTGCTCCCGTTGTAGACCGACAGCGCCCCGTCCGAGAGCTCACGGATGGCGCGGAAGCGCGCGGCGTCGCCAGAGCTTTCCTTGACCATGGTGAGGTTGGGGATCTGGCGGGCGAGCGCGACCACCGTCTGCGGGTTCAGGTCGGTGCCGCTCGTGCCCGGGTTGTTGTAGAGCATCATCGGCAGGTCGGTGGCGGCGGCGACCGTGGCGAAGTGCCGCACGAGCTCGGCCTCGGTCAGCTTCCAGTACACCTGGGGTAGCACCATGATCGCTGTAGCCCCGTGCCGAGCGGCCACGCGCGCCCGCCGGACCGTCCCGTCCGTACTCCAATGCGAGACGCCGACCAGTGTGGAAACGCGCCCTGCGACCGTTTGCAGGGTCGTCTCGCAGACGGCGTCCCACTCGCTCTCGCTGAGGTAGGCGTTCTCGCCGGTGCTGCCCAGTGGGGCGATGCCGTGGCTTCCGGCGTCCACCAGCTCATCGGTGAGCTGCCGCAGCGCGGCCAGGTCGACGTCGCCGCTGCCGCGGTCGAACGGGGTGACTGGGTAGGCGATGACCCCGCTCAGGGGCGGGTTCGCCGTCACAGCTCCACCTCGCCCGTAACGCAGTCGGGATGGTTGCGCAGAGCCTTGCGCGCGTAGTACGCGAAGTTGGCCTTGTTGCGCCGGTCCCTGGATGTCCAGTCGTGGGCCTCGCGGGCCAGGACGGGGTCCAACGGCTGGACGATGCCCGCCGACATGGCCAGGAGTTGCAGCCTCGCGGCGCGCTCGATGAGCATCGCCAGGGTGCACGCCTCCTCGACCGTGGCGCCGGTGACGAGCTGCCCGTGGTGGGCCAGCAAGATGGCCCGCTTGTCACCCAGGGCAGCGGAGATGATCTCTCCCTCCTCGTTGCCGACCGAGACGCCGGGCCAGTCCTTGAGGAAGGCGCAGTCGTCGTACAAGGGGGTGGTGTCCATCTGGGAGACCACGAGGGGAACCTCCAGCATCGCCAGCGCCGCGACGTGCAGCGGGTGGGTGTGGATGATGCAGTTGACGTCCTTGCGGGCTCGGTAGATCCAGGTGTGGAACCGGTTTGCGGGATTGGGCATGCCTTCGCCTTCGAGGACCTGCAGGTCCTCGTCCACCAGCAGCAGGTTGTCCTCGGTGATCTCGTCGAAGCCGAGGCCGAGCCGCTGGGTGTAGTAGGTGCCCTGCTCCTGGCCGCGGGCACTGATCTGCCCCGCAAGCCCCGAGTCGTGCCCGCCATCGAAGGCGATACGGCAGGTCAGCGCGAGCTTCTGCCGGGTGGTCAGCTTCGAGTCCCCGAAGTGGTCGCCCATCTGCCTCTCGGCGCGCTCGGCGAGCACGTCCTTCGACTCTTGCAGTGTCCTCGCCATCTCTCCTCCATTCCGAGGGCCGCCCGTCCGGGCAGGGGAGCCGCAGGCGACGCCTCTTGGAAACAAGGTGCACTTTAGGACACTTTGTGTCCTCACGCAAGGGTGGGGACGGCCGACTGGCTCGTTCCGAGTGATGCCCGGGCCACACTGGGGCTCGTCAAGGGACATACTGGATCCCCCGGCGGCAGCCTGGCCGAGGGACGCGGGAAGGAAGAACTCAGTGATCAACCGGGTGCGGCAGCTGCGCAAGGAGCGGCTGATGACACTGGAGGCATTGGCCGAGCGCTCCGGCGTCACGAAGAGCTATCTCTCCAAGGTCGAACGCGGTCGGAGCGTTCCTTCGATCGCCGTCTGCGCCTCGCTCGCCAAGGCACTGGACGTCCCGCTGGACACTCTCTTCGCCGACGCGACGGAACTGTCCGAGGTCACCGTGACCCGGGCCACTGAACGGCGACTGCTCACCTCAGACGAAGAACCCGGCTCCCGCTACGAAGGCATCGCGCTGCAGGCCAGCACCAAGCAGATGACGCCTTTCATGATCTACCCGTCGCACGATGCCGACCCGCTCCCCTTCCGGGACCACCCGGGAGAGGAGTTCCTTTTCGTGCACCAGGGGCGCGCCGAACTCATCTTCCCATCCCAGAACATCGAACTCAATGAGGGAGACGCCGCCTATTTCAAGGCCACGACACCTCACAAATTCCGTTCCCTGAGCGGGGAACGCGCCAATCTCCTGCTCATAGTCTGCCCTGACCGGGGAGTGGATCAGGCACCCCATCCACACCTACCGTGAGCATCGCGCCGGCGATCAATACCGTCCGTTCACAGCGGCGCAAAAGAGGTGGCGGGAACGTTCGTACAATGCGCTTGAGTTCACCGCCGCCCAAAGGCGCCGCCCCTATGGTGTCCCTGTTCTCGATCAGTGGAAGCAATTCCGCTGGCCAGTAGCTCGGCGACACTTTCTTGGGCTTCTTGAATCCGAAGATGGCGCGGGGCGGTTGTTGAGCTCGTCGGCGACGGCCTGGAGATAGTCCGGGTCGCCTGTGATGGTGGTGCCTTTGGGGAAATATTCCCGTAGCCAGCGGTTGGTGTTCTCGTTGGTTCCGTGCTCCCAGGGGAGTGCGGGTGGGCGAAGTACACCGGCAGGCGGGCTTTGAGGGTGATCGCGGCATGGTTGGCCGTTTCCGACCCGCGGTCCCGGGTCAGCGACCGTCGCAGCACGTCCGGCAAGCCCTTGACCTGGTCGATGACGGCCTCGGACACGGTGGTGGCGTCCCGTCCGGTCGGCGGCATCAGCACCACGAACCGCGAGACGCGCTCCACCGGCGTGGCCATCGCGGTCCTGCCGTCCTTGCCCGCGACCAGGCCGCCTTCCCAGCGCCCGGGGACCCGCCGGTCGGCGGCGTCGGCGGGCCGCTCGTCGATCCAGCGGATTCCACTGATCCGCGGCGCCCGGGGAGCGCGGCCGTGCGCGGGCCGGCGGCGGGTGCGGCCTGAGCGCAAGGTCAGGCACTGGCGGGCGAGTTCGCCCTTGGGCAGTGCGTAGGTCCAGCCGTAGATCGCCTCGTGAGACACCCTCACATGCTGGTCGGCGGGGTGCTCGATCGGCAACCGCCCGGCGATCTGCTGCGGATTCCCCGGGAAATCTCTTCCCGGTCGGCCAAGGTCAGCATGTGTCGCACCACCCCACAGCACTCCCCCGACGATCAACTCGCCGAGCAGGACTACACCACTGCGAGATCAATTGCTACACCGATTGAGGGCAGGGGCGGCTTGTCTCCGGTGACGACCACCCGGTTTCCGTCAGAGCATCGCGCGTGGCGGCCACAGGTCACCAGCGTCACCCGAACCCTTCGTCCACGTCCAAGGCGGCCCGCGGGCTGGCCCGGCGACAAACCGGTTCAACGCCGCGACGTGCTTCGTCGGCGTGCGGACCATGTGCCGGAGAAGGAGGGAATTCATGCCGGACGGAACGTGATCAAACTTGGCGGACGGCTCAAACGCCGCCTTCGGCTACCTTTGCGAATTCGATCGGTAGACCGAGAACCTTCGTGCACTTCGTCCATGGTGGCGGCGGGAGGCGCGTTAGAAGCGACCTTGGCGTCGAGTCGGGTGCAGCGGAACCGAGACAATGATGAGCCGCGTGCCCGCAGGGTCGGAGTCAGTGAGGCGGTGCTGGGTGCGGGCGTCGAAGTGGATGGAGTCGCCGACCTTCAGGACGATCCGCTCGTCGCCCAACTCCATGTCGACCCACCCGGACACGACATATATCCACTCTTCGTCGCTGTGGTGCGCCGACTTCTTGGCTCCCTTGCCCGCGGCGTCCAGTTGGATCACCTCTAGACCGCTGAGTCCCGCTGCGCCGCTGAGCGTGCTGTAGATCCCGTCGTCGCCGTGACGAAGCTCCGCAGACCCGGCCCGTACGAGTTTGTAGGCGGCGGGGAAGGTTTCGCCCACGAGCTCCCCGACACCGACCCGGTAGAGCGCGGCGAGCTGCAAGAGGACACCAATGGATGGCTGACGCTGACCGCGTTCCAGCCTCGAGAGATGGGTGATCGAGACCCCAATGCGCTCGGCCGCCTCGCTGAGAGTGAGAGCGCCCCGCTCACGGCACTCGCGCAAGCGGAGAGGGGGCGTGCCTGCCTCGGAAGAAGTTGATTGCGCCATGACCGCATAGTACGAGCCAACTCCGTCACCCTGGCCCCTGCCTTGCTCACGGGGGCCGCAACAGCGATCTTGCCTAAGGGGTTGACATATTTGCCTCGCAGGCAACACAGTGTGCGGGTCAGAACCCTAGACAGGAGGCGCGCGAAGTGACGCAAACCCATGCTGAGCAGGAGCCCAACACTCTCGACCTGGAGGAGCTGCCCGCCACCGAACCGACCTACGAGGAAGAGCGCCAGCACCGCAAGCGGCAACTGGCCGCCGCCTTCCGCATCTTCGCCAGGCACGGCTTTGACGAGGGCATCGCGGGCCACATCACCGCCCGCGACCCTGAGCTGACCGATCACTTCTGGGTGAACCCGTACGCCAGGCACTTCTCGCGGATTCGGGTCAGCGATCTCCTCCTGCTGGACGGTGACGGCAAGGTCGTGCACGGCGAGCTGCGCACGAACAAGGCCGCGTTCTCGATTCACTCGACCATTCACGAAGCTCGCCCCGAGGTCGTCGCCGTCGCTCATGCGCACTCACTGCACGGGCGCGCCTGGGCCGCATTGGACCGCACCCTGGACCCGATCCTCCAGGAGTCCTGCGCCTTCTATCAAGATCATGTCCTCTTCGACGAGTACAAGGGACTGGTGCTGGAGCGGGACGAAGGCCAGCGCATCGCCGCACGTCTGGGGCACGCGAAGGCAGCGATCCTGCGGCACCACGGCCTGATCACCACCGGCAAGTCGGTTGAGGAGGCCGCGTGGTGGTTCATCACGATGGACCGCGCCTGCCAGATGCAACTCATGGCCGAGGCCGCCGGGACGCCGCGCGTCATGACCCACGAAGAGGCCAGCCTCGCCCACCGACAGTTCGGCAACGCCAACATGGCCCGTCACAGCTTCCGGCTGCTGGCTGAGCTGATCTTCGAGCAGGAACCCGACGTTCTCGACTGACACCCGGTGGCGCGCAGCAAGACGCAGCTACTCGGTGTTGCACCAGAACTCCTCGGCAACCAGGTCGCCGCAGGCGACCTGGTTGCGACCAAACCACTCAACCTGAAATCTGTGCGCACACGCACCCGTTGGAGGACCCAATGTCCCCAGAGGCCACCGACCAGCAACTCCGTACCGACCGTCGCGTAGTTCGCCGTGCCGTCCTCGCCAGCACCGTCGGCGCCGGAATCGAGTGGTACGACTTCATGCTGTACGGCGCCGCAGCCGCCTTGGTCTTCCCCAAGCTGTTCTTCCCGCAAGCGAGCCCGGTCACCGGCGTGCTGTTGGCCTTCTCTACGTACTTCATCGGGTTCGCGGCCCGACCGCTGGGCGCGGCGATCTTCGGTCACATCGGCGACCGGGCGGGGCGCAAGAACTCGCTGCTGGCCACGATCGTGCTCATGGGCATCGGCACCGTCGGCATCGGTCTGGTTCCCAGCCATGAGTCCATCGGCTACTGGGGCCCGGTGCTGCTGGTTCTACTGCGCACCCTGCAAGGCATCGGCGTCGGCGGGGAGTGGGGCGGGGCCGTGCTCTTGGCGATGGAGTCCGGAACCAGGGAACGCGCCGGGTTCCGGGGCAGCTTCCCCCAAGCCGCCGGCACGATCGGCATCGGCACAGCCAACCTCGCCTTCTTGGCGGTCAGTCTGGGCATGCCCTCCGCAGCGTTCATGACTTGGGGATGGCGTCTGCCCTTCCTGGCCAGCGTGTTGCTGATCTTCGTGGGGATCTGGATCCGGCGTCAGGTCCCCGAAACCAACGATTTCCAGATGGCCACGAAATCAGGCTCGATCAAGAAGGCTCCCGTAGCCGAGGTCCTACGCCGCAGCCCAATCGAGATCGTCTTGGCCGCCTTCCTGAAATCCGCCGAGATGATCCCGGTCTACATCTTCATCGCGTTCATCCTGTCCTACGGCACGGACCAGTTGTCCTACGGACGCAACACCCTCCTGCTATTGGTCTCCGTCGCCGCGTTCATCTCGGCCGGCACGATGATCGCTGCAGGTCACTACTCGGACCGAATGGGTCACGAGCGAATGTACACGGTGGGCGCGCTGACGATGGGCGTCTTCGGCTTCCTGTACTTCGTCGTCATCGACTCGGGCTCGACCTTCGGGGCCAGCCTCGTCATTCTGCTTTCCTTGATCCCCTACGCGCTCATGTTCGCACCGGAACCAGTACTGATCGCACGGAACTTCCCGGTCGAGACGCGTTACAGTGGCTCATCCCTCGGGTTCAACCTCGCCGGGATCATCGGCGGGGGCCCAGCACCCTTCGTGGCGACCTGGGTGGTGGTTCGCTTCGGGAGCATGGCCGTCGCGGCGTACATCGCGCTGTTCTGCCTCATCGGAGTCCTGGCAGTGAAAGCTTTGGTCGCCCGCAGCCGTGTCCACGAACACCAGTCCGTTGACCCGACATCGAACCACCAAACCATCAGGGAGGTCGCATGACCACGATTTGCGCCAACCCGGCACAACACGTCACCGATGCCCCGCAAAACCAGGCGACGATGGGCATCATCTCTCTCGGCCACATCGATCCCGTCCAAGGGACGGCCGCTCACCACGAATCTTTCCCCTGGCCCACCCGTTGGCGAGCCCTCACGGATGAAAACCTCATCGCCAGGGCGCTCACTGCAGATCCGGCGCTCTACCCTGAGGTACTCAAATCCGCCCGGGATTTGATTGGCCAGGGCGCCCAAAGCATCCTGACCACCTGTGGTTACTTTACCCCCTACCAGGCGGGCCTTGCAAAAGCTCTACCTGTGCCCGTCCTCACATCCAGCCTCCTCCAGCTACCCGGCAT
This sequence comes from Actinomadura geliboluensis, assembly GCF_005889745.1. Lineage (GTDB taxonomy): Bacteria > Actinomycetota > Actinomycetes > Streptosporangiales > Streptosporangiaceae > Spirillospora > Spirillospora geliboluensis. Next base: position 8,047 of record NZ_VCKZ01000373.1, read on the forward strand.
CCTGGCCACGACCGGCGAGAAGAAGGTCCTGGTCCTAGCCGCCAACGCGGCCGCCATCGACGCCCGCTGCCTAGCCGGCTCCGGCTTGGGGAAAGAGGAACAAAGCCGTTTGGTCATCAGGGGGCTGGAGGGCCCGGGCCCCTTCCGCGAACAGGTCCTAGAGGGGGGTGGGCTGCACGACGTTCCGTCCATCATCCAGCAGGCCAGCCAACTCGTATCATGCACCGTGGCCGATCACGACGCCATCGGCGCCATTCTTCTGGAATGCGGTGACCTATGCCTGGCCGCACAGCCACTACGGTCTGCCACCGGGCTGCCGGTCTTCGACTACATCACCGCAGCATTGTGGTTGCAGTCGTCGGTTCCAGCGAGGACTGACCCTCGCCACTGATTTGGTTCTCACCCCGGAGTCCACAGGGAAAAGGCCTCGACCGGATCGAGCAGGTCACGGCCCGGTTCCAGGAGCAGTGCTTCGCCTTCGACCAGTTCGGGCCGCTGCTGGTAATGGTCCTGCCATGGCGCGGGATGGAGTGAGCAGGGACGGCCAGACCGGTTTCCGGGGGCCTACTGGCGCAGCCATGGGGTCCAGTATTTCCACGGCTGCTACTCACTTGGCGGGTGACACCCTGTGGGTGTCACCCGCCGCCGAAAAGGCTCGCCGTAATCGGAGTCGACTTCAGCACGGTCAATCATCTGGCCTCACCGGAGAAGTAGCGCTTCATGCTGGGAACGCCGGAGCCGGCCCAGGTGAAGCACACCGGGTTCGATGAAGTCCGGTCTACCTGGCACCGGTTGGCCCTGGTGTGTTGATGGAACGGTAGTGGGAAGTCTTGTACTCGACGGGCGGGACGTCGCCAATGGCGGTGTGCAGCCGGCGGCGGTTGTACCAGCCGACCCGTTGACGATGGCGTACTCGACCTGGTCACGGGTATGGTTCCCCCGCTCCGCCGACTGAGACGATGGAAGGGAGCGCCGCTCCCCCAGCCGATCACGGCACGGGCTTGGTGCCTGGTGAGCGAGCCGGCGGCTCGTTTTCTCGGGGTGTCGGGCCGAG
>NZ_VCKZ01000785.1 GCF_005889745.1 Actinomadura geliboluensis
ACCCGAAGCCCGTGGCCCAACCAGCAATGGGGGGAGCGGTCGAAGGTGGGGCCGGCGATTGGGACGAAGTCGTAACAAGGTAGCCGTACCGGAAGGTGCGGCTGGATCACCTCCTTTCTAAGGAGCACACAACTGGCCGGGGCTGCTTCCTCTCGGGGAAGGCTCAGGTCGGTGGCCGCCGTTGACAGCGAGTGTCTGTCAGGTGGCTGCTCATAGATGTGGAGCACTGGCTACTCAGTTCACCGCCCGCGTGAGCCGGCAAGTACCGCCCCCATCGGCTTCGGCCTGGGGGAGTGGGAACGACGGTCTTCGGGTGGGTGGTGGGTTGGACACGCTGTTGGGTCCTGAGGGAACGGGCTTTGCCCGGTGACCTCGGACTGCGGGACCAGCCGCCGCTTCGTTCGTAATGAGCGTGGCGGCGCTGGTGGGCCCGGTTGTTTTTTGAGAACTGCACAGTGGACGCGAGCATCTCTGGTGAGAGATATGGCTTTCGAGTCATGGATCTCATCTGCGATTTGTTTTGATCGTTTTGTGTGTTCAAGTTTTTAAGGGCATACGGTGGATGCCTTGGCATCAGGAGCCGATGAAGGACGTGGGAGCCTGCGATATGCCTCGGGGAGTCGGCAACC
>NZ_VCKZ01000786.1 GCF_005889745.1 Actinomadura geliboluensis
TGGCGCGGGGGATGGTCTTCTCCGGCTCCTGGACGTCCTCGGCGGGGACGGTGGCCGACTCCAGCCCGATGAACGACCACAGCGTCAGCGCCGCCGCCGCGGTCACCGCGCCGAACGCGCTGCCGCCACTGGCGTTGAACTCCCCGAAGTTGCCCGACTCGATGAAGAACAGCCCGCCGACCGCGATCATCAGCAGCGGCACCAGCTTGATGACGGTGGTGACGACCTGGACGGCGCCGCCCTCGCGGACGCCGTAGGCGTTGACCGCGGTCAGCAGCCAGATCGTCGCGACCCCGACCGCCGCGGCCGCCACCTTGTCCTGGCCCAGCGACGGCCAGAAGTGCGCCAGGTAGCCCACGAACGCCACCGCGATCGCGGCGTTGCCCGCCCACACCGCGATCCAGTAGCCCCACGCGGTCTGGAACCCCACGAAATCACCGAACGCGCGCCGCGCGTAGGCGTACGGGCCCCCGGTTCGGGGGTAGGCCCGCGACAGGCGTGCGAACACCAGCGCCAGCAGGATCGCCCCCGCCGCGGTGAACCCCCACGCCACCAGGCTGATCGGCCCGAACTCCGCCAGCGAGCTGGGCAGCAGGAACACACCCGACCCGATCATGTTGCCCA
>NZ_VCKZ01000374.1 GCF_005889745.1 Actinomadura geliboluensis
CGGCTGGGGGCCGCGGCCCGGGGGTGGTCAGTCGATGTCGACCCAGTCGAGGGTGCGGGTGACGGCCTTCTTCCAGCCGGCGTAGCCGGTCTGGCGCTGGTCGTCGTCCCAGGTGGGGTTCCAGCGTTTGTCCTCGTTCCAGTTCTGGCGGAGTTCGTCGGTGGTGTGCCAGAAGCCGACGGCGAGGCCGGCGGCGTAGGCGGCGCCGAGGGCGGTGGTCTCGGCGACGACGGGGCGGGAGACCGGGACGCCGAGGATGTCGGCCTGCAGTTGCATGCACAACTCGTTGGCGGTGACCCCGCCGTCGACCTTGAGGACGTCCAGGGAGACGCCGGAGTCCTCTCGCATCGCCTCCACGACGTCCCGGGACTGGTAGCAGATGGCTTCGAGGGTGGCGCGGGCGACGTGGGCGTTGGTGTTGAAGCGGGACAGGCCGACGATGGCGCCGCGGGCGTCGGAGCGCCAGTAGGGGGCGAACAGGCCCGAGAAGGCGGGGACGAAGTAGACGCCGCCGTTGTCGTCGACCTGCCGGGCCAGGGCTTCGCTTTCGGAGGCGCCGGAGATGATGCCGAGCTGGTCGCGCAGCCATTGCACGGCCGACCCGGTCACCGCGATCGATCCTTCCAGCGCGTAGACCGGCTTGTCGGCTCCGAACTGGTAGCAGACGGTCGTCAGCAGGCCGCTCTTGGACCGGACGAGTTCCTCACCGGTGTTGAGCAGGAGGAAGTTGCCGGTGCCGTAGGTGTTCTTGGCTTCGCCGGGTGCGAAGCACACCTGTCCGACGGTCGCGGCCTGCTGGTCGCCCAGGGCGGCGGTCAGCGGGACTTCGCCGCCGAGCGGGCCGTCCGCGCGGGTGACTCCGTATCCGGCGGGCGCCGAGGACGGTTTGATCTCCGGCAGCATGGAGCGGGGGATGCCGAAGAACGACAGGAGCTCGTCGTCCCAGCTGAGGGTCTCCAGGTCCATCAGCATGGTGCGGCTGGCGTTGGTCGGGTCGGTGACGTGGACGCCGCCGTTCGTCCCGCCGGTCAGGTTCCACAGCACCCATGTGTCGGTCGTGCCGAAGACGGCGTCGCCCGCCTCAGCGGCCTCCCGCACCCCGTCGACGTTCTCCAGGATCCATTGGATCTTGCCGCCGGAGAAGTAGGTGGCCGGCGGCAGCCCGGCCTTCCGGCGGATGACGTCGCCCTTGCCGTCGCGTTCCAGGGCGGCGGCGATGCGGTCGGTGCGGGTGTCCTGCCAGACGATCGCGTTGTAGTACGGGCGGCCGGTGCGCCGGTTCCACACCACGGTCGTCTCGCGCTGGTTGGTGATGCCGAACGCGGCCAGGTCGGTGTGGCCCAGGTTCGCCTTGTTCAGCGTGGTCTGGACGACGGCGCGGGTCCGCTCCCAGATCTCGGTCGGGTTGTGCTCCACCCAGCCCGCCCGCGGCAGGATCTGCTCGTGCTCCAGCTGGTGGCGGGCGATCTCGTTCCCGCCGTGATCGAAGATCATGAAGCGGGTGCTGGTCGTGCCCTGGTCGAGGGCTCCGACGAAGTCGGCCATGCGTGCGGTCTCCTGGGATGAGGGTGCGGGACGGTCAGGCCGTCTCGTACTGCGGTTCGGGCTTGGCGATGTCCTGGGCGGGCTCCTCGGGGGGCAGGAACCGCCCGATCAGGGCCTTGTAGAGTCCGACGCCGAGGACGCCGCCGATCAGCGGGCCGACGATCGGGACCCAGAAGTACAGGTCGCCGTACTGGTCCCGCCACGCGCCGCCGTAGCCGGTGAGGAACGAGGCGAGCCGGGGGCCGTAGTCGCGGGCGGGGTTGATCGCGTAGCCGGCGTCGGTGCCGAACGCCATCCCGATCGCGACCACCAGCAGGCCGATCAGGAACGGGGCCAGGTTGGCCAGCGGCGGCGAGTTCCGGATGTCGGTCAGCGCCTTGATCACGAACAGCAGGATCGCGGTGCCGATGACCTGGTCGCGGAACGCGCCCCAGGTGCCGACCGGGAGGGTGCCGTTGCCGGGCAGGGTGGAGAAGACGCCCTGCGTCTTGATGGTGTGGCCGGGGTCGACCTTGGCGAGCACCTCGCTGTAGTTCCAGCGGACGAGCAGCGCCGCGATGAACGCGCCCGCCGTCTGCGCGGCGATGTAGGGCGCGGTCTTGCGCCAGGCGAACTCCTTGAACGCGGCGAGCCCGATGGTGACGGCGGGGTTGAGGTGGGCGCCGCTGATCCGGGCGGCGACGTAGACGCCGAGCGTGACGCCGAGCCCCCAGGCCCAGGCGATGCTGTCGTGGTCGCCGATGCCGGCGGCGGCGACCTGCGCGACGACGCCGACGCCGAACAGGATGAGGATCAGGGTGCCGGCGAACTCGGCCGCGAGCTCACCGGCGAGCGAGGGGATTCTCGGTCGTTGCGCGGTGCGTTCCGTCATGGGCTCTCCTCGGCAGGTGGGGTGGACGCGAGGCCCCGTGAGGCTGGCCAGACGGTAAGTCGGGGATGAACCGCCGACAACGGGAGGCTGCCGACAATGTCGAACACTTTCCCCGTTGCCCGGCGCCGGTTACCCTCCAGTCTGTGCACGAGATCACAGAATCCGGGCAGTTCGGACCGTACGGGACGACAATCGCGACAAGCGCCGACATTGTCGGCACACCGCCGAGAGAACTACCCTGGGATTCGTGCCCGGACCCGTGCAGTCGATCGAGCGCGCCGCCGCGATCCTGCGGCTGCTCGCCGCCAGTTCGGGACGGCTCGGCGTCGGTGAGGTCGCCAGCTCGCTCGGGCTCGCCCGCGGCACCGCGCACGGCATCCTGCGCACCCTGGAGCGCGTCGGCTTCGTCGAGCAGGACGGCGGCACCGGCAAGTACCAGCTCGGCGCCGCCCTGCTGCATCTCGGCACCAGCTACCTGGACGTCAACGAGCTGCGGTCCCGCGCCATCAACTGGGCCGACGCGCTCGCCTCGCGCAGCGGCGAGGCCGTCCGCATCGGGACCCTGCTGGAGGGCAAGGTCCTGGTCGTCCACCACGTCTTCCGGCCCGACGACACCCTCCAGGCCATGGACGTCGGCTCGCTGCTGCCGCTGCACGCCACCGCCCTCGGCAAGGCGCTGCTCGCCCACGACGCCAACGCCGCCGCGTCCATCCGCGACACCGTCCTGGAGTCCTACTGCCGGCGCACCATCACCGATCCGCGCGAACTCGCACGGGCCGCCACCCGGGTGCGGGAGAACGGCTGGGCCGCCGAGACCGAGGAGCTGTCGATCGGCGAGGCCGGCATCGCCGCGCCGATCCGCGGGCACGGGGGGCTGGTGGTCGGGGCCATCGGCATCTCCGGCGCGGTCGAGCGGATCTGCGACGCGCGGCGCGTCCCCGAGCCGCGGCTCGTCGGGTACGTGCGGGACGCGGCCCGCGCCGTCTCCCGCGACCTCGGGGGCTCGCGCTGGTGACGCCGCGGCCCCGGCGCCGCGTCCGGAGGGAGGGGGCCGGCCGTGACCGAGCGCTACGTGATGTCGATCGACCAGGGCACCACCTCGACGCGGTGCATCCTGTTCGACCACGGCGGCCGGCTGGTGTCGGTCGCGCAGCGCGAGCACCGGCAGCACTTCCCGAAGCCGGGCTGGGTCGAGCACGACCCGATGGAGATCTGGCGCAACCTGGAGCGGATCGCCCCTGAGGCGCTCGCCCAGGCGGGGGTGACCGCGAACCAGGTCGCCGCGGTCGGGATCGCCAACCAGCGCGAGACGACCGTCCTGTGGGACCGGCTGACCGGTGTCCCGATCGGCCGCGCCATCGTCTGGCAGGACACCCGCACCGGCGCCCTGGTGGACGAGCTGGCCCGCGCCCCCGGCGCCGCGATGGTCACCGAGCGCAGCGGGCTGCCGCTGGCCGCCTACTTCTCCGCGCCGCGCATCCGCTGGCTGCTCGACCACACGCCCGGCCTCCGGGAGCGCGCCGAACGCGGTGAGGTCCTGTTCGGCACGATGGAGAGCTGGCTGATCTGGAACCTCAGCGGCGGCGTCGACGGCGGCGTGCACGTCACCGACGTGACCAACGCCGGCCGCACCCTGCTGATGGACCTGCGCACCCTGTCCTGGGACGCCGGCCTGCTCGACTTCTTCGGCGTGCCGGCCGCGATGCTGCCGGAGATCCGGTCGTCCACCGAGACCTACGGGACGGCACGCCGCGTGTTCCCCGGGGTGCTGATCGGCGCCGCCCTCGGCGACCAGCAGGCCGCGCTGTTCGGGCAGACGTGCTTCTCCCCGGGCGAGACCAAGTGCACCTACGGGACGGGCGCGTTCCTGCTGATGAACACCGGCACCACGCCGGTGAAGTCCGCGAACGGGCTGCTCACCACCGTCGGCTACAAGATCGGCGACGAGCCCGCGGTGTACGCGCTGGAGGGCTCGATCGCGATCACCGGCGCGCTCGTCCAGTGGTTCCGGGACGGCCTCGGGCTGATCTCCACCGCGCCGGAGATCGAGACCCTGGCCCGGACGGTCGACGACAACGGCGGCTGCTACATCGTCCCGGCCTTCTCCGGGCTGTTCGCGCCGCACTGGCGCAGCGAGGCGCGCGGCATCATCGTCGGCCTCACGTCCTACATCACGAAGGGGCATCTGGCGCGGGCCGTGCTGGAGGCGACCGGCTGGCAGACCCGTGAGGTGGTGGACGCGATGAACGCCGACTCGGGGCTCGGCCTGAAGGAGCTGAAGGCCGACGGCGGCATGACGTCCGACAACCTCGTCATGCAGATGGTCGCGGACATGCTGAACGTGCCCGTGGAGCGGCCGATGGTGGTGGAGACGGTGTCGCTCGGCGCCGCCTACGCCGCCGGGCTCGCCGTCGGCTACTGGGCTGGCCTCGAAGGGCTGCGCCGCAACTGGCACCGGGCCGCCCGCTGGGTCCCGGCGATGGAGCCGACGCGGCGCGCCGCCGAGTACGACAACTGGAAGCGGGCCGTGGAGCGCACGTTCGGCTGGATCCGCGCCGGCGAGGACCCCGCGACCGCGCCGTGAGGCCGAAGCCCCCGTCCTAGATCCGGTTGCGCTCGATCAGCTGCTTGACGATGACGTTGCGCTGGATCTCGTTCGTCCCCTCGCCGACGATCATCAGCGGGGCGTCGCGGAAGTAGCGCTCCACGTCGAACTCGGTGGAGTAGCCCGCCGCGCCGTGGATGCGAACGGCGTTCAGCGCGATCTGCATCGCGGCCTCGGACGCGTAGAGCTTGGCCATGCCCGCCTCCATGTCGCAGCGCTCGCCCGCGTCCAGGCGCCGGGCGGCGTCGAGGGTGAGCAGCCGCGCGGCCCGCAGTTGCGTGGCCATGTCGGCGAGGTAGTTGCCGATCGACTGGTGCTGCCAGATCGGCTTGCCGAACGCCTCGCGCTGCTGGGCGTAGCGGAGGGAGTCCTCAAGGGCGGCGCGGCCGACGCCGAGCGCGCGCGCCGCGACCTGGATGCGGCCCACTTCGAGGCCCCGCATCATCTGGGCGAAACCGCGCCCCTCCTCGCCGCCGAGCAGCGCGTCGAGCGGCGCCTCGTAGCCGTCGAAGGACAGCTCGCAGCTCTCCACGCCCTTGTAGCCGAGCTTCGGCAGGTCGCGGGAGACGGTCAGGCCGGGGCCCTTCTCCACGAGCAGGATGCTGATGCCCTGGTGGCGCGGGGACGCGTGCGGGTCGGTCTTGCACAGCAGCGCGATGAGCCCCGACATCCGGGCGTTGGTGATCCACATCTTGGCGCCGTCGACGACGTACCGGTCGCCGTCCCGCCGCGCGGTCGTGCTCATCGCCTGCAGGTCCGAGCCGCCGGACGGCTCGGTGAGCGCCATCGTGGCGCGCAGCTCGCCCGTCGCCATCCGGGGCAGGTAGTGGGCCTTCTGCTCCTCGGTGCCGAACACCGCGAGCAGGTGCGAGACGACCGTGTGCCCGCCGAACGCGCCGGCGAGGGTCATCCAGCCGCGCGCCAGCTCCTCGGTGACGAGCGCGTAGCACGCCTTGGAGACGGCGACGTCGCCGTACGGCGCGGGCACGGCGAGGCCGTAGACGCCGAGCTCCTTCATCCGGTCGATGAGGCGCTCGGGGTACGCGCCCGCGTGCTCCAGGTCCCGGGCGACCGGGCGGACCTCCCTGTCGACGAAGTCCGCGACGACCTCGACGATGGCGCGCTCCTCGTCGCTGAGCGTGAACACGGCGGCTCCACCCTCCTCCCGCGCGGGCTCCCGCACGGGGGCGATCTCTCATATATTTGATGTGAAAATACCGCAGGCGCCCAGGGGGGACGATGACCGCTGCCGGATCCGGCGGCCCGGCCCTCGGCCGCCGCCGCCAGCTGAGCGACGAGGTGGCCGCGCACGTCCGCGACCTGATCATGTCCGGCCAGGTCAGGCACGGCGAGTTCCTCCGGCTGGAGCGGATCGCCGACGACCTCGGGATCAGCGTCACCCCGGTCCGGGAGGCGCTGCTGTCGCTGCGCGGCGAGGGCTTCGTGACGCTGGAGCCGCGCCGCGGGTTCATGCCGGCGCCCCTCACCCGGCAGGACGTCCAAGACCTGTTCGAGGCTCAGGCGTACTTCGCCGGGGAGTTGGCCGCCCGCGCCGCCGGCCGGGCCGCCGAGGCCGACCTGGACGCGCTCGACCGGACGCAGGCGCTGCTGGAGGAGGCGTTCGCGGCCGGCGACTCGGCGGGCATCGAGCGCGCCAACCACCAGTTCCACCGGCTGATCAACCTGCGCGCCGGGTCGCCGAAGATGGCGTGGCTGCTGCAGACCGTGGTCCGGTACGCGCCGCGCCGCTTCTACGCGGGCATCGAGGGCTGGACGCGGGCGTCGGTCGACGACCACCGGCTCGTCCTCGCCGCGCTGCGCGCCGGGGACGCCGAGGCCGCGCGGCAGGCGATGCGCGCCCACATCCGGCACGCGGGCACGCTGCTGGTGGTGCATCTGGAGGCGCGGGGCTTCTGGGCGGCCGAGGCGGAGTGAGGCCGCCCGAACCCGGCCGTGGCAGGCCACGTATCGTATAAAAAATTTCCGGGAGGGCGGATGGACGACCAGGTGGTCACGGTCACCGATCGCGGCGCGGCGCGCGTGCTCACGCTGAACCGGCCGGAGGCGCGCAACGCGGTCGACCTCCCGACGCGCGAGCGGCTCCTGGCGGAGTTGCGGCGCGCCGCCGACGACCCCGCGGTGCGGGCGATCGTGCTGACCGGCGCCGGCGGGACGTTCTCGGCGGGCGGCGACGTCCGGTCGATGGAGGGCGCCGCGCCGGACGACGTCCGCGCCCGGCTCACCCCGCTGCACGAGGCCGTCCGGCTCATCGCGACGTGCGGCACACCGGTGATCGCGGCCGTCGAAGGCGCCGCCGCCGGGCTCGGGGTGTCCCTCGCCGCCGTCTGCGACCACGTGGTCGCCGCCGAGGACGCCCGGTTCGTCGCCGCGTTCGGCAAGGTCGGCCTCGTCGCCGACGGCGGCCTGCTCTGGACGCTCCCGCGCCGCGTCGGCATGGGCCGCGCCAAGGAGATGCTCGTGTTCGGGCGGACCGTTCCCGCGCCCCGCGCCCATGAGATCGGCCTCGCCGACTCCCTCGCGCCGCCCGGCGGGGCCCTGGACGCCGCGCTCGGCCTGGCCGCCGAGGCGGCCGCGCTCGCCCCGCTCTCAGTCGCCGCCGCGAAGCGGCTGCTGGCCCGCACCGATCTCGGCCCGGACGCGCTGCTGGAGGCCGAGATGGAGGAGCAGACCGCGCTGTTCGGCAGCGCCGACTTCGCCGAGGGCCGCGCCGCGTTCGCCGCGCGCCGCCCGCCGCGTTTCGAGGGCCGCTAGGGCTTCAGGGCCGCCAGAGAGGGAGCACGGATGAGCAGGCTGCAGCAGACGCACGGGCTGTCGGACGAGCAGCGGGAGATCGTCGCGACCGTCCGCGCGTTCGTCGACCGGGAGATCCTCCCGGTCGCCACCGCCCTGGAGCACGCCGACGAGTACCCGCAGGCGATCGTCGACGGCATGAGGGACCTCGGGCTCTTCGGCCTGATGATCGGCGAGGAGTACGGCGGGCTCGGCGCGTCGCTGCTGACGTACGCGCTGGTCGTGGAGGAGCTGTCGCGCGGCTGGATGAGCGTGTCCGGCATCGTCAACACCCACTTCATCGTCGCCTGGATGATCGCCCACCACGGGACCGTCGAGCAGCAGGCGCACTACCTGCCGAAGATGGCGACCGGGGAGATCCGGGGCGCGTTCTCGATGTCGGAGCCCGGCTGCGGGTCCGACGTCTCCGCCATCACGACCCGCGCCGTCCCCGACGGCGACGACTACGTGATCGACGGCCAGAAGATGTGGCTGACCAACGGCGGCTCCGCCAACCTCGTCGCCACGCTCGTCAAGACCGACCCCGACGCCGGCCACCGCGGCATGACGACGTTCCTCATCGACAAGACCCCCGGCTTCGGCGAGGTCGCGCCCGGCCTGACCGTCCCGGGCAAGATCGAGAAGATGGGCTACAAGGGCGTCGACACCACCGAGCTGCTCTTCGACGGGTACCGCGTCCCGGCGGCCCAGATCCTCGGCGGCGCGCCCGGCCGGGGCTTCTACCAGATGATGGACGGCGTCGAGGTCGGCCGCGTCAACGTCGCGGCGCGCGGCTGCGGCGTCGCCAGGCGCGCCTACGAGCTGGCCCTGGACTACGCGCGGCAGCGCGAGACGTTCGGCAGGCCCATCGCCGAGCACCAGGCCGTCCTGTTCCGCCTCGCCGAGATGGCCACCAAGGTCGAGGCCGCGCACCAGATGATGGTCATGGCGGCGCGGCGCAAGGACTCCGGCGAGCGCAACGACCTCGAAGCGGGCATGGCGAAGTACCTGGCCAGCGAGTACTGCAAGGAGGTCGTGGAGGACGCGTTCCGGATCCACGGCGGCTACGGGTACTCCACGGAGTTCGAGATCGAGCGGCTCTACCGGGAGGCGCCGATGCTGCTGATCGGCGAGGGCACCGCCGACATCCAGAAGATGATCATCGGCCGCCGGCTGCTGGACGGCGCGGGCTGACCGGGCGGGCGGCGGATATCGTGGCGGCATGGCCAGCCCGACCCCCGCC
>NZ_VCKZ01000375.1 GCF_005889745.1 Actinomadura geliboluensis
GACAGCGTCCGGCCCCGGTTCGGCGGGGCGGGGGATGCGCCCCGCGGTGGTCGCCCGGGCCTTCCAGGCGCTGCCGTCCGCGCATCGCGAGATCCTCACCGAGACGGTCTTCCGGGACCGGTCGGTCAACGAGGCCGCCGCGTCGCTGGGGGTGCCGGTGGACGTGGTCAAGGTCCGCGTCTACCATGCGCTCCGCGCACTGAGTGCGGCGCTGGAGGCGTCCAGGTCCGCCGTCTGACGGCGGATAAATGGGTTGCCGGGCGGGAATCGCCGCGGCAGCATGGGTGTTGCACGGAATGAGACCGGGAGGAGAGGGAAATGCGTCGCCATCGAATGCACAGCCGTAGCCTTTCCGGTCTCGGGAGTCGCCGAGGGACGTGAGCAGTACGTTCCGACGTTGACCGCCCGCAGGCCGCGGGCGGTCTTTTTGTTTCCCGGAGGGTTGGCCGAGTGGGAAGGCAGCGGCTTGCTAAGCCGTGGTCAGGGGCGACCCTGCGCGAGTTCGAGTCTCGCACCCTCCGCGCCAGGTGGGGATGCTGGTGTGTCCGGCGGATTCATATCCCGCAGCAGGCAGGTTCGATTCCTGCACCTGGTACGCAGTGACATGTCTCCGTGGCGCAGTGGAGAGCGCGCCGGGTTGCGGACCCGGAGGTGGCATCTGGTTGGCCAGGGCCAACAGGGCTTCCTGCCGGAGACACGGCCTTCGTGGTGTAGTGGTCTGCACGCCAGGTTGTGGTCCTGGAGGTGTCGGTTCGATCCCGATCGAGGGCCCTTTGTCCTGGCGGTGACCGACAGATATTGCCCATGCGCGGACATCCGGTTGCGTTGTGTTTGATCAACCCTGGAAAAGCTTTCCGCATGCGCACCTCCCTGCACTCGATGCGGTCCCGGCTCCTCGCGCTCGGCGCGCTGGCGGCGCTGGCGCTCGTCGGCCACGGCGGGCCCGTGCGGGCGGAACCGGGACCCGCCCCCTACCTTGACCCGCACCTGTCCGTCCAGGACCGGGTCGATGACCTGCTCGACCGGATGAGCCTGGCGGACAAGCTCGGCCAGATGACGCAGCCGGAGCGCAGGTACGTCACGCCGGACGAGGTCACCCGCTACCGGATCGGGTCGGTGCTGTCCAGCGGCGGGTCGGCGCCCGAGCCGAACACGCCGGAGAGCTGGGCCGACATGTACGACGGGTTGCAGCGGGCCGCGCTCGCCGGGCCGCTGCGCGTCCCGCTCATGTACGGCGTGGACGCCGTGCACGGCCACAACAACATGGTCGGCGCGACGATCTTCCCGCACAACATCGGGCTCGGCGCCACCCGCGATCCCGCGCTGGTCCGCAAGATCGGCGCGGCGACCGCGGCGGAGATGGCGGGGACGGGCGTCGACTGGGACTTCGCCCCGTGCGTCTGCGTCGCCCGCGACGACCGGTGGGGGCGGACGTACGAGTCGTTCGGCGAGGTGCCCGAGCTGGCGACGATGATGACGACGGTCATCGACGGTCTGCAAGGGGACGAACTGGGCGGCCCCACGTCGGTGCTGGCCACCGCGAAGCACTACGTGGGGGACGGCGGCACCGAGGGCGGCGACGACCGGGGTGACGTGCGGCTGCCGGAGAAGGAGCTGCGCGCGGTGCACCTGCCGCCGTTCCAGGCGGCGGTGAAGCGCGGCGTCGGCTCGGTGATGATCTCCTACAGCTCGTGGAACGGGCTGAAGATGCACCAGAACAAGTACCTCATCACGGACGTGCTGAAGGGCGAGCTGGGCTTCGGCGGGTTCGTGGTGTCGGACTACAACGGCATCGACGAGATCGACGGCAAGCCCGGCTTCACCAAGGACGAGGTCGCCGCCGCGATCAACGCCGGGATCGACATGGTGATGGTGCCGACCGAGTGGCGCCGCTTCATCGACTACCTGCGGGACGAGGTGAAGAACGGCGACGTCCCGATGGAGCGCATCGACGACGCGAACCGCCGGATCCTGACCAAGAAGTTCGAGTTGGGCCTGTTCGAGGAGCCGATGGCGGACCGGTCGCACCTGAAGACGGTCGGCAGCGCCGCGCACCGGGCGCTGGCGCGAAGGGCGGTCGCCGAGTCGCAGGTGCTGCTGAAGAACGACGACGACGTCCTGCCGCTGGACGACGACGACAAGGTGTTCGTCGCGGGCCGCAGTGCGGACGACATCGGCATGCAGTCCGGCGGCTGGACGATCACCTGGCAGGGCAAGCCGGGCCCGATCACCCCGGGCACGACGATCCTGGACGGCATCCGCAAGGCCGCCGACGCGGACGCGACCGTCACCTACAGCAAGGACGGCTCCGGTATCGACCCGTCCTATGACGCGGCGATCGCCGTGGTGGGCGAGACCCCGTACGCCGAGTACCACGGGGACCGGACGGACGGCCTCGGCCTGGACGACGCCGACCGCAAGACCATCGACCGGCTGCGCGACGTCGGCGTCCCGGTGGTCGTGGTGCTGGTGTCGGGGCGCCCGCTGGACGTCGCCGAGGACCTGCCGAAGTGGGACGCGCTGGTCGCGGCGTGGCTGCCGGGCACGGAGGGGCAGGGCGTCGCCGACGTCCTGTACGGCGACGCCGACCCGCGCGGGAAGCTTCCGGTGACGTGGATGCGCAGCGGCGGTCAGGAGCCCATCAACAGGGGCGACGGCAAGAAGCCGCTCTTCCCGTTCGGCTACGGCCTGACCTATGACTAGCCGAGGTCTCGATCGTCCCCGCTGACCTGGCTATCCTTGGCGCAGCCGCGCGCCGGGCGGCCCCGCGCGCCGATCGCCGTCGAGAGGTGCCGTGTCACAACGTCCGCTGCTCGGGGCAGATCCCTCGGTGCTCCGCCGCCTCAACTCGGCCGCGACCCTGCGGGCGCTGCGTGACGGCGGCGAGGCGACGCTGTCGGAGCTGGCGGCGCGGGTCGGGCTGTCGCGGCCGACGACCGAGGGCGTGCTGGGCGAGCTGATCCGCCGCGGGCTGGCCGCCGAGGACGCGCCGCGGCCCGGCGCCGGGCTCGGCCGTCCCGCGCGCCGGTACCGGTTCCGCGCCGAGGCGGGGCACGCGCTCGGCATCGACATCCGCGCGCACCGGGTGCGGCTGCTCGTCGCGGACCTCACCGGCGAGGTCGTCGGCGGCCGCAGCACCGCGCTCGACCCGCTGGCCCCGGCGGGGGAGCGGATCGCGGCGGTGCGCGCCGCGGTCATGGCGTTCCTCGGCGCGGTGCGGGTCGGCCGCCGGTCGCTGTGGGCGGTCGCGGCCGGCACCCCCGGCGTCGTCGCCCCGGACGGGACGGTCACGTCCTGCACGGTGCCGCCAGGGTGGGCGGGTGTTCGCCTGGCCCGCGAGCTGGGCCGCTCGTTCCGCTGCCCCGTCCTGGTGGAGAACGACGCCAACCTCGCCGCGCTGGCCGAGCGGTGGCGCGGCGCGGCCCGCGCCACCGACGACGTCGTGTGCGTGTACGCCGCGCTGGACGCCGGGACGGGCGCGCTGATCGGCGGGCGGCTGCACCGGGGCCGCCGCGGCGCCGCCGGGGAGGTCGGCATGCTGCCCGAGCTGGGGCTGCGCGACACCGCGGCGGCGCTGGCGGGGGAGCCGTCCCTCGACCGGGCGGTGCGGGTGCTGGACGCGGCGGCGGCCGGCGACGAGGCGGCGAAGGCGCTTGTGAACGCGCTCGCCGCCCGGATGGCCCGGGGCGTCGCGGCGATGGCCCTCGCGCTCGACCCGGAGATGATCGTCGTGGCGGGGCCGCTGGCCGGGTCCGGCGGCCCGCTGGTCGACGAGCTGCGCCGGCGGGTCCGGCCACTGTGCCTCGCCCCCGTCCGGGTCGAGGGCTCCCGGCTGGGGGACGAGGCGGTGGGGCTCGGCGCCGTCCGCCTCGCGCTCGACCGGATCGACGAGGACCTCTTCCGCCTCGACCACGCCGCCTCGACCGCGCCGCGCCGACGTGGCCGGTGACGAACGCGCCGCGCGAAACGGTCCGCCGTCCTGTCGGGGGGAGGTTGTAGGGTCCCGGAGGTACAGGCGAGCGGGGCCGGACCAGACGGGCGGGAGCGGCATGAGCGCACAACCGGTAGAGCCATCCCTTCCGGGCCGGGTCCACCGGGTCCCGCGGACGGTCGCCGGCATCGGCGAGTGGCTGACGGAGGAGAAGCGCGCCGCGTTCCTGGCGGAGGTCATGGCCGCCAAGGAGGAGGACGACTTCGAGCGGGTCATGGACCGCTGGTGGGCGGAGGCGCACCTCGACCAGGCCCCGGGGCGCCGCGAGCGCCGCGACTGGGCGCTGACCGCCGACCGGAGCGAACTGGTCTCGCTGGAGGAGATCATGCGTCGGAGCCGGTCGCGCGAAGGCGCCGGGTGACCTTTCGCAAGGCCGGCTGGACCGTCTTCTGCGTGGAGGAGGCGGCCGGCGTCATCGAGTCCATGCCGCCCCCGCTGAAGCACTTCATGATCAGGTTCTTCTGCGACTTCGCGGTCGCGGGGGCCGCGGCGATCGGTGCGGGGGGCAGCCCGCCGGGCGATCCGCAGGACGACTCCGGCGTCGCGTACTGCGTGGCGGTCGCGAGCGCCTCGGTGTTCTTCGACTACGTGGTGCTCGCCGACATCCAGGAGTTCCGCATCACGAAGCTGGTGTGGCTCGGATGACGGGATGGCCGAGGGCTAGGGCGTCAGCGGGTCGCTGAAGGTCCAGCCCTCGGTGAGCAGGGCGTCGGTCGCCGCGACGGCGGCGGCCAGGCGTTGTTCGTGGGGCCCCGTAACGGTGATGTGCGGCAGGCCCCGCTTCTCCAGTTCCTCCTGGAAGCGGCCCGACATCCACGACCGGATCGACTCGCCGTCGCGCAGGCCGTCCTGCTCGAACGGGACGCCTTCGGGCGACGTCAGGATCCACAGGTGGTGCGGGACGCGCTCGTGGACGGCCTCCACCTCCGGCGCCGGGGTCCCGAGGTAGCGCTCGTGCCAGACGACGGTCGCGAACGCGTCGGTGTCGCAGACCAGCAGCGGTGACCCCGACCGCGCCGCCGCGTCCTCCAGGGCCGCGTGGCGTTCGGCGATCTCGGTGAACTCGGCCGTCTCCCAGACCAGGTCGTCCAGCCACAGTGCCGGGTCGCCGGCGGCGCGGCGGGCGGCGGCCAGCTTCTCCTCGGTGAACGTCCGGCCGTACTCGGGCACCCACCGGGTCGCGGCCCACACCCCGCCCCGCTCCGCGTAGTGCGCGGCGAGCGCGCGGGCGAGCGTCGTCGTCCCGGTCGACTCGGCGCCGACCACCGCGACCCGCCGCGCCAGGTGCGCCCGGACGGGCGGCGACAGGAACTCCCAGTGCGCCGCCGGGTCCGCCCGGACGGCGGTGCCGCTGACCGGGTGGCGGTCGCGCGGCGGGTCGACCGGGACGTGGACGGCGGAGAAGCGCTCCGCCAGCTCGGGCCCGTACGCCTCGGAGCTGAACACCGCGTCCACCGGCGGGACGTGCACGCCGAGGCCCGACCGCATCGCGAGCCCCGCCCGGAACGCCACGACATGCGCCGACCAGATCTCGTCCGACCCGTAGTCGATCTCCGCGTCGTCCACGACGGGGAAGACCTCGACGTGCGGCTGCCGGTGCGCCTCGCGCAGCCACGCCGTCCGCAGCGCGAGCGGGACGCTCTCCACGCTGGACGCGGCGACGACCACGCTGACCCGGTCGCACGCCGCCGCCGCGGTGTCGATCAGGTGGTGGTGGCCGGCGTGCGGCGGGTAGAACTTGCCGATCACGAGCCCGTGCGCGTACCTCACGCCGCCGCGACCGCCGGTTCCGCCGCGCGGGCGCGCAGGTCGCGGCGCCAGGCCAGCAGCCCGGAGACGCACAGCGCCAGGAAGACGACGTACAGGGCGCTGGTGAGCTTGAGGTCCTTATGGAAGTACAGCGGGATGTAGACGAGGTCGGCGGTGATCCACAGCCACCACGACTCCAGCAGCTTCCGGGACTGCCCGTAGATCGCCATGAGCGAGATCGCGGTGGTGAGGGCGTCCCAGAACGGCACGGTCGAGTCGGTCCACGCCGACAGCGCCCAGGTCAGGACGGCGGTCCCGGCGGCGCCCGCGGCGATGAGCGCGGCCCACTCGGCCGGCCGGGTGCGCCGCACCGGGAGCGCGTCCCGGCCGTCGCCGCCGTACAGCCACACCCACCACCCGTACAGCTGGAGCGCGACGTAGACGACCTGGAGCCCGGAGTCGGCGTAGAGGCCGCCGTCCAGGAACACCAGCCCGAGCAGGACCACGTTCGCGATGCCGATCGGCCAGTTCAGGATGTTCTGCCGGACGACGAGCCACACGTTCACCGCGCCGGTCGCGAAGCCGAGCAGCTCCGCCCACGTGGTGGGGACGGACCCGAGATGGAACGCGGGCTCCAGCAGCGGGCCCAGCGGAACGTGCACCGACATGCCCGCAATGATCACATATCGCCGGGCGGCGGCGCAGGTCAGGCGGGACTCAGCAGGACGAGCGGCTCCGTGGTCGGGCGCGCCGAGCCGCCGGCGGGCTCGACGGTGACGCCGAGCTTGTCGGCGGGGCGACCAGGTGGCGGCTGGCGGAGGTTCCCGGCACGTCGGACGCGGTCAGCGTCATCCGGTCGCCCCGCGCGGTGATCTCCCGCCAGCCGGTCCGGCCGTCCGCCCCACCGACCTGGAAGGTGACCGCCCCGGGCCCGGCGGGCGCGGTGACGCGGCATTCGAGGCGCAGCGTCGGCAGCCCAGCCTGCCCGCGCGGCGCCGGTGTCCAGCTCGGGGATGGTCTGCGCGGCGGGGGATCTCCGCGAGGTCCTCGACGTGGTCGACGCGCAGCTCGTGCGGGGCCGCGACGAGCCCGTCGTAGCGGTTGACGGAGAAGTTCCCCAGCGGGTGCGCCGCCAGCAGCCCGGCGGCGAGCACGGCGGCGATCACGGTGCGCCTCCGAGGGTCGTCCAGTGCGGCCCTGGCACGCGGCGCCCACAGCGGGGAGAACCGCGAGTTGAGGCGCAGCGCCGCGGCCAGGTTGCGCCGCGCGGCGGCGCGCTTCCCGGCCGCCTTCTCGATGGCGCCGAGGTGGAAGCGGAACAGCGCACTGCGGTAGCCCGTCGCGGTCGCCTGCCGGGCGTAGCGCAGCGCCTCCGCGTCGCGTCCGTTGACGTGCAGGGCCCAGGCCGGCGTATCCGCCGCGTGCACGCTGCACTGCCGCATGCCGCGGCCGGGGCAGCGTCGCTCGTACTCGGCGCGCGCCGCCTGGAGCGCCGTCTTCGGATCGCCGTAGTCGGCCTCGGCCAGCGCGGTCTCCAGGTCGGCGGCGACGCCGTTCGCCTCGGCGATCCGCGTCCACGCCGCCGCGACCGCGTACTGCCGCCCGGCCTCGTCGCGCCGTCCCGCCGACTCCAGTAGCTCGCCGTACTCGGTCAGGTGGCGCGGCAGCGGTAGCCGCCGGACGGTCTCGGCCCGGTCGGCGAGCGTGCCCGCGACGTCGCCACGGAAAAACGCGAGAGCCAAGTGGTGTTCCGGTGCGTCGCCTGCGGGCATCGGGCCAACGCCGACACTAACGCCGCCCGCAACATCCAAGACACTGCCGTGGGACGCACGGTGGCAGCGCGGGGAGCCCTCCAGCCGCCAGGCGGGGCAACGAACTGCGAACCCCAACCCGACCTCCTCAAAGTGTGAGGAAAGGTTGCGATCCTCCGCATTCAGGTGGAGGAGGACGTCAAGTTGTATCCGCGCAGGGTGTCGCGCCCACGTTGGACGGCGCGACCGGCGCGTTCTCGGCCAGTTCGCGGACGCTGTGCACGGTGCCGTCCACGCGCCGGATCAGCGTCAGGTCGTAGGTCTGGGTGAAGTGAGGTCCGGCTCGTCTAGGCCGGTCACTGGCCCGGCGTTGTAGAGGAACGTGTTCGGGTTCTTCAGCCGGTCGTGGAACCGGAACCGGTAGGTGAGGTCGGGCAGCGAGTCGCCGTCGTTGTCGATGTTCAGGTCGTAGCGGGCGTCGCGTGCGAACTTGGAGAAGTTCGGGCCGCCGGCCGGGTCCTGGAAGGGGATGACGTTCGCGATCAGCGTTGTCGTGTCCGGTGTCGGCGCTGGGCCAGGTCTGCCGCGACGCCGGATCGACCGGTCTCTTCGCCATGCCCGCCCCTCCTTCGCGCCCCGCGCCCGACCTGATTGGTCCGTCCGGCGCGCTGGCCGGATGCGGTCACCGCCGAACCGCGAAGGGCCTCCCGCCGACCGGCGGGAGGCCCTTCAACGGTGTGCCGCGCGCTACGCGACGATCAGCAGCGGGTTCTGCAGGAGCTCGGCCAGGCGGGCGAGGAACTGCGCGGCCGTCGCGCCGTCGGTGGCCCGGTGGTCGACCGACAGCGTCACCGCCATGCGCTTGCCAGGGACGACCTCTCCGTCCCGGACGACGGGCTCGTCCCGCACCGCGCCGACCGCGAGGATCGCCGCCTCCGGCGGGTTGATCACCGCGGAGAACGAGCTGACGCCGAACATGCCGAGGTTGCTGACGCTGAACGTGCCGCCGCTCATCTCGTCGAGCTTGAGCTTGCCCTCGCGGGCCTTGCCGGCCAGCTCGCGGCTCTCCGCGCCGATCTGGGAGACGCTCTTGCGGTCGGCGTCCTTGACGACGGGGACGACGAGGCCGTCCTCCACGGCGACGGCGATGCCGACGTGGATCCGCTTGTGGAAGAGCAGGTTCTCCTCGGTGTAGGAGACGTTCACCGCCGGGTGCTCGCGCAGCGCGGTCGCGACCGCCTTCACGATCAGGTCGTTCACGCTGACCTTGGCCGGGGCGAGCGCCTCGTTCAGGGTCTTGCGGAACGCCAGCAGCGCCTCGGCGTCCACCTCGCGGTTGAGGTAGAAGTGCGGGGCGTCGCGCTTGCTCTCGGTCAGCCGCTTGGCCGCGACCTTGCGGAAGCGGTTCAGCGGGACGGCCTCGACGTCCTCGTCCGCCGCGCGCGCCTGGGCTGCGGGCGCCGGGGCCGCGGGGGCGGGAGCGGCCGGTGCGGCGGCGGCCGGTGCCTCGGCCGCGCCGCCGGAGCGGATGGCGGCCTCGATGTCGGCG
>NZ_VCKZ01000376.1 GCF_005889745.1 Actinomadura geliboluensis
TGCCCGGTGGGCCGGTGCCGCCCGGCGGGCCCTTCCCGGGGGCGCCCTACGGGCCGCCGCGGCGCCGCGGGGGCGGCGGCAAGGCCCTCGGCTGCCTGATCGGGGGCTTCGTCGTGTTCCTCCTGCTGTGCGCGGGCGGGTACGGCATCTACCTGCAGCAGACGTCCCACACGCTGACCGCGCCGTCGTCGGCCGGCGGCATGAGCCGCGACACCGCCACCGAGGCCAAGGCCGACGACGCCGTGAACCGGTTGAGCCGGATCCTCAGCGACGCGAGCGACTACAAGGTCCACCGGACCGTCAGCGCGGTGTACGGCCTCGGCAAGGAGAAGTACCTGTTCGTCGGGGGCACCGGCGACCACCGGCTGAAGTACCCGGAGCAGGACTTCAACGGCGCCGTCAGCAGCGCTTTCACCGGCATCGACAACACGGTCTACTCGCCCAGCACGGTGAAGCTGTCGGACGCGGGCGGTGACGGCGTCGGCCTGTCCACCACCATCCAGGTCTCGATCATCACCTCCGCAGGGACGCGGAACACCACCGGCTACATGGCGTCCTGGTCCACCAGGACCACCATGGGCATCGTCATGCAGATCGGCGAGCCGTCCGAGAGCATCGACCTTCCGAGCGTCATGCGCCGCATCCGCGCGGACGTGGAGGACTGAGCGCGGGCGCGGAGGAGCGGGCCGCCTCCCCGTCCGTCCGGCTGAGAGCGTTTTCCCGCCGAGGTCGGGACACAGGTCACCTGACACCGGGTCGCCCCGCCCGAAAAGGTGGTGCCCTGAGGTCCGCGACACCGGGCGGAGAGAGAGGGACGGGATGCGAGCGGTACTGGCACGCGCCGCCGTGCTGGCCGGCGCGTTCACAGCGGGGGCCGTGGCGGCACGTGCCGCGACCATCCCTCACCTCCGCCGGCTCACCGCGGACCTGCAGCGCTCCCGGGAGCGGATCCTCGCCAGCCGGGAGGAGGAGCGGCGGCGGCTGCGGCACGACCTGCACGACGGGCTCGGGCCGACCCTCGCCAGCCTCGCCATGTCGCTGGACGCCGCCCGCATCACGCTCGCCTGCGAGCCGGAGCGGGCCGACCCGCTGCTCGCCGACGTCCGGGACCGGCTGGCCAGCGCCGTCGGCGAGATCCGCGACCTCGCGCACGGGCTGCGCCCGCCCGCGCTGGACGACCTCGGCCTCGTCGCCGCCATCGAGTCGTTCGCCGACGGCTGCTGCGAGCGGGTCGACGTCCGGTTCGACGGCGAGCCCGCCGGGCTGCCCGCCGCGGTGGAGGTGGCCGCGTACCGGATCGCGCAGGAGGCGCTGACGAACGTCCGGCTGCACGCGCCGGCGAGCTGCGCGTCCGTCCGGCTGAAGCGCGACACCGACCTGCACCTGGTGGTGGCCGACAGCGGGCCCGGGCTGACCGACGCCGCGCGCGGCGGCGGCCGGCCGCGGCCCGCGCGGGGCCTCGCCGCGATGCGGGAGTGGGCCGCCGAGGTCGGCGGCAGCTGCGAGATCACCTCCCGCAGCGGCGGCGGCACCCTCGTCGCGGTCCGGCTGCCGCTCGGCGCCGCGGAGACCGCCGCCGGGTATCATCAACGTCCCTCGGTCGGGAGAAAGCGGGCGTAGATGTCGGAGACCATCCGGGTCCTCATCACCGACGACCACCCGGTGTTCCGGCAGGGCCTGAAGGGCCTCCTGCAGGCGCTGGGCGTCGAGGTCGTCGGCGAGGCCGAGAACGGGCCCGAGGCCGTGCGGATGGCGGCCGAACTGCAGCCCGACGTCGTCGTGATGGACCTGCACATGCCCGGCGGCAACGGCATCGAGGCCACCCGCACCATCACCCGCACGAGCCCGCGCATCGGCGTCCTGGTGCTCACCATGTTCCGCGACGACGACTCGGTGTTCGCGGCGATGCGCGCCGGCGCCCGCGGCTACCTGCTGAAGGAGTCGGGCGCCGAGGAGATCGCGCGCGCCGTCCGGGCGGTCGCGGCGGGCGAGGCCATCTACGGCCCGGAGATCGCGCGCCGCGTGCTCACCTACTTCACCGACATGCCCGACCCGCGGCAGGCCGCGTTCCCGCAGCTGACCGAGCGGGAGCGGGAGGTCCTCGAACTGATCGCGCAGGCCCGCAGCAACGCCGAGATCGCCGCGACGCTCTTCCTCAGCCAGAAGACCGTCCGCAACCACGTCTCGAACATCTTCATGAAGCTCCACGTCGCCGACCGCGCCCAGGCGATCGTCGTGGCGCGCGAGGCCGGTCTCGGCGAATCGTCCACCACCCGCCACTGACCCCCGCCACTGAAACGCCGAACGCCCCCGACCGTGAGGTCGAGGGCGTTCCCGCGTCTGCCTCGGGGGTTCCAGGGGGTCGTCCCCCTGGGCCGGTATGTGATCGGGGCAGCGGTCCGCGCTTTCCAGCGGACACACCGCCCCCATCACACCCCGATCACGCCGACTTCTCGCGCGGTTCGCGCTTGGGGCGGTCGCGCGGGACGAGGGTCGGGTTGACGTGCTCCAGCACGGCCTCCCGGGTGATCACGACGCGGGCGACGTCCTGCCGGCTCGGGACCTCGTACATCACGGAGAGGAGGACCTCCTCCATGATGGCGCGCAGGCCGCGGGCGCCGGTGCCGCGCAGGATGGCCTGGTCGGCGATCGCCTCCAGGGCGTCGTCGGTGAACTCCAGGTCGACCCCGTCGAGCTCGAAGAGGCGGTGGTACTGGCGCACCAGCGCGTTCTTCGGCTCGGTGAGGATGTTGATCAGGGCCTCGCGGTCGAGGTTGTGCACGGAGGTGATCACCGGGAGCCGGCCGATGAACTCGGGGATCATCCCGAACTTCAGCAGGTCCTCCGGCATCACGTCGCCGAGCACGGCCGACGACTCCTCGAAGTCGGACTTGGAGCGGATCTGCGCGCCGAACCCCATGCCCTGCTTGCCGACCCGGGATTCGACGATCTTCTCCAGCCCGGCGAAGGCGCCACCGCAGATGAACAGCACGTTCGTGGTGTCGATCTGGATGAACTCCTGGTGCGGGTGCTTGCGGCCGCCCTGCGGCGGGACGCTCGCGGTGGTGCCCTCCAGGATCTTCAGCAGCGCCTGCTGGACGCCCTCACCCGAGACGTCCCGGGTGATCGACGGGTTCTCGCTCTTGCGCGCGACCTTGTCGACCTCGTCGATGTAGATGATCCCGGTCTCGGCCTTCTTCACGTCGTAGTCGGCCGCCTGGATCAGTTTGAGGAGGATGTTCTCGACGTCCTCCCCGACGTATCCGGCCTCCGTCAGCGCCGTTGCGTCCGCGATCGCGAACGGGACGTTGAGGAGTTTGGCGAGCGTCTGCGCGAGTAGCGTCTTGCCGGATCCGGTGGGGCCGAGCAGCAGGATGTTCGACTTGCCGATCTCGACCGGGTCGTCTCTGCCGCTGTCACCCGACTGGATTCGCTTGTAGTGGTTGTAGACGGCGACGGAGAGCGCCTTCTTCGCCGTCTCCTGCCCGATCACGTAGGAGTCGAGGAACTCGTAGATCTCCCGCGGCTTGGGCAGGTTGTCCCACTTGAGGTCGGAGGTCTCGGAGAGCTCCTCCTCGATGATCTCGTTGCAGAGATCGATGCACTCGTCGCAGATGTACACGCCCGGACCCGCGATGAGCTTCTTGACCTGCTTCTGGCTCTTCCCGCAGAACGAGCACTTGAGCAGGTCACCACCGTCGCCGATGCGTGCCACCCAACTGTCTCCTTTTCGTGGGGCCGCCCGCCTTGGAGGATGCGGCGCAGCTCGGTTGCGTCCCGAAGGCTCTCGACGTTGGACTCGACGTTACCGCCTCCGACGGACTTGGAAAGCCCCTCGCCCGGAAGTGTGGCGCCCGGGCTCGGGGACTCTCCCGTCCTTGTGCCGTCTCAGGACGACACTACCTCGGCTTTCCGCTTCCTGCTGGCGAAGACGTCGTCGATGAGGCCGTAGTCCTTGGCCTCGTCCGCCGTCAGGATCTTGTCGCGCTCGATGTCGTGGCGCACTTCGTCGATGCTCCGGCCGCTGTGCTCGGCCAGGATGCTCTCCAGCAGCTCGCGGATCCGCATGATCTCGCGCGCCTGGATCTCTATGTCGCTCGACTGCCCGTAGGTGCCCTCGGTCGCGGGCTGGTGGATCAGTATCCGCGAGTTGGGCAGCGCGGCCCGCTTGCCGGGCGTGCCGGCGGCGAGCAGCACCGCGGCGGCCGAGGCGGCCTGCCCGATGCAGACCGTCTGGATGTCCGGCTTGACGAACTGCATCGTGTCGTAGATCGCCGTCATGGCGGTGAAGGACCCGCCCGGCGAGTTGATGTAGATGCTGATGTCGCGGTCCGGGTCGATGGACTCCAGCGTGATCAGCTGGGCCATCACATCGTTCGCGGAGGCGTCGTCGATCTGCACGCCGAGGAAGATGATGCGCTCCTCGAACAGCTTGTTGTACGGGTTCATCTCCTTGACCCCGTACGTGGTGCGCTCGACGAACGACGGAATGATGTAGCGGTTGTCGACCGGCATCGGGCCGGCGCCCGGCCGGACGATATCGGCGAAACCGGGACGGTACAGGTCGCTCATGGTGGGCCTCCGATCAGTGGTCAGGTCGTCAGGAGACGGTGCCCTCGGAGGGCACCTGGGTGGCACTGAGCACCACGTGGTCGACGAACCCGTAGTCCTTCGCCTCGTCGGCGGTGAACCAGCGGTCCCGGTCGGAGTCGCGCTCGATCTGGTCGAGCGCCTGGCCCGTGTGCACGGCGATCTTCTCGGCGAGCGTCTTCTTCACGTAGAGCATCTGCTCGGCCTGGATCTTGATGTCGGAGGCCGTGCCGCCGATGCCGCCGGACGGCTGGTGCATCATGATCCGCGCGTGCGGCAGGGCGTAGCGCTTGCCGCGGGTGCCGGCGCACAGCAGGAACTGCCCCATCGACGCGGCGAGGCCCATGCCCACCGTGACGATGTCGTTCGGGACGTACTGCATGATGTCGTAGATCGCCATGCCGGCGGTGACGGAGCCACCTGGCGAGTTGATGTAGAGCGTGATGTCGCGGCGGCCGTCCTCGGCCGACAGCAGCAGGAGCTCGGCGCAGATGCGGTTGGCGATGTCGTCGTCGACCTGCTGGCCGAGGAAGACGATGCGCTCGCGCAGCAGCCGCTGGAACAGCTGGTCGCCCAGAGGCAGCAGGGGCGCCTCGGCGACCCGTGCCTGGATCCGCGACGACTCGTCGAAAGTCGGAGGCATGCTCACCGGGTGTTCCTCCGGTCCTTTTAATCGGTTCGGATGCTTGGACATTAACGCGCTCCCGGGCCCGCTTAAGCCCGGGGGGCCGCCTTTTCGCCAGGGGCGTACCCGCGTGCGGCCGGATGTCCCGCGCGTTCCGGACGATCTTCGCCAACGCGGCGCCCCGTCCCCGGCCGGAACGGGACACGCCCCGCACCCGGTGGTCGGGTGCGGGGCGTGTCCGCGATGCGCCGGGGACGTCCCGGAGGCGTGCGGCCGCCCCGGAGCGGGGCGAAGCCGTCAGAAGCCTCAGGCGTCCTTGTCCTTGGCGTCCTTCTCGTCCTGCGCCTCGGTGGCCGGGGCCTCCTCAGCGGCGGCCTCAGCGGTCTCCGCGGGCGCCTCCTCCGCGGCGGCGGCGTCCTCGCCCTCCTCCGCGGCCTGGACTGTTTCGCCCGTCTCGCCGTTCAGCTCGCGCTGCACGGCCTCGACGTCGATCTCGTTGCCCGACTCGTCCTTGACGGTGACGTGCTCGACGACGAGGTTCAGCGCCTTGCTGCGCAGCACCTCGGAGACGATCGCCGGAAGCTGGTTGTTCTGCGTCAGGTACTCGGCGAGCTGCTGCGGCTGCACGCCCATCTGCATCGCCTGCGTGACGACGTACTCGCTCAGCTCCTCGTTCTCGACGCCCAGCTCCTCCTGGACGGCGAGCTGGTCGAGGACGAACCCGCCCTTGACCGCGAGGCGGGCGGCGTCGGCGACCTCGGCGTCGAACTCCTCGGCGGACTTCTCCTCGTCCTTGAGGTAGTCCTCCTTGGTCATGCCGGCCATCTGGAGCTGCTGCTCCAGCTGCTGGTTGCGGCGGCCGATCTCCTCTTCCACGACCTTCTCGGGAAGCGGGATGTCGACCTTCTCCAGCAGCGCCTCGAGGGCCTTGTCGCGCGCCTCGGACAGCTGCTGCAGCTTCACCTGCCGGCCGAGCCGGGTCCGGACGTCCTCGCGCAGCTCCTCGATGGTGTCGAACTCGCTGGCGAGCTGGGCGAACTCGTCGTCCAGGTCGGGCAGGTTCTTCACCTTGACGCTCTGCACGGTGACGGTGATCTCGGCCTCCTCGCCGGCGTGCTCGCCGCCGACCAGGGTGCCGGTGAACGTCGCGTCCTCGCCGGCGGCCAGGCCGGTCAGCGCCTCGTCCAGCCCCTCGATGGCCGAGTTGCTGCCGACCTCGTAGGAGTAGCCGGTGGTGGAGGCGTCCTCGATCTCCTCGCCGTCGATGCGGGCGACCAGGTCGATGGAGGCGAAGTCGCCCTCCTCGGCGGCGCGCTCGGCATTGGTGAGGGAGGCGAACCGCTCGCGCAGGTTGCCGAGGGTCTCCTCGACCTGCTCGTCGGTGACCTCGGCGTCGTCCACCACGACCTCGAGGCCGTCGTAGTCGGGCACCTCGAACTTCGGCCGGATGTCGACCTCGGCGGTGAACGCGAACTGGGTGCCGTCGTCCAGCTCGGTCACCTCGACGTCGGGCTGGCCGAGCACGAAGATCTCGGTCTCCTCGACGGCGCGGCCGTACAGCTCCGGAAGGGCGTCGTTGACGGCCTCCTGCAGGACCGCACCCCGGCCGACGTACTTGTCGATCAGCGGGGCGGGGACCTTGCCGGGCCGGAAGCCCTTGATCCGCACCTGCTGCGAGATCTCCTTGTACGCCTTGTCGAGGTTCGGCTTGAGCTCGTCGAACGGAACCTCGACGGTGAGCTTGACCCGGGTGGGGGTCAGCTCCTCGACATCGGTCTTCACTGGGGTTGGTCTCCTTGATCGGGCGCTGTCTCGGCCGCGGCGTTCGACGCGTGCTCAACTCGAGGGGCGCGGCCACGCCGAAAGCCGGCTCCGCGCCTTCGCGCGCTCAAGTGTATGGGGTCACGGCGCCGGCTGCGGACATCGGAGGCCCGCAACACCGGCGAACACCTGTCAACGATGCCGCACAGGCAGTGACATACGTGCCCCGAACCTCCATACTCGTCCGGGATGAACGGGATAGCCGCGGCCTTCAGTGCGACCGGTCTCTACTACCTCGGGTTCGCCGTGTTCAAGCTGGCGGCGGACCGGATGCCCGCGCTGCGGGGCAACCGCATCCCGCACATGATCTGGACGATCGTGAGCAACTGGATCTTCCTGATCGCGCTCTCGGTCGTGCTCGGCGGGCTCACCCTGCAGATCATCGCCCTCCGGAACCTGCCGCTGTCCACCGCCGTGCCGATCTTCATGTCCGGCATCGTCCCGCTGCTGCTGATCGCGCTCGTGTTCTTCGGCGAGCGGCTCACCGCGCGCGAGTGGCTGAGCCTGCTGCTGACCGGCGCGGCGATCCTGCTGCTGACCGCGTCCCTGAGCGGGGACGAGCCGATCGGCTCGGCGGACGCCCCGCTGTGGAAGATCGCGGTCGTGGTGGCCCCGGCGGTGGCGGTGCCCGTGCTCATCCTGATCCTCGGCGACTACCGGCCGGACGGCCGGCACGCGCGCCCGGTCACCGGCATCGCCTACGGGCTCAGCGCCGGCTTCCCGGTCGGCACCGCCGAGCTGGCGATCAAGGGGTGGAGCGACGATCCGCACGCGGCCGGAGCCGGCATCCTCGCGACGCCGTGGCCGTACCTGACGGTGGTGGCGGCCGGCATCGGGTTCGGGATCATGGTGACGGCGTTCCAGCGCTGCCGGGTCTCGATCGTGGCGACGGTCATGACGGTCGCCGCCAAGTCCTACCTGCTGGCGATGGGCTCGTTCATGTACGGGGAGCCGTGGCCGCAGGACGCCGCCCGCTCGGCGATGCGGCTCGGCGCGCTGGCGCTGGGCGCGGTCGCCGTCCTGCAGTTCCCCCGGCACCGGCCGGTCGAGGAGGAGCCGGACGGGGCGTCCGGCGGGGCCGCGGCCCGGGAGGACGCGGCCGCCGCGCGCGACCCGTTCGGCGGGGCGGCGGTCGGCGGCCCGGTGCTGGGCGGGCCGGTGCTGGGCGGGCCGCGGCTCGGCGAGGTGTACGGGGCTCCGGTGCCGCCGCCGCGCTCCCCCTACGCGCAGGACCCGCTCGGCCAGGGCCCCTACAACCCGCCGGAGGGATACGAACGCCCGGAGGCGCCGGCCCCGCAGGAGGGAGCCTCACGGGAGGGAGCGCCGCCGCGCCGGCCGATTCGTCCGCAGAGCCCGACCGAGACCGGGTCGGACGGGCGCTGGCGCGGCTTCAACGAGTGAGCCCCCGGCCCGCCCGCGCCGGTGGGCGGCCTGTTCCGGACGCGACGGTCCCCGGCCTCCGCTGAGAGGCCGGGGACCGGTTCGTCTCAGCGGCGCTTGGAGTCGCCGCCCGGGAGGCCCTTGTCGAGGCCGGCCCGGCGGAGGGCGTCGGCCATGGCGCCGCCGCCTCCCTGGCCGCCGCGCTGGTTCTGGCCGCCGCGGCCCTGCCCGCCGCGCCCGCCGCCGCGCTGGTTCTGGCCGCCGCGGTTCTGCCGCCCGCCGCCGTCGCGCTGCTGCTCCCGGCCCTGCCGCGGGCCGCCCTGGCGCCCGCCGCCCTGCTTGGCGCCGCCGCCCTGCTTACCGCCGCCCTGCTTGCCACCACCGGACTTGCCGCCACCGGGCTCGTCGTCCAGGCGGAGGGTGAGCGAGATGCGCTTGCGCTGCAGGTCGACGTCCAGGACTTTCACGCGGACGATGTCGCCGGGCTTGGCGACGTCGCGCGGGTCCTCGACGAACTTGTCGGACATCGCGGAGATGTGCACGAGCCCGTCCTGGTGGACGCCGACGTCGACGAACGCGCCGAACGCGGCGACGTTGGTGACGACGCCCTCCAGCAGCATCC
>NZ_VCKZ01000787.1 GCF_005889745.1 Actinomadura geliboluensis
AGGGGGTGCTGCTCGGGGAGCCGTACACGCGGCAGCTCGATGGCAAGCTGAGGGAGTTGCGTTTCCACCTCGGCACACAGGCTGTACGCGTGACCTACTGGATTGCTTCTGGCAGACGAATCGTTCTGCTCACGGTGTTCCACAAAACACGCATGCGAGAAGATCGAGAGGGAGCGCGCTCGTAGGGCGCTGCGGCTATGCGTAACCGAGGCGCACTCGGCGGAGGCTGAGGGAGGTGAGGCCGATGGGTGATCGGACAGACTGGAGTGCGCTGCGGGAGCGCCGCATGTCCGAACCTGGTGCTGCGGAGGCTTACGAGGTGGCTCGCTTGGCCTACGAACTGGGGCGCAGTGTTCGAGCCCTCCGTGAGGAGCGCGGCTGGAGCCAGAGCGAGCTGGCCCGGGGGGCGGGCATGACACAGTCGGCCGTGGCCAGGTTCGAAGCCGGCGGCACCGTGCCGACGCTGGCGGTCCTCGAGCGCCTGGCCCGAGCTCTCGGTGCCGAACTCGTCGTCAAACTGCAGAGCCCGGCCGCGTAGGCGGGCGACCACGCGCAGGGCGAGTAGCGCCAGCAGTACTCGGCCGCCAACCGCAAACGGCTACTACGGCCTAGAG
>NZ_VCKZ01000377.1 GCF_005889745.1 Actinomadura geliboluensis
GGTCTCAGGAGCGCACGCCGTAGAGGTGCTCCAGGGCGAGCTGGTCGAGCAGCTCGAACGCGGTGCGGCGGGCGCCGAGGGCCTCGGCGTCGGCGGTGGCGGCGCGGACGGCGCGCCAGTCCTCGCCCTCGGCGAGGGTGGGCTGCGCGAGCTCCTCCACCTTGGCCTGGCGCAGGGCGTCCTGGACGTCGGGGTCGGCGCGGAACGCGCGGACCTTCTCCCGCAGGATCAGCCAGTTGCGCATGCACGCGGCCGCCGACTCCCACACGCCCTCGTCGTCCTCGGTGCGCGGCGGCTTGAAGTCGAAGTGGACCGGGCCGCTGTAGTCGCTGTTCTCGATGAGGTCGACGACCCAGAACGCGCCGCGCGCGTTGCCGGCGCCGAAGCGCAGGTCCTGGTCGTAGCGGGGGCCGTGCTGCCCGTTCAGGTCGATGTGGAACAGCTTGCCCTGCCACAGCGCCTGGGCGAGGCCGTGCGCGTAGTTGAGGCCCGCCATCTCCTCGTGCCCGACCTCGGGGTTCAGGCCGACGTTGTCGGGGCTCTCCAGCGTCTGGATGAACGCGAGCGCGTGCCCGATGGTGGGCAGCAGGATGTCTCCGCGCGGCTCGTTCGGCTTCGGCTCGATCGCGAACCGCAGGTCGTAGCCCTGGTCGGCGACGTAGGCGCCGAGGACGTCGAACGCCTCCTTGTAGCGGTCCAACGCGGCGCGGACGTCCTTGGCGGCGCCCGACTCGGCGCCCTCGCGCCCGCCCCAGCACACATAGGTCTTCGCGCCGAGCTCGGCGGCGAGGTCGAGGTTGTCCATGACCTTGCGGAGCGCGAACCGGCGGACGTCGCGGTCGTTGGCGGTGAACGCGCCGTCCTTGAAGACCGGGTGCCCGAACAGGTTGGTGGTGGCGGTGGTGACCACGAGGCCGGTCTCGTCGAGGGCCTTGCGGAACGCGCCGATCCTCTCCTGCCGCTCGCCGGGCGAGGCGTCGAAGTCGAACACGTCGTTGTCGTGGAAGTTGACGCCGTAGGCGCCGATCTCGGCCAGCTTGCGGACGGCGCGGTCGGCGGGCATCGGCGGCCGGGTGCCGGGGCCGAACACGTCGACGCCCTGCCAGCCGACCGTCCAGATGCCGAACGAGAACCGGTCCTCGGGCGTGGGCGTGTAGTCGCTCATGGGGTTCCTCCTCAGATCTCCGGGGCGGAGTCGCGCAGCGCCGCGTAGCGCTCGCGGACGCCCGTCTCGGTGCGGTCGCTCGTGTGCTCGGTCGCGGGCGGCGCCGGCCACGCCGGGGGCTCCGGCGTCCCGGCGAGCGCCCATGCCGCCTGGCGGGCGGCGCCGAGCGCGACGTACTCGGCGGGCTCGGGCACCGTCACCGGCGTCCCGAGGATCGCCGGGGCCAGCGCCTGGACGGCGGCGGACCGGGCGCCGCCGCCGATCAGCAGCGTGCGGCGGGGCCGGAGGCCCTGCGCGGCCAGGTGGTCGACGGCGTCGGCGAGCGAGCACAGCAGCGCCTCCACCGCGGCCCGCGCCACGTTCTCC
This sequence comes from Actinomadura geliboluensis, assembly GCF_005889745.1. Taxonomy (GTDB): domain Bacteria; phylum Actinomycetota; class Actinomycetes; order Streptosporangiales; family Streptosporangiaceae; genus Spirillospora; species Spirillospora geliboluensis. The sequence goes on from NZ_VCKZ01000377.1 coordinate 1,532, forward strand.
CGCGTCGCGTTGGACGTGGTCAGCCCGGCGAGGACGCCGGTCGCGTCCGGGCGGTCGGGGGTGCGCTCGCCGTCCAGGTAGGGCAGCAGGGTCAGGCCGCCGGCGCCGGGTTCGGCGGCGAGCGCGAGCGCGGACAGCTCGTCGAGCGCGGCGCCGGTCATCGCGGCGGCGGCGGTCAGGATCCGCGCGGCGTTCAGCGTGCAGACGAGCGGCAGGAACCGGCCGGTCGCGTCGGCGAACCCGGCGACCAGGCCGGAGGGGTCGGCGGCGGGGACGTCCGCGACCGCGAACGCCGTGCCGGACGTGCCGATCGAGACGACGACGTCGCCGGGCCGCAGCCCGAGGCCGAGCGCGGCGGCCATGTTGTCGCCGGTGCCGGGGCCGAGCGCGGCGCCCCACGAGGTCTCGCCGACCCGCTCGCCCGGGGCGGCGACGCGCGGCGGCTCGGCGTCGCGGCCGAGCGCGGCGCGCAGCAGGTCGGGGAGGTAGGCGCCGGTCGCGGGGGACCAGTAGCCGGTGCCGGACGCGTCGCCCCGGTCGGTGACCGGCTCGGCGGCGCCGAGCCGCAGCGTCAGCCAGTCGTGCGGGAGCATGACCTGCTCGGTGCGGCGCGCGTTCTCCGGCTCGTGCTCGGCCATCCAGCGCAGCTTGGTGACGGTGAACGAGGCGACCGGCACGCTGCCGGTCCGCTCCGCCCACGCCTTGGGGCCGCCGAGTTCGGCGACGAGCGCGCGGGCCTGCGGCGCCGAGCGCGTGTCGTTCCACAGCAGCGCGGGCCGGACGACCTCGCCGCCGCCGTCGAGCGCGACCATGCCGTGCTGCTGCGCGCCGACGGCGACCGCGTCGGCGCGCTCCAGCAGCTCCCGGACCTGGGAGAGCGCGTTCCACCAGTGGTCCGGGTGGCATTCGGTGCCGTCGGGATGCGGCGCGGACGCCTCCGCGACCACGGCGCCGTCGGCGGCGCGGCACAGGACGACCTTCGTCGACTGCGTGGAGGAGTCGACGCCCGCGACCAGGCTCTCGGCCATCCCGACCCCTTTCGTAAAGAGCATGGACTAATTAACGTAGCAGAGGGCCGCAGCCCTGCCTATAGTCGCGCTTCATTTAGGGTTCATTCATGACAAAGTCCGCGAACGCCCCCGTCCGGCACGCGACGATGCGCGAGCGGAACCTCGCCGTCGTCCTGGAGCGGGTCGCCCGCCACCAGCCCGTGACCAGGGCGCGGCTCGCCGAGCTGACCGGCTTCACCAAGACCACCGTCTCCAACCTCGTCGCCCTGCTGGAGGGCGCCGGGCTGGTGCGCGACGGCGCGCTCGTCCACGAGGGGGAGCGCGGCCGGCCCGGCGTGGGCGTCTCCCTGCACGGCGACGGCGCCGCCGGGCTCGGCCTGGAGGTCAACGTCGACTACCTCGCCGCCTGCGTCCTCGACCTCGCCAAGCAGGTCCGCTACCGGCACGTGGTCAGCGCCGACAACCGCGGCCGCGAGCCCGGAGCGGTGCTCGCCGCGCTGTCCGCGCTCGCCGCCGAGGCGGTCGCGGCCGCCGCCGGGCAGGGCCTCGCCGTCGCCGGCGCCGCGGTCGCGCTGCCCGGCCTGCTCGACCGCGAGAACGGCGTGGTCCGGCACGCCCCGAACCTCGGCTGGACCGACGTCCCCGTCACCGGCGCGCCCGGCCTCGCCGCGCCGCTGCCCGCCGAGTACGACAACGAGGCCAACCTCGCCGCCCTCGGCGAGCTGTGGTTCGGCGGCGGCGCCCGGTTCGGCGACTACGTGCACGTCTCCGGCGAGATCGGGATCGGCGCCGGCATCGTCGTGGACGGGCGGGTGTTCCGCGGCGCCCACGGCTTCGCCGGGGAGCTCGGCCACCTCATCGCCGAGCCGGCCGGCCCGCCCTGCTCCTGCGGCGGCCGCGGCTGCCTGGAGCAGGTCGCCGGGCAGGAGGCGATGCTGCGCGCGGCCGGCCTGCCGGTGACGCGGCCCGCCGGCGGGCCCGGCGGCTCGGTCGGGCGGCTCGTCGAGCGGCTGGAGGCGGGCGACGCCGCCGCGCTCGGCGCGGTGGCGCGGGCCGGGCGGGCACTCGGCGGCGCGCTCGCCTCCGTCGTCAACCTGATCGACCCCGACACGATCGTCCTCGGCGGCGTGTTCTCGCCGCTGGCCGCGTGGGTGCGGCCCCCGCTCCAGGACGTCCTCGCGGGCGGCTCCGGATCGCTGCGGCGGGGCGTCCCGCCGGTCGAGGTCTCCGGCCTCGCCGAGGGCGCCGCCGTCCTCGGCGCCGCCGGCCTGGTGGTGGAACGCGTGATCGCCGACCCCGCGCTGCTGCTTTAGGGCGCGTCCGGGAGCGGGGTGTACTCGAACCAGGCGAAGTCGGCGTGGTTCCCGCTCGCCCGCCCGTTGGACGTGGCGTAGAGGCCGATGTAGGCGCCTGTGAAGCCGCCCGCGACCTGGCTGGTCAGGATGTCGCCGTCCACGGGGTCGCCGAGCGGTGTCCAGATGCCCGGCTCCGCGCTGTAGGACGCCTGGTACCAGCGCCCGTGGGCCTCGAAACCGAGCCCGACCCGTCCCGGAGCGGGAGGCGCCATGGCGAGCACTGTCTCGACGCCCTGCTCGCGCTTCACCAGCAGCACGCCCTGGGCCGCCGACACCAGCAGGACGTGGAAGTCGTTGTTCTGCACGAGCGCGAGCCCCGCCCACTCCTCGTCGGCCGGGACGAAGTCCAGCGCCGTGAAGGCGGCGAAGTCGTGGTGCTGCTGGCGCCGGCCGACGAACGACGGGTTGGCGACGTCCGCGAGGCTCTCCGGCCGGACGCGCAGCCGCAGGTGCCCCGGCCGCTCGGACAGGCTCCACCACCGCTCGCGCGGCGGCCGCAGCATGTTCCACTCCGGGCCGAGCTCCGGGCCGTCGAACTGCCCGCTTCGCGGGACGGCCGGCCACGGGTGCGGCGGCAGCGACGGGACCGGGTGGCTCGGCTCGACGCGCCCGCCGGTGACCGGCCAGCCGTCCTCCCAGGCGAGCGGGGCCAGGAAGGTCTCGCGTCCGAGGACGCACCGGTCGCCGCGGTGCGGGCGCATCGCCAGCAGCACCATCCACCACTCGCCGTCCGGCGTCTCGACCAGGTCGGCGTGCCCGGTGCCGACGATGGGGTGGCCGGTTCCGAAGTTCCGGTGGGTCAGCACCGGATTGCGCGGGCTGCCCTCGTACGGGCCGGTCACCGAGTCCGAGCTCGCGATCATCACGGCGTGGTCGAGCGCCGTGCCGCCCTCCGCGGTGAGCAGGTGGTACCGCCCGCCGATCTTGTAGAGGTGGGAGCCCTCCGACCAGATCGACCCCTTCACCGCGCCGTCCCAGATCACGTGCTCGTCGCCGGTCAGCGCCAGGGCCGCCGGGTCGAACTCGCGCAGCCAGATCTCGGTGTGCCCCTCGTACCGGCCGGTCAGCCGCGTGCCGGTGCACCAGGCGCGGCCGTCGTCGTCGAAGAACAGCGACGGGTCGATGCCCGCGCCGTCCAGCCGGTGCGCGTCCGACCACGGCCCCGCCGGGTCGGACGCGGTCATCACGAAGTGCCCGGACCAGTCCGTCCCGTCCACGAGGGTGCACACCAGGTAGAAGGTGCCGTCGTGGTGGCGCAGGGTCGGCGCGTACAGGCCGCCGGACGCGGGCACCCCGTCCAGCGGCAGCTGATCGGGCCGGTCGAGCGCGTGCCCGATCTGCCGCCAGTGCACCAGGTCGCGGCTGTGGAACACCGGCAGCCCGGGGAACCACTCGAACGTGGACGTCACGAGGTAGAAGTCGCCGTCCACGCGGCAGACCGACGGGTCGGGGTGGCAGCCCGGCAGCACCGGGTTCAGGAACCGGGTCACAGCGGCGTCACCTCCACGGGCACGGTCATGACCCGGTCGGTGCCGAGCTCCCGGACGGGCCCGTCCAGGGTGAACGAGCCGCGCAGCGGAAGGTCCGCGCTCGACCGCCCGACCTCGACCCCGACGGTGCCGGGCTCGACGACGCGCCGCAGGTCGGCGCCCGTGAACGAGGTCCGGTCGGCGTGCACCTCGAACGCGACCCGGGCCGCCTCGCCCGGCTCCAGCCGCACCCGGGCCCACCCGGCCAGCCACCGCACCGGCCGCACCACCGACGCGACCGGGTCGGACAGGTACAGCTGGACGACCTCCGTGCCCGCGCGGTCGCCGGTGTTGCGGACCGCCGCGCTGACCGTGACCGTCCCGTCGGTGGCCGCGCGCTCGCCGACCTCCAGGCCGGAGTACTCGAACGTCGTCCAGGTCAGGCCGTGGCCGAACGGGTACAGCGGGACCGGGTCGACGGCGCTCCAGTCGTGCCCGCCGTCCATCGGCGACCGCAGGTACGTGACCGGCGGGCCGGACGCCCGGCGCGGCACGCTGATCGGCATCCGCCCGGACGGGTCGACCCGCCCGGCGAGCACGCCGGCGACCGCCGGGCCGCCCTCCTCGCCCGGGAAGAACGCCTGCACGACGGCGGCGGCGCGGTCGGCGAGCCCCTCGATCGCGTAGGGGCGCCCGCTCAGCATCACGAGGACCGTGGGCGTGCCGGTGTCCAGCACGGCCTCGGCCAGCTCCGCCTGCCGCCCCGGCAGCGCGAGCGTCTCGGCGTCGCAGCCCTCCCCGGAGGTGCCGCGGCCGAACAGCCCCGCCCGGTCGCCGAGCACGAGCACGCACACCTCGGCGTCCGCGGCCGCGGTGGCCGCCGCCTCGATGTCGGCGTCGTCGGCGACGAACACGTCCTTCGAGCCCGCCACCCGGACGCCGGGCAGCTCGGCGCGCAGCGCGTCCGCGACGGTGCGGATCTCCACGCCGAGCGGCAGCTCGGGATGCTGGCGGCCGACATGGGCCGGGAAGGTGTAGCAGCCCATCATCCCGAACGGGTCCTCCGCGAGCGGCCCCGCCACCACGACGCCGTCGCCCGAGCGCAGCGGCAGCACGCCGTCGTTGGCGAGCAGCACCACCGACTCCTCGGCCAGCCGCCGCGCGATCGCGCGGTGCTCGGGCGGGTCGAGATCGAGGGCCCGCGCGTCCCCGTCGTCGGGCACGTCATCACCGGGCACGTCGTCACCGGGCACGCCGTCCAGCAGGCCGAGTTCGGCCTTCATCGCCAGCACCCGGCCCGCCGCCCGGTCCAGCAGCTCCTCGGGGACGGCGCCCGACCGGACCAGCTCGATCAGCGGCTCGCCGTAGCAGCGGACCGTCGGCAGCTCCATGTCGATCCCGGCGCGCAGCGCGAGGGCGCCGGCCCCGCCCCGCGACCCGGCCACCCGGTGCCGGGTCTCCAGGAACGAGATGCCGAAGTAGTCGGCCACGACGGTGCCGGTGAAGCCCAGCTCGCCGCGCAGCAGCCCGGTCAGCAGCCGCTCGTCGGCGGCGGAGGGCATGCCGTCCACGTCGGTGTAGGAGTGCATGACCGAGCGGGCGCCGGCGCGCAGCGCCATGGCGAACGGTTCGAGGACGACGTCGGCGAACTCGCGCGGCCCGATCGCCACCGGCGCCATGTTGCGGCCCGCGCGGGAGGCGGAGTAGCCGGCGAAGTGCTTCAGCGTCGTGACGATGCCGGCCCCCTCCATGGCCCGCACGTAGGCCGTGCCGAGGACCCCGACGAGGTACGGGTCCTCGCCGATGCACTCCTCCGTCCGGCCCCAGCGCGCGTCGCGGACCACGTCCAGCACGGGCGCGAGGCCCTGGTGCACGCCGGCCGCGCGCAGGCTCGCCCCGATCGCGGCGGCCATCTCGCCGACGAGCTCGGCGTCGAAGGCGGCGCCCCACGCGGGCGGGCTCGGGAACACGGTCGCGCCCCACGTCATGAAGCCGTTGAGGCACTCCTCGTGCGCGATCGCCGGGATGCCGAACCGGTTGCCGGCGGCGACCCGGCCCTGCAGCTCGCGGAGCCGCGCGACGCCCTCGGCGGCCGGGACGGGAGCGGTCCCGAACACGCGGGTGAGCTGGCCGAGGCCGCGGTCGACGACGTCCGCGAGCGCCGGGGCGGTCTCGTGCGAGTCGTCCTCCATCGGGGCCACCGGCTCGCCCGGCTCGGCGGGCATCGCCCAGAACCCGGCGAGCTGCCCCGCCTTCTCCTCCGGCGTCATCCGGGCCAGCAGGTCGGCGACCCGCTCGGCGACCGGCGACTCGCGGTCCTGCCAGGGCTCGCGGGTCGCGCTCGCGGCCGGGACGGCTTCGGTCATCGTTCCTCCGTGTGGACCGGCGGGGTGGGGGGCGGCGGCGCGGTGGAGGCGCGGACACGCAGGTCGGTGGCCAGCTCCACGCGCGGGGTCAGCGGCGGGCGGCCGTCCAGCAGCTGCAGCAGGGTGCGGGCCGCGACGCGGCCCATCTCCTCCAGCGGCTGCCGGACGGTCGTCAGCGGCGGCGAGAGCCACTCGCAGGTGGGCAGGTCGTCGAAACCGACGACGCTGAGGTCCTCGGGGATGCGCAGCCCGGCCAGCCGGGCCGCCTGGTAGGCGCCCATGGCCTGCTCGTCGCTGCCCGCGAACACCGCGGTCGGCGGCACCGGCAGCTCCAGCAGCTCGCGGGTGCGGGCGAACCCGCCCTGGTGGTGGAAGTCGCCGTAGCGGACGAGGTCCTTGTCGACCTCGATCCCGGCGCGCTCCAGCGCCGTCCGGTAGCCGTCCAGGCGGGCCTGGGTGCAGAGCATGTCGGCGGGGCCGCCGATCATCGCGATGCGGCGGTGGCCGAGCTCGATCAGGTGCTCGGTGGCGGCGAGGCCGCCGGCCCAGTTGGTGGCGCCGACGCTGGCGATGTCGCTGTCCGGCAGGTTCACCGGGTCGACCAGGACGAGGCCGACACCGGCCCGCTCCAGCTGCTCGCGGTGGCGGCGCGTCATCCGCGACGTCACGAGGATGACCCCGTCGCTGTGGTGCAGCGCGGGCAGGTTCTGCCAGCTCGGCGGCCGGGCGTCGTCGTCGCGGACGAGCGAGACGACGACGCCGGTGCCGTGCTCGGCGCACTCGGCCTCCACGCCGCGCAGGATCTCCACCGCCCACGGGCTGTCGAGGCCGGCGAGGACCAGGTCGATCAGGCCGGACCTGCGGGCCCGGCGGGAGCCGCCCGGGCCCGGGTAGTTGTGGGTGCGCAGCAGCGCCTCCACCCGCTCGCGGGTCGCGGCGGCCACGTCGGTGCGGCCGTTCAGGACCTTGGAGACCGTGGCGGGGGAGACCCCCGCCTCCGACGCGATCAGCGCCAGGGTGGGCCGGGCCGGCGGGTCCGGCATCTCATCGGTGGTGCGCACGGGCACGCTTCACTCCTCCCCGAGGAAACGATTGCGAACAGTATCGCAATGTTTCGCTCGCTCCTAGCCCCCCGGATCCACTTCTCAACATTTCATTTAGGTCAACGGGCGGCGAAGCCTTGACCCTGGGGTGGCCCTTTCTTAGAGTTCCACGGCAACGGCAAGCTCGAAGAGTTTCGAAAAGCTTTCGAAGCGGGACGGTTCCCCCCGCC